>JBPCQG010000271.1:0-10108 GCA_050998315.1 Chitinophagaceae bacterium
AAGGTATAGACAGTACAAATGATAAAAAAGTAAAAACATTGTTAACGGAATATAATGACAAGCTGGAAAATTTACGGGGCGAGTTACTGGGAACAAAACAAAAATCAATTTTTGCAGATGAAGAACGGTTGCGTGAGCGAATAAGCGAAGTTTATTTCGCAGTTACTATGCAGGAAGCGGCTCCGTCTAATTTGCAAATCCAAAGAGTAAATGGATTGCAGCAGGAGGTTGATAAAGCGCAGCAAACAAATGATGCATTAACCAAAACTTATTTTGAAAAAGCTAAAGCAACTATGAATAAAACTGCCGCGTTAAAAAAAGAATTACGTCCTAAACTTAGTAAGGAAGAGATAAAAAAGTAAAATCCTGGTTACATTATTTCTTTTTAATAAAGTCTTTTAAATAACTACAGGTCCTAAATGCCTGCTTATAAAGGCGTGGGCCTTGTACTCTTTTGTCAGTTCAGGAAAATATTTATTGTTTTTGAATTTAGGACAATATTCTTTTCGGCCACTTCATGGTGATCGTTTTATCACCAATCTTTCTTTTCTTGATGATGATTGAGTGCAGCATATTATACAACAGAAAGTATAATTAACTGAAGTTGTATTATGTTGTATTTTATTTTATAACAGCATATAGTTAAGATAGTTTATCTTATCTTTTTGAGTTAAGAAATAAATGTAATGCCATCTTTATCTTTGTTACTATGACTTCATCTTTTTTTACTTATAATAAACAAAAAGTTATTCAGGCCTTACGTTATCATTTTATAACACGGCGCGAAATAAAAACTATGATAATATTGGTAAATGTTTTTGCCATCTTATCTGCAGGTCTTTTTTTTTATAAAAAAATATCACCGTTAGCATTTTTAGTAAGCTCAGTTCTATGGTTTACTTTAATGATAGCTTTTTGGTTTATACTTCCTTATTCTATTTATAAAAAAGCAGCCACTTTTAAAGATGGCTTTAAGGTGACCTTTGAAGAACAGCATTTGTTTTTAGAAAATGACAGAGGCAGTAAAAGCTGGCCGTGGACGGCTTTTAGCAGTTTCATTGAAAGTCCGCATTTTTTCCATTTATATTTTGATAGCAGATCTTTTTTTCTTATTCCCAAAGAATCATTTGAAAGTGATGAAGTACATGAAGCAAGAAAATTTCTGGCAAATAAAATCTCGAAAAAGATTAATGTTTTCTAACGCAGTTTTTTTTCCATAACCAGGTGAGGAATGGTTATTTCTTGAAACTCCTTGCCTGTAACTTTATAACCAAGTTTTTCATAAAAACCTGCAGTCGTTTTTCGGGCATGCATTATTATTTTATGGTAACCAGCATCTCTTGCTACATTCTCTGCGTAATTCATCATAGCAGCTCCAATTCCTTTACCCTGTAAATTATTTTGCACAGCCATTTGTCTTAGCCGCATACATTTGTTATCAACTTTTGTAAGCAGGCAACAGCCAAGCATTTTATCTTCTTCAAATGTAGCAATTAGTATATCTTCTGTTTCCCTTGATAATTCTTTTGGATCAAAAACAAGTCCTAATGGTTTGCGTAGAATTTCATTTCTAAGGGCAACCATTTGCTGGTATTCATTAGATCCGTGATCTATTTGTTTAATCGGCATAGTTACTATAATTACTATCGTTATTTAATACCGTAAAATAAATATACAATTTTTATTTATTTAATAGCCTGAGTATGGCTTGTAGTAAAACGAATAGTTTTTATAAATAAAAAAAGCAGCTAAAAAAGCTGCTTTGCAATAGGACTTATTTATTTATTTTTTTTTAACCGAGGCGAGAAAATTTTCCAGGGCGGATACCATGCTTGGCATTTTTGGTTGAGGCGCTTTTATATCAAGTGTAAGTCCGGCTGCAGAGGCTGCCTTAAAAGTATTATCTCCAAAGGCGCCAATCCTTGTTCCGTTCTGCTTAAATTTTGGGAAATTTTCGATAAAGCTTTTTATTCCTCCCGGGGTAAAAAAACAAATGATGTCGTAATTATTTTTTGCAAAAATCTCTTTTACATCGTTGCTGATAATTCTGTACAAAACGGGAGTAGCATATTCGCAATCATTAGCCTTAAGCCAATTGGTTATTTCACTATCAAAAGATTCGGAACAAGGGTATAAAAAGCTTTCCTGTTCTTTATGCTTATTGATAACATCAAACAAACTTTTATTGGTACCGTCAGCGCCATAAAAAACCTTACGTTTTCTATATAAAATAAATTTTTGCAGATATAAAGCAACCGCTTCCGTTATACAAAAATATTTTGTGTGCTGCGAAACTGTGATCTTCATTTCTTCGCAGGTTCTAAAAAAATGATCAATAGCATTACGGCTTGTAAATATTACAGCGGAATAACCCGGGATCTCAATTTTTTGTTTACGAAATTCTTTTGAAGGTATGCCTTCAACTCTAATGAATGGCTGAAACTCAAGAGTTACTTTATACTTCCTGGCCATCTCAAAATAAGGAGACTTTTCATTTTCTGGTCTGGCCTGAGTAATAAGTATATTTTGTATTTGTTTTACAGGCTTAATTTCCTGTATAGCAGCGTTTTTAACCATTTGTATAATTCATACGGGTTTGCAAATGTACGAATCTTTTGTTGATAACCAATCTAAATTAGTCTTTCAAAAAAAATTAATATATATGAATATGATGTTATAATATTACCCCAAGCACCAATTTATAAATTATTAAAATTGGTAAAACCTCCATGCCAATAATATAAAGTAAAAAATGGAAGGGATTAATTTTTAGCTGATTTTGTAATAATCCATACGATCGTAAATATCGCAGTAAAAAAAGTATACCGATAAAACAAAGCGATGCAATAATTATAACCGTTAGCCAATTATCAGACGCAAAAGCTAATAATACAATAAAGGGAATAAGAAGAATGCCGGTTATTTTGTTAATCAAAAAAATTACAAAGATGTATTGATCAGTCGCAGCGCCCATGCCGGAAATCCATCCTACGAGTTTTAGTAACAGGAATTTTCCCAAATATATTATTCCCACAAACAAAATTGAGAATGCTATAAAAATATAATTATTGCTTTGTTTAAGTAAATCATAATGATCTAACAAAAGCCATATATATAACCCTGCACTGATAGCAAAAAAAATATTGAATATTAATGATGGCAGTTTAGCTTGCAATAAAAGATCTGATAGCTGATTCTGCCGTAATGAACTATTGAAGAAGACCCTAAAAATATTGTTGAAATATTTAGTGTAAAAAGCTTTAAAAAGCGCAAGCAATAAAATGACTATCGCTAAAAGATAAAATAAAAACTCTTTCCCGTTTTTTGTTTTTTGTTTTGCTGCTAACGAAACGGGTGTTGTAGTAGTATTAATATATTTATTTTTTTTTAAGAAAGAATCTAAAGTAATTATGTAAGTTTTATCCGGAAGGATATCGGGATTGGTTGAATCAGATGATTGTAAAGAATCCGGTTTTATTATTGCGCTGTCATTTTTCAACTGCGCTGCACAGTCTGTGACAAAAGATATAAACAAAAGAATGGTGAAAAATGTTTGTATCCTGCGTGCTTTCATTCAATCAAAAATAATTTATATAGCCAAAATGTATTTTGGAAGATGCCTGCAGATCAAACTTTACATCATTTCGTTTTCCAACTGCATAGCTCACATTTAATATTCCAAATTTAACTTCAAAACTTAGTCCCAGTCCGGCGGAAATATAATTGTTGGTAAAATCAGTTGTTTGAAAATTCGTTTTTGTAATACCTATATCAGCAAACCCAAACAGGTAAGAATTAAGCCCTGTAAGATATCTGTATTCAGATGTAAATATTGCATATTGTGATGCATAAATACTTTCCTCATCAAAACCTCTTAATAATTTATTACCCCCAATTTGAAATAATTCATTTCTGAAAATATCATGGCTTTGAAATATACCGGCATTGATCTCTGCTTTTAAAGTGCTTTTTTTAGCTACAGGAAAATAATGTGCTGCATTTAATTTTATCCGGAATTGGTAGGTGTTTAATTTAAAAGAGTCATATAAGGAACTGAATTGGAAAACAGGATCAGACGGATCTTTTATGTTTGCTATTTCATTGTTTTTTGAAATCTTTTTTAAGCCTACTGCGGTTATAACCCTTAATTCATTTCCTTTTCTTGGGTTGTATAAGTAGTTTGTATTTATCCATTCATAATTTAACCCAACGCTGTTTGCATTAACATCGATATTTGAAGGAAGTCTTTTTGTTATTTTAATTTGATTAGTATCAAATCCTCCTGAGAGTAAATATGTTCTTTGATTTTGTAAAAATATTTTTCCTGATTGATTAGCTGATAAAATATACAGCAAACCAACCTGAGCATTTATTTGTAAGTAGGATGAATCTCTTTTAAGCAGATCAAAAGTAAGATCAATTCCAAATGGCGAATTAAAAATGTATGGGTGCTGATATCCAAGATTTAATCTTGGCGATTGTTTTTGCAGTTGTTGCCAATTGAATAAAATACCTTCGCCGGAGCCCAAAGCATTCTTCAGATCCAGCTTTACATCAGCAGTAACCTGCAGTTTTCCGGTTTGGACATTAGCCGGTAAAAATCCTACCAAAAAATTTACCTGGCTGCTGCGTTTTTGCTGCAGGTATAAATTTAAAACAGAGCCGGAGCCGAGCATATTTAAATCCCAATGTTGCTGTTCCCGGAGGTAGGGAAGTTCCAAAAGCCTTTTACTGATACTTTGTAATTTATTTTTATCATAAAGGCTTCCTTTTACAATACCAAGATATCGCTGCAGAAAAAGATTTTTAATTTTCACTTTGCCATTAACACGAATACTGTCAATATGATACAAAGGGCCTTTATTTATTTTCAGCAGCGCTTTTATATTATCTTCTTCAATTTTAATACTGTCCAGTTGTATTGCAGCAAAGGGATAGCCATTTGTTTCGTAATAATTCAGAATTTTTTGTTGCTGTGTCTGTAGCTGTGAAAAATCTATTTTATTATTGTGATATAACTTAGTATTCCAGCCGGTTTCATTCAGCAATTTTTTATCAATACTGTCAGTGTTTATTTCTATCCATTTATACTGTTCCCCCAAATATAACTTTATGTGTGTTGATGTGGAATCAGAAAAAACAGAATCAATTGAAACAGCCGGATAACCTTTAAGGGTAAGTATTTTAGGTAGTTTAAAAATATAATCTGTACATGCAAGTTGATCAGTAAAAGAAGTTTGCAAAGAAAGCGACTGTAATGTTTTTAGCTTACTCCTTTGTGATAAGGAAGTATCTTTATCAGTTAAATGTATTAGCAGGTAGTGATTACTTTGTGAAAAAACATTACTATTAATTAACCAACCTGATGAAATTAGTAAAAGGTAAACACACCAATAATATTTTCTTTGTGGGAATTTCATTAATCTTCAAATCTAAATTATAATACCGATAGCTTATCGTTCCGAAGCTATCGGGAGTTAAATCTAAATCTTGGCAGGCATTTATTTTCATATACCTTTTTGCAAACAGGCATGTCATTATTGCAATTTTCATTTTTCTACTACATTAGATTTGAAAGATGAAATGATTAGTGCAATGATTAACGAAATAATGCTAGCAAAAGTCTCTCATTACATAGAATATTTAGAGGAGGTTGACACCATTTATTTTGGAGGCGGAACTCCATCATTATTGAGCGCCGGAGAAATAAAAAAATTATTGGCTGCTGTTTATCAAAAATTTGAGGTTAATGGAAAGCCCGAAATTACTTTAGAGGTAAATCCGGATGATATAAATGAAATAAAATTATCAGAATGGAAGCTCGCTGGAATAAACCGTTTGAGTATCGGTGTTCAATCTTTTAAAAATGAAGATCTTGAATGGATGAACAGGGCACATAATGCAGTACAGGCTTTGCATAGTATCTACTTAATTAAAGATGCCGGCTTTCAAAATATTTCTGTTGATCTTATTTATGGCACTCCAACTTTATCTCATGATGATTGGGAAAAAAATGTTCAAACTATTGTTGATCTTGAGGTGCCTCACGTATCCTGTTATGCTTTAACAGTTGAAGCTAATACTGCTTTGCAAAAAATGATCAGATTAAAAAAGAAAACTGATATTGAATCAGAAAAACAAGCTTTTCAATTTTTATTGCTAATCAATTGGCTGGAAGTGGCGGGATATGAACATTATGAGATTTCAAATTTTGCAAAACCTGGTTTTAGAAGCAAACATAACAGTAGTTACTGGCAAGGTAAACCTTACATTGGCATTGGTCCATCGGCACATTCTTTTAACGGAAATTCCAGGCGATGGAACGTTAGTAATAATGCGCTCTATATTCAATCGATGCAAAAAAACATTATACCTTTTGAGGAAGAAATACTTTCTGAAGTGCAAAAGCTGAATGAATATATTATGACTTCGCTGCGAACTGTTGAAGGAATTGATCTTGACCTTGTGAAAGAAAAATTTGGAGAGGGAAAAAAACAAAAGTTGCTAATAGCAAGCGGCAAGTGGGGATTAAATAGTAAAATCAAAAATGAAAATGATAAAATTATTCTCACAAAAGAGGGGAAATTATTTGCAGATGGAATTGCTGCAGATCTCTTTTTTGAAGAAACGAAAGTTTATGGGAAACTTTTGTAAGTATTTTTTCGGAAATAATTGATAAGACCATTTCCAAAAGGTTCAACCTTAGTTTCAACCCCATTTATTCGATAAGCTGATAAAGTATTTAAAAGCGTTCTTGTTGTCATTCATCCTTTAAATATCTTAATGAAGCAAGCATCTTTTGTATTTCCTCATCATCTACACCAACCGATTCTAATTTTTCTTCCAATGAAGAATTAAAATATTCCATTTTACTTTTTACTGAAGTTCTTGCCGAGGAATGAAATTCAACGGCCCCGGTGATTTCTGCTATTTGAAAAATGTTATCACTTCTAACACCAGAGCCCGGCATTATAATTATCCTATCTTCCGCTTTTTCAATTAATTGTTTTATTAATCCTGCTCCATCCAATGCATTTTGTTTTTGCCCTGAGGTTAAAATTCTTTCGCAGCCAATTTCAATAATATCTTCCAATGCTTCAAACGGATCAACAGTTCTATCAAAAGCACGATGAAATGTTACACCTAATGGATAAGCATATTCAACTAATAAACCGCATCCTGGCTTATCTACTCTACCATTTTTGGTCAGCATGCCGATCACTACACCATCACAACCCAAATCTTTACAAATCTTCACATCAATTTTCATTATTTCGAACTCATCATCAGTATAAAAAAAATCTCCGCCTCTTGTGCGGATGATGGGAAACAATTCTATTTGTAATTTTTCTCTTACCGCTTTTATAAACCCGCAAGAAACTGTAGTACCGCCGTCTGCCGGACTATCGCACAGTTCAATTCTATGTGCTCCTGCGTTTTGGGCAGCTATGCAACCTTCAATTGTGAAACCAATAACTTCTAATTTACCCCTGCCGGTTTCATTTGAAGGAAAAGGTTTTGAAGTCTTATCTGATTGCATAATTTTTTTTTAAGTCCCTTTAGGGATTTAGGGTATATTTTCCATCATACACTTTACTACCTGCGCTGGTTTGCACTGCATAATTAAATCCCTTTTCAAGAGAATATCCACCAAATTGTCCTTTCTTATTCAACGCTAAAAATCCAACCTGTATTCCTTTTACTTTATCACCACGCAGTTTTAAAATCCTCTCTACAGCTTTTCTACAAGCCATTTCTGGAGAATATCCCTGTCTCATTAATTCGACAACTGTATGTGATCCGCACATTCTTACTACCTCTTCGCCAACACCAGTTGAAGTTGCAGCTCCAATTTCATTATCTACAAAAAGTCCGGCACCGATGATTGGAGAATCGCCAACTCTTCCATGCATTTTAAA
This sequence comes from Chitinophagaceae bacterium, assembly GCA_050998315.1. Lineage (GTDB taxonomy): Bacteria > Bacteroidota > Bacteroidia > Chitinophagales > Chitinophagaceae > Ginsengibacter. Next base: position 7,920 of record JBPCQG010000271.1, read on the forward strand.
AGCCATACCACTGGTAGTACATGCACCACTAAGATTTCCTTTAGCATCTATAGCTGCCATTCCAATAGTATCATGATTAAGCATTGCTACAGGCCATGGATATGGATGCTGCTTTTCATTATTCTTAACTCTTTTATTTATTTCTTCTGTTGTTTTATTTGGATCATACTTCGATGTCTTCAACCAGTCTCTCCATATACTTTCACTCTGGGGAGTGAGAAGATTGGTCTTTTTGAAGCCCATTGATAGGGCAAATTGTAGTGCTCCTTCGCCAGCCAATTGCACATGCGGTGTTTTTTCCATCACCAATCTTGCAACAGATATAGGATGCATAATATTTTCCAAAGCCATAACGGAACCAATGTTCGCAAACTCATCCATAATGCAGGCGTCAAGTGTAACCTTTCCGTCTCTGTCCGGCAAGCCGCCATAACCTACACTATTATCATTGGGATCAGCCTCAGGAACTTTTACACCAGCTTCAACTGCATCCAGCGCTCTTCCGCCAGATTCTAAAATCTTCCAGGCTTCTGCATTAGCTTTTACATTGGGCGCCCATGTGGAAATGACAATTGGTTTAGTTACAGCATTTCCCGTAAATGCAAATGCATTTTTTGTTGCAAGCAAAGGAGCTGTTAATGTAGAGAGTTGTAAAAATTTTCTTCTGTTTAGCATAACAAAGATTTAAGCCTCAACCTCATTCCCTCTCTTCAGAGAGGGAGGGTCGGACATTTATTTATGATAATCTTCTGTGGTCGATTGTTTTTTTCATTTTATTTCTGGTTGGATTATATACAATTGTAATTGCTTAAGCTTTAGCGGAGGTAGAGTTAATTTATCCTTTGGATAACTTATACATCTTCCATATATGTACAATTATATAATCTCATACAAGTGTTTCTTCAATTTTTTTAAATCCTTGGGATGCTGATATATTCTCCCACAAAATTTTATAAACCGTTTCAGCAATAGGCATTTCAGCCTGTATAGTTACATTAATTATATGCATGCATTTACTGGCATTATATCCTTCAGCAACCATACTCATTTCCAACTGCGCTGTTTTTACCGGGTAACCCTTACCGATCATATTTCCAAAAGTTCTATTCCGGCTGTAAAGAGAATAACAGGTAACTAAAAGGTCACCTAAGTAAACAGAAGCGGCATAATTAATCCGGTTGTCAGTAGTCGGTTGCTGGTTGTCAGTTGTTGGTCTTCTTTCATCTGATATATGACCAACGTCAATATTGCTTATACCCGCTTTCCTTAAAAAACCAGCCATTTCATCCGCACTATTTGCAATAAGAACACTCAAAAAATTATCGCCATAATCCAATCCATGGGCTATGCCGGCACCGACTGCATAAATGTTTTTTAAGATGGCTGCAAACTGAACACCATAAATATCATGGTTTACAATTGTATTAAGATAATCTGTTTTAAAATGCGATGCTATCCTGGATGTTGTTTTTTCATCAATGCCTGTAAATGTGAGGTACGATAATTTTTCTGAGGCTACTTCCTCTGCATGACAAGGTCCTAATACAGTATAATAATTTTCCAGCTCAACATTAAATTGTTGCTTTAGAAAATCATTAAGCAATAAATTTTGTTGGGGCAAAATGCCTTTAATAGCTGAGACGATTTTCTTTCCATTAAAAATATGTTTATCAAGATTGCCCAGGGTTTCAGCAGCATATGCCGAAGGAACGGCAATGATAATGCAATCAGAATTTTTAATTACTTCTGATACATTTGTAGTTGGATGAAGTAATGTTGTATCAAAAAAAACGCTGCTTAAATATTGTTGATTGTGATGGCGGGCTAATAAATATTTGAGTGTTTCTTCGCTCCGTATCCACCAGCTAATTTTATTATTATTATCTGTAAGTATTTTAGCTAAAGCGGTACCCCAGCTGCCACTGCCAATTATGCCAAAATTTGTCTGAACCATGAGTTATGAGATTAATGGATTAATGGGATTTTGATTTTTTAAAATCACAAGCATTCAAATCACATCGTACATCATACATCGTACATCTTATATGGGTTTTAGCTCGATACCTAATTTTTCCACAGCAATTTGTGCAGCTACCTGGCTTGCATCTTTCTTGTTATAAGCCTTTGCTTCTGAAATTAATTCACCATCTACCATTGCGCCTATGGTAAATAATCTTCTGCCGTTTTCT
>JBPCQG010000274.1:0-2588 GCA_050998315.1 Chitinophagaceae bacterium
TCCTGTAACTGTTGTTTCCTGTGCAATAAGATCGCCCGAAAACATTGTTGCAAAGTATCCATTCCACCAAGTACATCTTGTATAGCGTGAAAACCCCCTAATATTGGGGCTTCCAATTATGCGGCAGAAGTTCTTTGATTTGGTTTATAGGGTGGTCCGGTAATCGGGTAAGGACATCTTTAAGCCATTCCGACGGATTGATCTTATGCATTTTACAAGTTCCCAGCAATGAGTAGATCATCGCGCTTTCCTGTGCTGCCTCATGGCTTCCGGCAAAGAGGTAATTTTTTCTTCCTATAGCCACTGGCCTGATACTGTTTTCTACCGGATTGTTGTCAATGTGCAACATACCGTTAGTTGTGTACAAGCTCAACGCTTCCCACCTTTCAATATTATAAGCAAGGGCTTTGCCTATGCTGCTTTTGGGAGTTACCTGCACATAAGCTTCTTTCATCCATTTACCCAGGTGCTCAAGTATAGGCACAGCCTTTTGCTGACGTAATTGATGAATTTGGTCAAAGGATAGTTTATTGTCGCGGGCATGATCCTCTATAGCATACAACTGCTGCATGTACTGCAATACGTACTGGCTACGAACCTTATCGTTTTGCAGAGCTTCACTAAATTTTCTTCGGGCATGCGCCATGCAATGCAAGAGAATAATTTCCTCCCGTTGGCCAAAGTCAACATATACTTCGTAGCCGTCGGTTTGCAGATGGCCTTTGAATGCTTTTAATATTTCTGAAGGCCCTTCCGCCCCCCGTCCTTTACGATAATCGAAGATGACTATTTTCTTATGACTGTTATGATATACCCAAAAATATCCGCGGTGAGTGGTACCCTTTTTATCCTGGTCCAATACCTTAATAGTAGTTTCATCAACATGCAGATAATTGGTTTGCAAAACCTCTTTAGCCATTGCATCGTACAATGGAGTGATAAGGCCGCAAACACCGCTTTTCCAATTGCATAACGTAGAAGGAGCCAGTGTGATACCAACGCGGCTGAAGCGTTGTTGCTGACGATACAAAGGAAGATGATCTGCATATTTATCGATGATAACCTGGGCCAGCAAGCCAGGCCCTGCCATGCATTTGTCAATAGGCTGAGATGGTAGTTTGCCTATGATTACTCCTTCACCTTGGGGGAGTGCATATTTAGGACGGACAAAGCGGCGTACAAAAAATTCAGCAGGTGTTACATCTAATTGTTCCGTTATCTCTTCACCTATTTTTGTAAGATTGGTTGTGTCTCCTTCAGGTTCTATGGTTACTACTTGACGAGGCAAATCAGCAGGCAATGCCATGCGCCCCGGATGAGGTTTCTTTTCTACCTGTATATTGGTTCGTGTAATGGTTACTTCCTCTTTGGTAAGCGTACGCTCACCTATAACTTCTGCCTGCAATGCCAATGCAAGTTGTTCTGCTACTGTACCATTGTCAGGAACAAAGCGTTCGTGACGGCTGCCAAAAATCATCTTTTCAAATTGAGCCATTCTCAATTTAAGCTGCTGTAGTTCTAACTGTGCTGCTTCCAACTTCTGCAAACTTGCTTGATATAAACTTTTGTAATCAACAGGTATGGTAGTGGTTTGTAGCATTATTTGAGGGGTCAAAGAAAAAAAGATAATGCCTTTATGCCTGTTGATTTTTATCCACTTTTACGCTATTATGTTGATAACGTTTACGCCTTCTCACACTCTTCAGTGAGATGCCCTGTAAGATGAGTTGTAATTGCTGATGGCTGATAGATAAGCTCTCATTTTTATCATCTCCTGCAGGCAATTCATAGGTACCTTCTTCCAGGCGTTTATGATACAATGCAAAGCCATCGCCTTCCCATAATAACAACTTCACCTGGTTGTGCTTTTTGTTCAAAAAAATAAATACAGAACCGCTTAGTGCATTCAGTTGCATGTGCGATGATACCACGCCGCTTAAACTGTCAAATCCTTTACGCATATCGGTATCGGCCTTGTATAAATAATAATTGCAGGCTGATGAAAGATGAAGCATAATTTAACTGATAAGTGCTTTTAGAAAATCGCTGCTGACACCCTGATGAAACAACAAACGTTTACCATCGGGCAGTACCAACTCGGCATGAGCAGAAGCAGTATTTATGGTATTCGAAGATTGTATTTTGATTGGCATAAATCCTTCATCTCTTGAAGGTGGTTGCCTATCGCGAAAACATTTGTACCAGTAATGAAATACATGATAGCGTATACCATTTTGCTGGCAGTAAGCTTTTTGAGAAAGACCACTTTGCTGCCAGCAAGTAATCATGCTAAACATTTGCTCACGTACATTGTCATCTTTTTGCATAAGTTTTTATTAGCAAAGTAAGGACGGGCTAAATGCAAAAACAAGATGTACTTGGTGGGATGCTTACGTTGCTCGAGAGGCAGGAGTAAAAGTTGGAAGAAGCCTTCCAGCTTTTTTTGTGTGTCAGAAACAGTACATCCTTCCGGGTCAAACTGCTATTTTCGAGTGCCAGCTTGCCGCAGGGTGGGGGTTCAGGGCTATTCAGCTTGGACTTAAGTTGCTTTGAATTTCGTAAGGAGGCGTGCCAGCCTTACATTAAGA
>JBPCQG010000280.1:0-15989 GCA_050998315.1 Chitinophagaceae bacterium
AGTTGGGCAAATATCAGGGGGCTGTTAACTAATAATATAAAAGATCTTAAACTATATGAAGAAGGAAGCTACAAAGCAAAAGCTATTGACGTGTGGGGCATTAGTGATAAGCATTTATTTCTAGAAGCCAATGATATTTTAAAGCAGCAGGCATCGCCATTTTTCGCTATTATTCAAACTTCAGATAATCACAGGCCTTATTCTATACCTTCTGAAGACCTTTCTGAGTTTAGCAAAAAAGAATTTCCAATTGATACCTTAAAAAAATATGGCTTTGCAGGTAATGATGAATTGAATGCCTTTAGATATACTGACTTTTGCTATCAAAAATTTATGGAAGCTGCGAAAAAAGAAAAATATTTTGAGAACACCATTTTTATTTTTACCGGAGATCATGGTATAAGGGGCGATGCAGGAAATATGTTTCCTGAATGCTGGACAGCTAATGGTATTACCACACAACATGTGCCTTTGCTATTTTATTCACCTTTATTACTAAAGCCTGTACGATTAAGTAACACGTGTTCGCAAATTGATATTTTACCCAGCATTGCTTCCATACTTAAAGTGCCGTATCGTAATACAACCCTGGGAAGAAATTTGTTTGATAGCTCCGGCAAAGATGTCCTTTTTTATAACAGGGCATTTTTATTTGACCCTGAAGAGAGAAAGATAGGAATGATGACAGATGAATATTGTTATATGAAAAGCCTTTTAACCGGTAAAGAAAATTTTGTTTCATCAAAAAATAACGACCTTATACCTATAACTCCAGATAACAATAACGTGAAATTATTATTAGGAAACCTTACTAACGCATACTTTGAAACTGCAAAATATATGTTACTGAATAATAAAAAGAACACTTCACATTGATAACAATCTCATTGAAAGGAAATTTACCTTTGCAACATTCTCTACATCCCGATGATCTATAACGTAAAGATTCTAAAATCAGTTCCGGTTACTATTCAATGGATTGTGAGGTTATGGATAATTTATTTTCTGCTCTTCACCTTATTTAGAGTTGCAACCGTTTTTCTTTTCCGCCCTTTAACTACACCAATAAGTTCTGTAATGCCCTCATTTTGGCTGGGTTTTATGTATGATGCAAAATGGATCGCAGTAGTTCTTTTACCTATTGCATTATTATCTGTCCATCGGCGATTCTCTCCTTTTTATTCTGAAAAAAATAAACGTTGGTGGTCATATTACCTTGCATTTATAACATTGGTTATTTTATTTTTCTTTGGAGCTGATTTTGGAAACTTCAGTTATAATCATACAAGAATAAATGCAAGTGCATTAAATTTTGCCGAGGACCCCGTGATCTCTTTTAAAATGTTATGGCAGAGTTATCCCATGGTATGGATATTACTGGCTTTGGTTTTAGCCGTAGTGATGTTGGTGAAGTTGTTTAAAAAAACACATGTTATCGTGCTGAAGAAAAACATGAAGGAAGATATTCTTTATAAAAGAAGATGGCATGCCATGGCAATTATTTTTCTCGGTTGGTCGTTGTTCGGCTTGTTTTCATATACGCCATTAAAATGGAAAGATGCATTTGTATTCAACGATAATTTTAAATCGTATGTAGCATTAAATCCACTGCAGAATTTTTTTACAACACTCCGCTTCAGAAAACCATCGTTTGATGAAGCTAAGGCTAAAGAATATTTCCCTGCTATCGCGGATTTTTTGCAATTAGATTCCCTTAACAGGGCTGATAACAGCTATGAAAGAATTGTTGAACCGGGAAGTAGATCTTTAGAAAGCAGACCAAACATCATTTTGGTAATAGGCGAAAGTTTCAGCATGTATAAAAGTAGTATGGCAGGTAATCCTTTAAATGCCACACCTTACTTTAACGAATTATGTGAAGATGGCATCTTTTTCAACAGATGTTTCAGCGCCACATTTGGAACTTCCCGTGGTGTTTTTGCAATACTTACAGGTATACCCGATGTACAATTGTCCAAATTCTCCAGCAGAAATCCTGAGGCTATAAACCAACACACCATCATTAATAATTTTGAAGATTATAATAAATTTTATTTCCTTGGGGGCAGCAGCGAGTTCAACAATTTTGAAGGACTGTTAAAAAACATTAATGGTATTCGTATTTACCAGGATGGATCTTATAAATCTCCACAACTGAATGTATGGGGCATCAGTGATAAAAATCTTTTTTTAGAAACCAACAACGTTTTAAAAGATGAGCAAAAACCTTTTTTTGCCATTATCCAGACGGCAGGTAATCACCGCCCATACAGTATACCTGAAGAGGACAAAGATTTTGAAAAGAAATTAGTGCCTGCAGATACGTTAAAAAAATACGGGTTTGAATCTTTGGAAGAATTTCACGCTTTTCAATATTCAGATTACTGCTTTAAAAAATTTATGGAAGAAGCTAAAAAACAATTTTACTTTAATAATACCATCTTTGTTTTTACAGGTGACCATGGCGTGGAAGGAGATGCAGGTGAATTATATCCCCCTGCCTGGACTGCTAACAGGCTGAGCGATGAACATGTGCCCCTTTTATTTTATGCGCCTGCCTTACTATCTCCTCAAAAACGAAATGAAGTGGTTTCTCAAATTGACATACTGCCTACAATAGCCGGCATGATACATCAACCATATGTAAATACAACGCTTGGAAGAGACCTGCTAAAAACAAAAACTAAAAATAATGCTGCCTTTATCATTCACCATGATGAAGGAAATATCGGGGTGGTTACTGATGATCATTATTTTATAAAAAATATCAGGATAAATAAAGAAGAGCTTGTATCTGTAAAATCAAACCAATTAAATTTATCCCCATCTCAGCAGGATTCAGTAAAGCATTCCTTATCTGCATTAACATCTGCTATTTACGAAACCGCAAAATGGATGCTGGTGCACAATAAAGGCTTAAGGGTGAATAACTCTCTAAAATAACAAAGCAGCATAAATTGTATTGCCGCAACGACAATAGGTCCCATCGGGGTTTTCATTTCCATAATTGCAACAAAAAATTACGAAGCTGCGGAAATGAAACCCTGGTGTTTGCTTAGCTTTCAAATTATAAATAATATTCTATATGATTTATCGGGATAGCAATTTAGCAATAAGGAGTCATCAAGTATGTAATTCAAAGCGGGATAATTATTTATGCATCGGGGTATCCACGGTAAGGTTTTTTCCCATGTTAATGAATGCGGTGAAAATCACGATGAGACAGTAAATTAATGATTTTTTTTTGCCACTTGATTGTAAAAAATGGTAGCAATTAAAAAGGCACTGACTACAACATCAACTACATTCCAAATTGTCCTGCCTAATGCTATTTTAAAAAGAGGCTGAAAGAGTATTGCTAATCCACAATATATGATAGCTATGCTAATTTCTTTATCAGTATAACTTTTATATGCTAAAAGAATAAATCCTAAAAAACCGACAAATCGAGCTATTTGATAGTAGCCATAGGGCATATTAAAAAGGCATATCAAGAATAGAACACTTAATATTATTTTGATTAAATTTTGAAGCATACTTAGTCCTCCCAATATTCAACACCTTGTTTGTTTATATACCCATATTTTCCTTTAAATCTTACCCTCGCTAATCCATTGCTAAAATCATCAGCCGCCTCATACTTTAAAGGGATGATAATTTTTTCGCTTTTATCAATGTATCCATATTTACCAAAAAGTAGTTTATCATTTACAGCCAGGTACCAATGCTCAATTAGATAGCTGATGTTTCAACGTACAGCTTTTTTGTCTACAGTTCTTCGTCTAAAAAATAAAAGAGCAAAAAATAATATTGCTCTGATCCCCCTTGTTAAAAACCAAATTCTGTTCTGCCTCAACTTAGTTCGTTAATATTTTCAAACTACAAAGGAATTTGATTCGCTTAATATGCTCCAACAATTTTCAAAGCAATAAATAGGATTTTCAAACAATGACTGCTTTTTTATGTTATTGAAAAGTAGGAAGGATAACAAAGTAAAGAGTAGATTCAACCGCTAATAAAACTATATGCAAAAGCAGCGGAGATAAAGCAACGTTAAGATCTTCATTTAACCACCTTTTTCGCAATCATAATAAGTCTGGGAGATTTTTTTACGTCATAATCATTAAACAAATAATCGCCAAACACTTCCTGTATCTGTAAATCCTGGTAGGCAAACATCTCGGTAAAATCCCCTAACGAAAACTTGGCAACTTTTTCTGTGTATTCTAATGGCTCTTTTAAATTTTCATCTTCAACAACTATTTTTTTATAAAAATGCGTTTCATCATACCACTTGGTTATATAATAATTTACATCATCAATTTCCTTTTCGCTTTTATGCACCAAATGATCCTCCGCATAATGCACGTTAAGGTAATCTAATACAAAAACACCATTAGGTTTTACGGATTGCGCAACAGTTCGAATGGCATTGTCATGCTCACGTCTTGTTTTAAAGTATCCGAAGCTGGTAAAAAAGTTAAATACATAATCAAAATAATTTATCCTGAAAGGCAGGCGCATATCATGTACAAAAAACTCAAGGTTTTCTGATTCATTTTCTTTTGCTTCCCTTATGCTGTCTTCTGAAAGATCAATGCCTGTTACTATAAATCCTTTACCAGCCAACAGGATAGAATGCCTTCCTTTTCCACAGGCTACATCCAGCATTTCAGCTTTTTGCGCCGGTTTTAAATGCTCTATAAGTTTAGTTATGAAGGCTGCAGCCTCTGTTTCATCCCGCTTAAAGTACAGCTGATGATAATAAGGAGAGTTGAACCAATCTTTAAACCACGTTGTTGCCGTCATCTTTCAAAAATACATTTATTCGCAATTATCCAAATAGTCTTTAGGTGAATAGAGATAATAATCATAATGACAATCACTCAATAAGTCAATAGTCATTAAGCTGTTAAGTCAAGGGATTAGAATAACTAATTGGAATTACTTAAATGACCTAATGACCAATGACCAATAGCTAATGACCAAATGGCAAATTTATCCTCTCATTTTTTATTTACATTTGCATCCACAAAACACAGGAAAATTGGCATTGATAAAAAGTATATCCGGCATACGCGGAACAATTGGGGGCAAGCCGGGAGAAAATCTTTCACCTTTAGATATTGTAAAATTTACTGCCGCTTATGGCTCGTGGTTATCTGAAAAAAATGGTAACCCTACTCCCGGTGAGCTTAATAAAAAAATTATTGTTGGCAGAGATGGACGTATCAGCGGAGAGTTGGTTAACAGGCTTGTGGTAAGCACTTTAATAAGTTTAGGCTTTGACGTAATAGATATTGGATTAAGCACTACACCCACGGTTGAATTAGCTGTAAATGCTGAAAATGCAGATGGCGGTATCATTATTACGGCGAGTCATAATTCCAAAGAATGGAATGCCCTGAAACTCTTAAACAGCAATGGCGAATTTATAAACGCAGAAGAGGGTTTATCTGTTTTAAAACTTGCTGAAGAAGAAAATTTTGATTTTGTTCCGGTAGATAACTTGGGTAATTATAAACCTGATGATTCTTATCTGCAAAAGCATATTGATGCAGTAGTAAAATACGACCTGGTGGATGTTGCCGCTATTAAAAAATGCAAATTTAAAATTGTAGTTGATGGCGTAAACAGTACAGGATCAATCTTTGTCCCGGCATTATTAAAAGCGTTAGGTGTACATGACGTTATAACAATGAATGAAGAAGTGAATGGAAAATTTGCTCACAATCCTGAGCCGCTTCCTGAACATTTAACGGGCTTGAGCACCGCCGTAAAAAAGAACGCAGCTCACCTTGGTATTGCTGTAGACCCTGACGTTGATCGGGTTTGTTTTGTTTGCGAGGATGGAAGTATGTTTGGCGAAGAATATACGTTGGTGGCAGTATCAGATTATGTTTTGAGCAAAAGAAGCGGAAATACGGTAAGTAATATGTCGTCAACAAAAGCATTGAAAGACATTACAGAAAAGCATGGCGGTAAATATTTTTCTTCAGCAGTTGGTGAAGTAAATGTTGTAACTAAAATGAAGGAGGTAAATGCTGTTATAGGCGGTGAAGGAAATGGGGGGATTATTGTCCCGGATTTTCATTATGGCAGAGATGCTTTGATCGGGATAGGATTATTTCTTACGCATCTTGCTTATTCTAAAAAGAGTATTAAGCAATTAAGAGGTTCGTATCCTGATTATTTTATTTCTAAAAATAAAATTGCTTTAGAAAAAAATGTTGATGTAAAAGAAATTTTTAAAAGGATAAAGGAGAAATATAAATTCTACCCCATTAATACAGAAGACGGATTGAAAATAGAATTTGATAACGATTGGGTTCACCTGAGAACCAGCAATACAGAGCCTATCATAAGAATATATTCAGAAAGTAATTTTGAGACCACGGCTGAAAATATTGCACGTAAGTTAATGAAAGATATCAGTGAGGTAATGTAAAGACCCCATCCCCTAAAGGGGTGTAAGTAAGATCTCTTAAAGGGCGTAAGAAAAAGAAACTTATCATGATAAAGGATACAATACTAAATGGAGGTAATCCCCCTTTAGGGGATAGGGGCATGCGCATTTACTTCGATAATGCTGCCACAACGCCCCTTGATCCCCAGGTGCTTGAGGCAATGATGCCTTATCTCACTGAAAAATTTGGTAACCCTTCCTCTATTTATTCTTACGGCAGAGAAACAAGGATGGCGATAGAAGGCGCAAGAAAATCAGTTGCAAAAATTTTAAATGCACACCCCGCAGAAATATTTTTTACCAGTGGTGGAACTGAAAGCAGTAACACTGCAATAAACGCCGCAATAAGAGATTTGGGTTGTAAACATATCATCTCCTCTTCTATTGAACACCATGCAACGCTACATACAGTTCAAAATTTTCAAAAAAATGGGGAAGCAGAACTGAGTTTCGTAAAGCTTTTGCCCAGTGGGCATATTGATCTTGATGACCTTGAGAATCTATTATCACATAGCAAAGAAAAATGTTTGGTAAGCTTAATGCATGCAAACAATGAGATCGGAAATATTTTAGATATTCATTCTGTTGGAGAGTTATGTAAAAAATATAATGCCGTTTTCCACTCAGATACAGTGCAAACCGTGGGTCACTTTCCATTTGACCTGAGAAATACCCCGGTACATTTTATAACCGGCGCTGCACATAAATTTCATGGACCAAAAGGCGTAGGCATTTTGTACATAAATGAAAATATAAAAATAAAACCGTTTGTCCATGGTGGCGGTCAGGAACGTAATATGAGGGCTGGTACTGAAAATTCGTACGGAATTGTTGGCTTTGCAAAAGCACTTGAAATTGCCACAGCGAATTACGAAAGCGATAGCACTAAGATCAAGAAGCTTAAAAGCTATATGATGGAAGAACTCAAAAAAAATATTTCGTCGGTAGTTTTTAATGGTGATCCGTTAGGCAAAAGTTTATATACAGTTTTGAGCGTAAGTTTTCCAAAATCTGAAAAATCTGAGATGCTTTTGTTTAACCTTGATATACATAATATTTGTGCCAGCGGTGGCAGCGCCTGTACATCCGGAGCTAATACAGGGAGTCATGTTATAAATGCTATTAATAATAATCCCAATTATACAGCCGTAAGGTTCTCCTTTAGCAAATACAATACTGAAGAAGAAGTAGATTATGTGGTGAATACTTTAAAGGAAATGATTTAAATATGTCATGATACTATCATTCTTAATATGAGATTATTATTTTTTTGTCCACGTTGGGGACAGGCAAATACTAACTGGAATATTTTTTTAAACCGTGTGAAGCTTTCAGGATATGATGGTATAGAAGGAAGTTCGTCCCAAAATGAAAAAGATAAAGATGAAATGCTTAATGGGCTTGCAAAGCATGATCTTAAATTCATCGGGCAACATTGGGAAACAGTAGAGCCTGATTTTGAAAAACATTACAAAGAATTTGAATTTCGTCTTCGGGATCTAGCAGATGCAAAACCTATTTTTATCAATTCACAAACAGGAAAAGATTATTACTCTTGTGATCAAAATAAAAAATTGATCTCATTAGCAAAAGATGTGGCGAAAGAAATAGGCATTGCAGTCATTCATGAAACACATCGTGGTAAATTTAGTTTTGCTGCCCATATAACAAAACAATATCTGGAAAACTTTCCTGATCTAAGAATTACCCTTGATATTTCTCATTGGTGTAATACAGCCGAATCATTATTGCAGGATCAAAAAGAAGCTGTTGATCTTGCCATCTCCAGAACTGATCATATTCATGCACGTGTTGGCTTTGCTGAAGGTCCGCAAATAACAGATCCCAGTGATCCTGCATGGAATGAGGAAATGCAATTCCATTTAAACTGCTGGGATAAAGTGGTAGAATTAAAAAAAGATGATCAATCAGAATTAACGATAACCCCCGAATTTGGACCGCATCCATATATGATGAATCTGCCATTTACACAACAGCCTGTGACCGATCAGTGGGATGTAAATGAATACATGATGAGCTTATTAAAAGAAAGGTATCGGTCATAAGGTGAAATTATTTTTATTACAATTGTAAACAAAGTATAAGAGTTTCTAAAAACTTCCAGAATCTAAAAATTTCTTCTATTATTTCTTCTTGTTGATCAGCGAAGCTTCTTGTGTTTTTATTGAGCTTGCAACAAGATTATTGATCGCTTCAATTTCCATCTGCGTTAAGTATCGCCACTTGCCCGGAGCAATTCCTGATAAAGTAATATTCATGATCCGGATGCGTACAAGTTTAGTTACATGATAATTCGAAGCTTCACACATTCTTCTTATCTGCCTATTCAATCCCTGCGTAAGAATAATTTTGAAAATATATTTACTTTCCTGTTTTACAAAACATTTTTGTGTTATGGTATTTAGAATTTTTATTCCACTACTCATACGCTTTATAAAATCCTGATCAATGGGTTTATCAACAGTTACGAGGTATTCTTTTTCGTGGTTATTGCCGGCACGTAAAATTTTATTTACAATGTCACCATCATTGGTTAAAAAGATCAATCCTTCCGAAGGCTTATCCAGTCTACCGATGGGAAATATTCTTTTCGGATGATTTATATAATCGATGACATTGTATTTGTCTTTACGATCTGTAGTGGAGGAAACGCCAATTGGCTTGTGAAACGCAATATAAAGGGGCTTTTCTTTCCGTTTTAGATCTTGTCCGTCAATTTTAATAATATCATTGTAGCTAACGCGATTTCCTGATTTTGGCAGTTTATCATTTACAGTTACCCTTCCTGCTTCAATTAATTTATCTGCTTCCCTTCTTGAACAAAAGCCAGTTTCACTTATGAATTTGTTTAAGCTTATACCTTTCTTTTCATCCATAATATTCACCTGCTATTTTTTTTGTGACAAAAAACCAAATGGAAAGTAAAAAGGTTTTGCAGATTAGTGCCGCTTCATTCAGAAAGAAAATCAAGTTTCATTTTACAAAGAATAACTTAATTTCTGCATTAACTCTACAGGCAACCTGGGCAACTTTTTTCTTTCAATCAGGAACGTAGAAAGCCGTTCAATGTCGTTAAAAATATTGTGCTTGGTTAATGCGCCTTCAAGATAGCCGGAGCCTGAAGTGCCACCTGTTCCCGTTCTCATTCCTATCATTCTGCGTACCATAACTAAATGCTTGTGCCGCCAGCCGGCCATTTGATGATCAACTTCAACAAGACTATCCAGAATTTGATAAGACGTTTGAAATACAGGAAAATCACGGTAGAGCATAATAAATAATGCAGCCCTCATGGCCTTAGCTGATAAAGTTGTTTTATTTGAATCTGCCTGCTCATCACTTAACGTTTTTCTACTCTCAAAAAATAAAAGATCGAAATAATTAATGTTAGTTGCCTCTCGTTCAGTTAATCCATTTTTATAAATTTTTCTGTAATCACTCCAAAAGGGATGCAGATCCTCATCTGGTGTCTGATAATTTTTCCAGAATTCGCCTTCAAAAAAAGGCATTCTTTCAAGCCAGTTATTTATTAATTGTATTAACGAATCTTCAGTTTCTGTTTTATTAATCATCCCAAAATCCGTTTGTGTAAATCCTCCTTCGTTGGTACGTTTATAATATTCCTGCTGGTGGCGCATATCTATCGTCAATCCAAGTTTTGCCTCTACCAGCCGGAATTGTAGGCTTTGAAAACCCGAAGAAGGTGTAAGGAGATTTCTGAACTCTAAAAAATCCAAAGGCGTCATTGTATCCATTAAACCCACCTGCTGATTCAAAAGCTCCAGAATACGAACTATGCGATGCAGCCGATGGCGAACAAGATTCAGATCTTCTGAGTTATCATCAATCTTTTCTTTTTTAAAAACATTACAAACAAATTCCAATTCAAATAGAATTTGCTTAAACCATAGTTCATACGCCTGGTGAACAATAATAAAAAGCATTTCATCATGCGCCGGTTGATTGGCTTGCTTAAAACTTTCAGGATGTTGGGCATCAAGAATTTTGTCAAGCTCAAGATAATCGCTGTAATACATTTTATTTTGATCCATCACTCAGAATTTTCATTTTTAAGTAATCTCCTAATTAAAACTAAATGAGAGAACAATACAACAGGTACGATAAAGCATGGCAACCAAACAAAAGGGAAATATAGCACCGCCACATTCGGTTGATCAAACGCAAACTGTTGAAAAGCGAAGGGGGCAGAAAGGACCGCATTAACGACAATATTGATTAAAAGCAGCAGACAAATGATACTCCATACAAGCATAAATTTGTTACTGAGCTTTCGCCTTACAAAACCATAATAAGCAATAACTGGCGCAGTTAATCCGGAAAGAATATCAAAATTTCTTCCCTCGAAAGTCATTAGCTGGGGAACGTATTTATAAAGAAAAAGCCACCATAATACTACTTCTACAAAAATTCTTACAACATGTAATTGCGTTAAAATTTTCATTGACAGGCTGTCAATAAATCTCCTGCCACTTTTGGTTACAAATAAAATCAATATCAATAAAAAAGCAGGGGCCACCATTAAAGCAAATCTTGGAGGCAATGTATTTGTAACTGTATAAAATCTGGTAAACCCCAATACTGCATGAAGAGCCATCCAAATAATTATTATCACTGAAACCCTTACAACTGTTTTATTAGAATTATTTTTTTTAACAGCCGCAATAAAAAATAAAAAAGTAACAAGAGTGGTAACAATAAAGAGTAAGGGAATGTAAAAGGGTAAATTATCCAGCATTTGGTTTAATTTAAATTTAAAGATATTTTTAAAATATTTGTTACTCCCTACTTTACTTTCTCTTTTACTTCCTGCAATTTTAATAGTGCCTCAACAGGAGTAAGCCGGTTAATATCAACTGCGTCAAGTATCTGTCTTATTTCTTCAAATGCCTGTGAATGTGCGTCAAAAATACTAAGCTGTAATTTTGGGGTTGATAATTTTTTCATAGTATCTCCAATTTCCTCATCTACATGTTTAGTTTCCAGCTGCTTTAAAATTTCATTAGCTCTTTGAATCAATGATGGCGGCATTCCTGCCATCTTTGCTACATGAATTCCAAAGCTATGAATACTTCCTCCGGCAGCTAATTTTCTCAAGAAAATTATTTTATTGCCTACCTCTTTATTGGTGACGTGATAATTTTTTACACGCTGCAATTTATTTTCCAGCTCATTTAATTCATGATAGTGTGTAGCAAATAAAGTTTTGGGTGAATAAGGCGAAGCGTGCAAAAATTCTACAATACTCCATGCGATGGAAATGCCATCGTAAGTGGAAGTGCCCCGCCCAATCTCATCCAGCAGGATGAGGCTTCTTGGAGTTATATTATTAATAATGCTGGATGTTTCATTCATCTCAACCATAAAGGTGCTTTCACCACTGCTGAGATTATCATTGGCGCCAACCCTGGTAAAAATTTTATCTGTCAAAGGAATTTTTGTTTCACCAGCGGGCACAAAACTTCCCATATGTGCCATTAAAGTTATTAATGCTGTTTGCCGGAGAATGGCGCTTTTGCCGCTCATATTCGGCCCGGTTAAAATTATTATCTGCAGAGAAGCAGGATCTAAAAAAATATCATTCGGGATATAATTTTCACCTTGCGGTAAATTTCTTTCTATCACGGGATGCCGGCTTTCTTTTAATTCCATTTCATTGCCATCATGAAGTACAGGTTTTTTATAATTGAATCGCAATGCATTATTGGCAAAGCAGCAAAGGCAATCCAGCACGGCCATTACATGCCCGTTCACCTGCATGGGGGAGATGTAATCCTGTAATTCATTTAATAGCTTTTCAAATATCTGCAGTTCAATCTGGAGAATTTTCTCTTCTGCACCTGAGATTTTTTCTTCATATTCTTTAAGCTCCGGGGTGATATACCTTTCTGCATTGGTGAGTGTTTGTTTACGTATCCACTCGACAGGTACTTTCGATTTGTGCAAATTAGTTACCTCCAGGTAATAACCAAACACATTGTTGAATCCTATCCGTAATGAAGAAATTCCTGTTGCCTCACTTTCCTTTTTCTGCAATTGCAGCAGATATGTTTTTCCGTGCGTTGCAATATTCCTTAGCTCATCCAGATTTTCATCAACATTCATTGCTATCACATTTCCTTTGGATGTAGCTATAGGAGGATTTTCAATTATCTCTTTTACAATTTTATCAGCAATGTATTGACATGGATTTAGTGAGTCACCCAATCTTTTTAAATATTCATTCTCTGAATTCTCACTTAGCGATTTTATCAACTGCACCTGCTGTAATCCTTTGGCAATTTGTAAAACTTCCATGGGGTTTATTTTTTTTAAAGAGATCTTACTAACCAGTCTTTCAACATCGCCTGACTGTTTGATGGATTGAGAAATCTTATTTCTCATATCAATTGATTTTATAAAGAACTCTACCAGGTCTAAACGTTCTTCAATTTTACTGATGTTAGTAAGAGGGAGCAATAGCCAGCGCTTAAGTAACCTTGCACCCATTGGAGATACTGTATTATCTAAAACTTTAAGCAAAGAATTATTTCCTTCCACACCACCAAGCACTTCAAGATTACGAATAGTAAAACGATCCATCCATAAATGATCGGATTTGTCAATTCTTTGTAACGATGTTATGTGCTGCAGGTTGGGATGCTCGGTATCTTTTAAATAATAAAGTACAGCGCCTGCTGCAATAATACCGTCATGCAGTTCTTGCACCCCAAAACCTTTTAAACTTTGAGTGCCAAAATGTTTTAATAAACTTTCATTAGCGTAAGTTTCCGTAAATATCCACTCATCCAATGTGTAGGTATAAAATTTACTTCCGAAATAATTTTTAAAATGTTTTTGTTGGTTACGCTGAAATACAATTTCCGCCGGCTGAAAACTTTGCAATAATTTATCAGCGTATTCCCGGTCACCTTCTGCAATAAAAAATTCTCCTGTAGAAATATCTAAAAAAGCCAGTCCAAATGTTTCATCATTAAAATGCATGCCACATAAAAAATTATTCCGGTTATGCTCCAGCAGTTTATCATTGGTAGCCACACCGGGAGTAACCATTTCTGTTACCCCACGCTTTACAATTCCTTTTACAAGCTTGGGGTCTTCCAACTGGTCACAGATGGCAACGCGGTAGCCTGCTTTTACAAGTTTATGTAAATACGTATCCAGTGCATGATGAGGGAAACCGGCAAGCTCAGATGCAGTGGGAGAATTATTATTTCGTTTGGTTAAAGTAATGCCCAGCACTTTGGAAGCCGTCACAGCATCTGCGCCAAAGGTTTCATAAAAGTCACCCACACGAAACAGCAGTATAGCATCAGGGTACTTAGCTTTGATGGCATTATGCTGTAACATCATCGGAGTATCTGCAGTTGGTTTAGCCATATATTATAACCAAAAATAAGGCTTTACAATGTTGCTCAGAAAGTTTGTGAACATTGTGAATTACTTTTGCTATAAGTGATTTTTAGATGAAGAAACTTAGCATGGATGAACTGGACAGGAAGACAGTTGATGAATTTAAACGTTCACAAAAATTCTCAGTAATTGTTGTTTTGGAAAATATACGCAGCATGTATAATGTGGGTAGCGTGTTTCGCACTGCAGATGCTTTTTTAATTAACGCCATTTATATTTGTGGTTATACCGCCCGGCCTCCCCGCAAAGAAATTGATAAGACTGCTCTTGGCGCTACAGAAACCGTAGACTGGAAATATTTTTCTACTTCTAGAGATGCTGTTGAGGAGTTAAGAAAAAATGAATACAAAATTTTTGCTATTGAGCAGGTTGAAAAAAGTATTTTCTTAGAAAAATTTATGGAAGTAAACGCTGATAAAGTTGCATTTATTTTCGGCAATGAAGTAAGTGGTGTGGAAACAGAAACAATTTCTTTGTGCGATGGATGCATTGAGATACCGCAGTTTGGCATGAAGCATTCCTTGAATATTTCTGTGGCGGCAGGAATTGTTTTGTGGGAGATTGTGAGAACAAAAATCTGAACCGTGATTTGGGTGGATTAGAAAATTAATTAGATTTAAAAATTTAAATGAATACCAAAATAAAAAATTACTTATCTCTCGTAAAATTTGCGCATACCATTTTTGCAATGCCATTTGCTTTGATCGGATTTTTTCTTGCCTTGTCCCAAACGAAATTTATTACTTCAAAACCCTGGTGGCAATTATTTTTACTTGTTGTATTGTGTATGATTTTTGCAAGAAGCGCTGCAATGGCTTTCAATCGCTGGCTTGATAAAAATTTTGATGCCCTGAATCCCCGTACTGCAATAAGGGAAATTCCTTCAGGAATAATTTCAGAAAAGAATGCAATACTGTTCGTGGTTTTTAATTGTGCAGCTTTTATTATCTGTACTTATTTTATTAATCCTCTTTGCTTTTATCTCTCGCCCGTAGCATTATTTGTTATTTTATTTTATAGTTACACAAAAAGATTTACACCCCTTTGCCATCTTGTATTGGGATTGGGATTAAGTCTTGCACCCATCGGCGCTTATCTTGCTGTAACTGGTAAGTTTGATCTGTTGCCAATTTTATTTTCTTTTACCGTTTTATTTTGGGTAAGCGGCTTTGATATTATTTATGCCCTACAGGATGAAGAATTTGATACGGAGAATAATTTATATTCAATACCGGCGGCGGTAGGAAAAAGAAAAGCACTAAGAGTTTCAGAGGTATTGCATGTACTTAGCCTAAGTTGTATAATTTCAGCAGGAGTGTACGGACACTTTACCTGGCTGTATTGGATGGGTGTTATCGTTTTTGGGGGAATGCTCATTTATCAGCATTCACTTGTAAAGCCCAATAACCTGAGTAAGATCAATCTTGCATTCATGACATCTAACGGAATTGCTTCTGTAATATTTTCAATTTTTGTTTTGTCAGATCTATTCATCAATAAAATAAATTTCCCCTTTAGAGGTTAGGCTATGGCGAGAATTCTTTGTATTGATTACGGCGGAAAACGAACAGGCATTGCCGTTACTGATCCCTTGCAGATAATTGCCACCGGTTTAACAACAGTCGATTCAAATGAATTGATCCCCTTTTTAAAAAAATATTTTTTTCAGGAAGAAGTTGAACTGATAGTTATCGGGGAGCCAAAAAATTTGGATGATTCAGACACACATGCAACCCCTTTGGTGAAAGGAGCTATTAAGAAATTGCAGAAAGAATTTCCACAGATCCCAATAAAAACAGTGGATGAAAGGTTTACTTCAAAAATGGCAAAGCAGGCAATGATTGATATGGGTATGAAAAAAAAAGACAGGCAGAATAAAAGAACAGTAGATGAAATTGCCGCCACGACGATGTTACAGGAATATTTAGCCTCTAAAAATCCTGGAACCCCTTAACACCCTAAGGGGGGAATTACAAGTTGTAACTCTTAAATTTGCATTTATTATAAAATTAAAACTTTCCCATTAGGGAGTTGGAGGGTGTATATGATTCTACCGATTGTTGGTTACGGT
>JBPCQG010000282.1:0-3284 GCA_050998315.1 Chitinophagaceae bacterium
TGGATCTAAATATTAATGCTGCCCCACTTTGCTCACATCTTGTGCCATTGTGGGGCTTTTTTAATACTTAGTTATCACCAAACCATTGCCTATTGTGGATTATGGGTTTTCAGGAAGAGCCTGTAGATATAATACAGAAACTTACTTTGGGTGGATGAGGGGGCTCGAACCCCCGACCCTCAGAATCACAATCTGATGCTCTAACCAACTGAGCTACAACCACCGTTTATATGTGTCAAAAATAATTAAAAAAATAATCCCGTTAGCGATGGGGATAAAATTACATTTTGCGCAGGCTTAATATGTTGTTTCTTTGTCACGTTTTTTATGCATTGGTACAATTATCTCATTACAATATTATTATCTGGCTATATTGGATATGGCATTATCTGGTTTGCAATAAAACTTTTATTTTATCCGCGAAAAGCAGTAAATATTTTTGGATATAAATACCAGGGAATATTTCCGAAAAATCAAATTAAAATAGCAGAAATGCTTGGGCACTTAAGTACAGAGTTATTGCCCTTTGCTGACATTGAAAAAAGAATTACCAGTTCAGAAAATCTTGAAAAACTAAAGCCGGAAATTGAAAAACATATTGACGCATTCCTCAATAAAAAATTAAGAGATGTTTTCCCGATACTTTCTAAATTTATTGGTGAAAAAACTACCAATCAGCTTAAGGAGGCTTACATGAATGAATTGGAAACTATGTTTCCCACGTTAATTCACCAATACATGTATCAGCTTAAAAATAATATTGATCTTGAAAAGATTGTGGTGGAGAAGGTAACAGGCTTCTCAATTGAAAAGTTAGAGGATATTCTCAAAAAAATAACGAAAAAAGAATTCCAATTCTTAAAAGTTGCCGGCGCCGTATTTGGCTGCCTTATTGGTATTATACAAGTGGTTTTTAATATTGTTGCTTAATAGCCAGCGGTCAATACCTGCCTATTGCCACTCATACCTAATTACGATTTTTCTTATCAGATTTATTGCAACTTTGCGCCACATTTGGCGATAATATTTGTTGATAAAATTTAAATCATGAAAAAGAGCTTTACTTTAATAGTCTTATGTCTGCTTACAATGCCATTCTTATTTGCACAAATGCCCAGTGGCAATCGCGGTATGGGGGGGCAAAGTATGAATGTTGGTCATTTTTATGGGAAGATAGTTGACGCAGCCACTAATAAACCTTTGGAGTCTGTTTCAGTACAGTTAATTCAAAATAAATTGGATACTGCAACTAAAAAAAGAAAAGATGTAGTTATATCCGGAATGCTTACTGATAAAAAGGGAGAATTTTCCTTAGAGAATTTACCTGTGGTAGCCACCTTTAAATTATTAATAACCGGTATAGGTTATAAAACAATTGAGCAAAAAGCGGTTTTTAACATTAAGATGGGTGGCGATATGAGCCAAATGATGAATGCAGTAGATAAAGACCTGGGGAATATAAAACTTGAAACCGATACCAAACAACTTGCAGAAGTAAATGTAACCGGTACTACGAGCTTATTACAAATGGGAATTGACAGAAAAATATTTAATGTAGATAAAAACCTGACAAGTGTTGGTGGAACTGCCGTAGATGTAATGAAAAGTGTTCCGTCAGTAAATGTTGATATAGATGGTAATGTTACACTTCGCAATGCATCCCCGCAAATATTTGTTGATGGTAGACCATCTACGCTTACTCTTGATCAAATACCGGCAGATGCAATACAAAGTGTTGAGATCATTACAAATCCCTCTGCCAAGTTTGATGCTTCCGGTGGAGGCTCAGGTATATTAAATATAGTTTTAAAGAAAGCAAGAAAAGCAGGTTACAGCGGTAATGTTAGGGCAAATATTGATTCCCGTGCCCGTATTGGTTTTGGCGGAGACTTTAATGCAAAGCAGGGAAAGATCAATTTTTTTGCCAATACAATGTTTCATTCACCAAAATCTAGAGGTATATCCCAAACTACACGTACTGATTTTCTCAACAATAATAATAAGGCATTTCAAAATCAAAATGGTACTCCAACCAATAAAGGATACTTTGGGTTTTTTAGAGGAGGATTGGATTTTTTTGCTGATATACGTAACACTTTTACAATCGCAGGGGTGTATGTAAAAGGAGAATTTAATAGTGAAGATATGATCAACATACAAAGGGATACCAACTTTGTAAATTACACTTCTAAGGAAATTGGTTTGACAGGCAGTGAAGGAAGATTTTCTTTTCGTAATTATGGCTCAACATTTAGCTATAAACATAATTTTGCAAAATCGGGCAAGGAAATAACTGCAGATATTAATTATAATCAAAGTAAAAATGATAATAACGGCTTGTACCAAACTCAATATTTTCTTAGCAACAGTAATCCTAAAGGTCCAATGCAAAAACAGCAGACATTGGGAGGTGGAAATTCCAACTTTGTGACTACGCAAGTTGATTTTGTTAACCCCATTACTGATAAAATAAAATTTGAAATGGGAGCAAGGGGATCGATCAGAAACTATCGCAGTTTTAGGAACAACCTTTTCTTTAATTCTTCTGCAGGAGCTTATGTCTCGCAACCCGGATTTAGCAATAATTATAAATTTAAAGATGAAGTATATGCTGCTTATATGACTTTTTCACAATCAATAAAAAATTTTACATACCAATTAGGTGCACGGATTGAAAGCTCAAAATACACAGGAACCCAAATAGATAAGAGCCTGACATTTAAAAATGAATATCCTTTTAGTTTTTTCCCAAGTATTTATTTAACACAAAAGATAAATGATAAGCAAAGCTTACAATTAAACTATTCCAGAAAGATAAACCGTCCTAATTTCTTTCAATTAATACCCTATATTGATTTTAGTGATTCTCTTAACCTTAGTAAAGGCAATCCTGACCTTGTTCCTGAGTTTACCAATTTGCTGGAGTTCTCTTATAATGTTGATCTTGATAAAGGGAACAGTTTACTTACAACTGTATACTATAGAAACACAAATGATCTTATAACAGGATTTCTGTACAGGGATAAAAATCCGAATCTGCAAAGATCCGATTCTGTAATTTTTACCAGTTTTGCAAATGCCAATAATTCTTATTCATATGGATTAGAACTTACCGGGAAGGTTAAGCCTGCAAAGATCTGGGATATAACTGCAAACGTAAATTTATACAATTCAAAAATTAATGGCGATAATATTCAAAGTAGTTTAGAGTCTCAACAGGTAAGCTGGTTCGGGAAACTTAATAACAGTTTTAAATTACCGAAAAATTATTCAATACAGTTTAC
>JBPCQG010000283.1:0-20199 GCA_050998315.1 Chitinophagaceae bacterium
TGGATCTAAATATTAATGCTGCCCCACTTTGCTCACATCTTGTGCCATTGTGGGGCTTTTTTAATACTTAGTTATCACCAAACCATTGCCTATTGTGGATTATGGGTTTTCAGGAAGAGCCTGTAGAACTAGATAATAAAAAAGGCTGCAACAGTTGTTACAACCTTATCATTCAAATCATAATATCACTCAAATCATCGGTTAAATCTCTCTGCAACTTTTTTCCAGTTCACGACATTCCAGAAAGCATTTAAATAATCAGCACGCTTGTTTTGATATTTTAAATAATAAGCATGTTCCCAAACATCGCAACCTAATATGGGGGTGCATTTACATTCTGCAACATCCATTAAAGGATTATCCTGGTTAGGTGTTGAGCAAATTACCAACTTACCGCCTTGTGAACCAAGCCATGCCCATCCGCTTCCGAAACGTGTAGTTGCTGCAGCATTAAACTTTTCCTTTAAGCCATCTAACGACCCAAAAGCTTCATTTATAGCATCAGATAATTTCCCATCAGGATTACCGCCTGCCGCAGCAAGACTTTCCCAAAAAAAACTGTGGTTCCAATGTCCGCCACCATTATTTCTAACAGCAGGGCTTATAGTTCCGGCATTCTTCACCAATTCTTCGATGCTCTTATTTTCATTTTCGGTTCCTGCAATTGCTTTATTTAAATTATCAACGTAAGTCTGGTGATGCTTGTCGTGATGTATCTGCATTGTTTCTTTATCTATGTGTGGCTCTAAAGCTTCGTAAGCGTAGGGTAGAGCCGGTACTGTAAATGCCATAAAATATATTTTTAAATGTTATAAAATGATTGAATGCAAATTTACCTGTATAATATTATAAAAACTGCCTGCTATTAATTATTTCCTTATCACGAAAACTATCTTCTTGCTTTAAAGAATTCTTTTATCAGCACCGCACATTCATCTTTACAAATGCCACTTATAATTTCTGTTTTGGGATGAAGGAGGGTTCTTTTTTCCTCTCCCCTTGGGGAGAGGGTTAGGGTGAGGGCTCCATTTTTTTCATCTTCTGCACCATAAACAACCCTTGCAATCTTACTCCAATATAATGCACCGGCACACATAAGGCATGGCTCAATGGTTACGTATAAAATTGCTTCAGGCAAATACTTTGATCCTAAAAAATTATAAGCTGAGGTGAGGGCAATAATTTCTGCATGAGCAGTTGAGTCATTTAATTTTTCTACCTGGTTATATGCCCTTGCAATAATTCTATCCTGCATAACAATTACAGCGCCTATGGGAACTTCGCCATCATCATAAGCTTTTTTTGCTTCCTTTAAAGCCTGTTGCATGTAATATTCATCAGTTTCCGGCATTATAGTTTTTTATTACCTTGAGAAACAAATTTAGCAGTAATGACTGGTTTAATTTCCTCCCTTGCAGATCTCCGAAATTATTATAACAGTCATGTTACAAAGCCGTTTTCATTTCGAAAACAGCAATTGAAATTGCTAAAGCAAACTCTCTTTAAATATGACAAAGAAATTGAACAGGCTTTATTTGCTGATCTCAACAAAAACCGTGAGGAAACGTATGCAACAGAAACAGGGTTAGTGTTGGCAGAAATTAATGTTACTTTAAAAAATTTGCGGGAATGGATGGAGCCAAAATCCGCAGGTACAAATCTTGTTAATCTTCCATCTACCAGTAAAATTTATCGTGATCCTTTAGGTGTTGTCCTCATCATAGCTCCATGGAATTATCCTGTGCAGTTGTTATTGATCCCATTAGTTGGCGCTATTGCAGGAGGGAATTGTGTAGTATTGAAACCTTCTGAATTTGCACCGGCAACTGATAAAATGCTTCACAAAATTATTGCTGAAATATTTCCGCCTGAATTTGTTTTTTATGTTCATGGTGATGGGTCAGAAGTTGTTCCTGCCATGATGAAGAATTTCCGTTTTGATCATGTGTTCTATACAGGCAGCATTCCCGTAGGAAAAATTATTTACCAGATGGCTGCCGAAAAGTTGGTGCCGGTTACTTTGGAGCTCGGAGGTAAAAGCCCCGCCATCATTCATGCTGATGCTGATATTACTGTTGCGGCAAAGCGAATAGCTTTTGGTAAGTTTGTTAACACCGGGCAAACGTGTATTGCTCCTGATTATGTACTGGTGCATAATGATGTGAAAGAAAAATTTATAGAAAAGCTCAAAGAAACTATCACGAAATTTTATAGCGTCGATGCCTCATCAAATTATAATTATGGAAAGATCATAAACGAAAAAAGATTTGATAAACTGGTGAGCTATCTTGATGAAGGCAATATTGTAACAGGGGGTGAACACAACAAAGAAAAATTATTTATTGCACCTACTGTATTAGATGATGTTTCTCTTGATTCAACATTAATGACAGAAGAAATATTTGGCCCACTGTTGCCGGTAATTACATTTAGTACAATTGAAGAAGCCATGAACATTGTTCAGCGAAATGCTGGCCCGCTTGCGTTATACTTATTCACTACCAATAAGAAAACCGAAGAGCAATGGATAGAAAAAATTCCGTTTGGCGGCGGTTGTATAAACAATGCTGACTGGCAGTTTACCAACCATTATTTGCCATTTGGCGGCGTGGGCAATAGTGGCATTGGAGCATATCACGGCAAATATACTTTCGATACTTTTACACGTCTTAAACCTGTAATGAATACTCCCAATTGGTTCGATCCTTCTATTAAATATCCGCCACTTAAAGGAAAGCTGAAATTGTTTAAATGGGTTATAAAATAGATTTTTAATCCATTCACGAATAATTTTCACTAATATAAAAATTACAACGCTTTCATCCGGTTATTTTTTGGGTATGTTCAAGTTCTACAAGGCCCAGGGCTTCCATCAGCGGGGGAACATACATTCCAAACCTGCCACGAAAACCACTCTTCAATCCATACCATCCCCTTACAGGATTCTTTTCAGAACGGCCCCATGCTTCAACCGTTCCTTCTTTTGCAGGCTTTTGTTCATCAGCGCTGCCAAGCTCTATCCAGTCGCCATGCTTTTTCAGCATCGCATGCAGGTCATCAATTGCCCGCCACTGGTAATGCAATGTAGTACTACCAACTTTGCAAACAAGAATGGCGGGGTCAACGCTGTCATCTTTATACATAATGTATTCTGATGAACCGGGAGGGGTTTTTAGTTCCCAGGGACTTTCCTTGGTGCCTTTGCCTTTTGCCATAGAATTTTTTTTATAAAAGTTAAGCAATTATATTTTTAATTCCTCTATTTCTCTTATTTCAACTATGCCGTTTTCAAATTCAAGGATGGGAAGCCTCTGAGATTTCAACAGCTTCATCCAACGAACTGCTTTACAGCAGGAACTTCGAACCAATTGAGCGAATTTGAATTTTTGTCCATGATCGTTTGTTTTACTGTGAAAAATATTTTACTACATATTAGTGACGAACGAAGATTGGAAATAGGGACAAACCTTTAAGATATTTTAATCTTTTAGGATTTCCGCACCAGTGTGCTTTTTTTTCATCTACCTTGATTTCTTATTTTTAAAAATGGGTATTTTTAAAAAAGTCTTAAAAAAAATTTACGGGGCAAGAATGCAGTTTTCAAAGCATACAGGTTTGGGTATTTCTATTACCTCAAATAAAGAAATAATTAAAGCACCTGTTTCATTTTATGGGCTTGAGGCTAAAGCAAATAATGGTGATTTGATAAGTTTTGAAAAATTCAGAGATAAAAAGGTACTACTTGTAAATCTTGCGAGCAAATGTGGTTTTACTCCTCAATACAAAGAGCTTGAAAAAATGCACCAGCTACATCAGGATAAAATAACCATACTTGGATTTCCGTCTAATGATTTTGGAGGCCAAGAACCGGGGAGCGACGAAGAGATTGGAGAATATTGCAGAATAAATTTCGGTGTAACGTTTCAATTATTTCATAAGGATCGTGTAAAGGGTTTAGTAAAGCAACCGGTTTACCAATGGCTTTGTGATGCTGCAAAAAACGGGTGGAACACTGATGAGCCCACATGGAACTTTTGTAAATATCTTGTTGATGAACAGGGTAATCTTGATAAAATATTCTCTTCCTCTGTGTCTCCCCTCAAAATTATATAGTGTTATGTCATCATTATTATGCCACCTACAATCGGTCTTTTCGACCCTAGTTAAAAAAATGGATAATGCAGTATCTTTTAACCATCTCATCCTGCTTTTTATCTCTAACTTTACACTACTAAAATTTGTTAGCCATGTCACCATTTAACTTATCTAAGCCAATTGCAATCGGTTGCGATCATGCAGGGTTCGAATACAAAGAAGACATTATTTCTTTTTTAGAAGGGAAAGGATTGGAGTATAAAGACTTTGGAACGTATTCCATTAACTCTGTAGATTACCCTGATTTTGCACACCCTGTCGCAAGTTCGGTTGAAAGTAAAGAAGTTGCCTTTGGCATCTTGCTTTGCGGAAGCGGGAACGGAGTTGCTATTACCGCCAATAAACATCAGCATATAAGAGCAGCAATCTGTTGGGGTGAGGAGCTGGCAGAGCTTGCAAGAAAACACAATGATGCTAATATAATTTGCATCCCCTCCCGTTTTGTAAGAGAAGGTGATGTAGAAAAAATGCTGGAAATATTTATGCATACCGAATTTGAGGGGGGGCGGCATGAAAAGCGGGTTGAAAAAATTGCCTGCATCTAATCACATAAAACTATAAGGTGAAGAATATAATAGTATTGGTTGTGTATGCCTTATTGCCTATTGCGTTGTATGCACAACAGGATGAGGCACAAAAATATGCTTCGGGTATTACGGCATCGGATCTTAAAAAACATTTATCTATTATAGCTAGCGCAGATATGGAAGGCAGAGAAACTGCAATGCCTGGTCAAAAAAAAGCGGCAGCATATATTGAAAGTCAATTTAAGCAAATAGGATTAAAACAGCCCTTTCAACTCAGTAGTTACCAGCAATCATATCCATTATATAAAGACACATTATTAAATTCTTCATTAAAAGTTGGTAAAAATAAATATGAGCTTGGTAAAGACTATATAGTAGCGCCAGGGACTTTACTAAAACAAGATATAAAAGCAAAAGAAATAATTTTTATTGGATATGGAATTGATGATAAAAATTATGACGATTATGGCGCAAAAAATGTAAAAGGGAAGGTCGTTGTTTTTTTTTCCGGGGAGCCAAAAATTAATGGTAAAGCTTTGCCCAGGGTGCCAGGCAGAAATACTCAATGGAATACAAATAGAAAAACACTGCTGGCGAAACAAAAAGGCGCAATAGCTGCTGTAATAATAAATCCGGTTATTGATTCAATTTCACGAATAACTTTTGAAAATACACGGAGAACAAACCTTTATTTTCACAGACCTGTGACCAGGGAAACAGAAAGAGTTACTTATGCAGATATAGTAAATAAAGTTGCCATAAATATTTTTGGTGAACAGTTGTATAATGAAATAGTGGCAAAAGTAAAAGCAGGTGACCCACTGAATACATACAACATTACATTAAAGAGAAAAACAAAATTTGAATATAAAAAAGAACAAATTCCATTCTCATCCTCTAACGTTATTGGATATATTGAAGGCACTGATAAAAAGGAGGAGTATGTGTTGTTAACCGGGCATTATGATCATCTTGGTAAACGGGATAAAGTTATTTACTATGGAGCAGATGATGACGGTAGTGGTACGGTTAGTGTAATAGAAATGGCAGAAGCTTTTGCAAAAGCTAAATCCGAAGGACATGGACCCAGAAGAACAGTTGTTTTTATGACGGTTAGTGGTGAGGAAAAAGGTTTGTGGGGCTCTGAATATTATTCTGATCATCCGTTATTTTCTTTGGAGAAAACCTCGGTTGATTTAAATACCGATATGGTTGGAAGAATTGATCCTGACAGAAAGGTTGGCGATAGTACAAACTATGTATACGTGGTTGGTGATGATAAATTAAGTTCTGAGCTAAAAACTATTAGTGAAGGCATAAACAAAAAATATATAAATATGGAACTTGATTACAAATACAATGATCCAAATGACAGGCAAATGATTTATTATAGGAGCGATCATTACAATTTTGCAAAAAAAGGTGTGCCCATAATATTTTATTATGATGGAATGTTACGTCCGGATTATCACCGCCCCACAGATACAGTTGATAAAATTAATTTTAGCCTGATGGAAAAAAGAGTACGGCTTATCTTTTTAACCGCCTGGGAAATGGCTAACAGGGATAATATGGTAAAAAGAGATCTTCCGCTGCCTGCATTGAATTGAGTAATCATGAGAACTAGATCCTTCATAAAAAAAGGTTAATACCATAGAATATGGTGCTGTTGGGAAGCGTTTGATAGGTTATATGTGTCTGTTAGGGTGGAGTTTAGTTCAATGGAACTATTTTTGCGTAGTATATCATTCTAATTATGAAAAGCATTTTTTACTCATTTATATTTCTCCTTTTTTTAATCCCGGTATTTTCTTTTGCTTATAATGATACTATCCCGTTAAGCAGGAGAGCTTTTCATGATAATATTATTAAAGAACAAAATAGAGCTGACAAGATAGATGGCAAATTAGATGGTTTTCTTAAAGTATCTGATGTAGAAGAAATAAACCTGCAGGTTACGGATGCATTATTAAGAAAAGTAAATAACCTGAAGAGCGGTGTAGAAAAAAATACTGCTTTACCTACCAATAATGATAAAGTAAGATACCTGAAGTTTATAGAATCTCTGGTTAAAAATTTTAATAATAGCTGGAAATCACATAAGATTTCACCCACCCTTGCACCAGCATTGGTTGATAATTTTTCCGCGATATTGAAAGCTCATATCAGGGGCGAAAGCATGGCACCATATATTAACCAGGCTCCCTATGAAGTAGGTAATATTAATTCCGAAATTTTTAAAGACAATAGTGGTTATAAAGAAAGTCGTAAATTTTTATTTTTAAAATATGTCAATCTGCATCCTGATAAAATTTTATTAAGCATAGGACCTTATATAGATGAACCCTTCGCGGATGAGTTGATACTGGTTGCATACAATCGTAGTCCGGTTCAAATATATTCTTATGCGCAGGCTGCCAATAGCCCGCAGGGTAAATTGATAAAAAGAAATCCTGATAATCGCATAAAAACAATTGCGAAGTTAAGTACAAGAAAGGATGCATTATTTTATTTTCCTTTTTTAGATGATCTTATAAGCGGAAAGCAAACAATTGAAAGTATTTCAAAATTTGTTGGCACAGACAGTACAAAATATGACAGTGTAGGGTATTATAAACTATTGGTAAGAACAGAGATAGATTATTATAACCGGCTGCTTCATCGGGATACTCCTGTGGCAATGCTTGGTATAAACGGATTGACTGATATGTTGCAAAGCAGAGCCCTTCGGCATTTTGTTACTCCCATTAATGATCTGCACGAAATAAGCAACCCTGCTGTGCGGTTTAAAGCCCTGGCGCCGCTTGATGCGCAAGACCTGTATTATATGATGGTTTTAACTGAAAATGAAATTTTTACATCAAGCTACAAAAATGCTTTTGACTTTATGATCAAGCGAATGGGTACTATACCCCATGGCGATTCATTGCTTATGTCAGTAAATTTTGATCATTTTAAAAAGTTTATAAAAATGGCTGCCGGGTACAATAAGCTGGATACATTTTTACGAACTATGAGAACTACTTCTGAAATTTTAATGAAAGCTTTTGTTGCCAATTTAGAAAGCTCCCCGTCATTAGAAGATGCTGTAGATGTTGCAGATTCTTACGGTAGTATAAAGAATCCTACGCTTCTCAAGTCTATGTTAAAATATGGGTCAGATAATGAGCAGCGTTGCGTGCAAAATAATAATCCCCGCGGCCAAAAAATATATAATGTTTTAAAGATGATCTTTCTTTCCGGTGATTCAACAAATCATATTGACCTTACAAAAGAAATTGGAATTCCCCCGGTGTACACAGTGGATTATACTAAGCTGGCAGATGATACCGGTAGAATTATTGAACAGGTATTTTTTTATGGCGATAAAGATGGCAAGGAATCATTTGCGAGTTATATGCAATCATTCCCAAAGCCTGATTGGAAGATAACACAAAAGAAACAATGGGTTGAGATAAGATCTATGAAAGGAAAACCTGTGTTAATATTTGCAAATCTTCCGCTGGATAATGAAACCGATAAAGATGCTGATGCACAAACAGAGCTCATTGATTATCTTGATAAAACGAATTTAAGGCCAACTATCGTAATTCACCGCGGGCATAGCTACCACCTGAGATATACTATTGAGCAGATACCGGAATCAGCAAGAATAATAATGCTGGGTTCCTGTGGTGGATATAATAATTTAAAACAAATTTTGGAATATGCACCCGATGCACATATAATTTCTACAAAGCAAATTGGTGCAAGGGATGTGAATAAGCCTATTATAGAAGCGATAAATAATACTTTACGTGCCGGTAAAAATATTGACTGGCGGGAAATGTGGACTGGTCTTGAAACACTGTTTACTAAAACAGGGAAAGATAAAAAAGACCTGTTTGATGATTATATACCTCCTCATAAAAATCTTGGAGCGTTATTTATTAAAGCGTATTCAAAAGCAGGAACGATGTAAGTGTCTGGACTATGGTTTTTTGGATTAAAAGATTTAAGGATTAAAGATTTTATTATTCACCATTTTCACTATTTCTTCATCTTCTTCATATCCTCCCCCCGTTGGGGGAGATAGAGGGGGCTTTCACCTTTCGCACTTAAATTTGCTGATGGCGGCAATAAAATCAGAAAAAAAGATATTTGATCTCACCCAGTTAAGAAAAGTATTCCGCTTTGCCCAACCTTACAAAAAGAGGTTATATGCTTCTATTTTTCTTTCTATTATATTGGCTGTAATATCCCCGTTAAGACCCTTTCTTATCCAATACACAGTGAACAATTTTATTAAAGACGGCGATACTTATTGGCTTATTCTTATAACCGTTATACAGATAGGAATGCTTTTATTTGAAACAGGTCTTCGTTTTTATTTTACTTACATAACTGCATGGCTTGGGCAGTCGGTTATAAAAGATATGAGGGTTGCTGTTTACAAAAAAGTCCTTGGCTTAAACCTTTCGCAGTTTGATAAAACGCCAATCGGTACATTAACCACACGAACAGTAAATGATGTAGAATCTATAAACGATATTTTTTCTGATGGATTGATACCTATCATTGCGGATATTCTTTCCATAATTTCTATTTTATGTTTTATGTTTTATGTGGATTGGCGGCTGGCGCTTATAAGTCTTGCTCCATTTCCGGTAATAATAATCGCCACTTATTTTTTTAAAGAAAGCGTGAACAGATCTTTTATTGCTGTGCGTAATGCTGTTGCCCATCTTAATGCGTTTGTGCAGGAGCATATTACGGGGATGGCTGTGGTACAGGCTTTTGCAGTGGAAGATAAAGAGTTTGAAAAGTTTAAGAATATAAATAAAGAGCATCGCAATGCCAACATCAGGGCTATTTTAGCATACTCCGTTTTTTTTCCTGTGGTAGAAATAGTGCTGGCTTTCTCCACAGGATTATTAGTATGGTGGGGAGCAAACAATGCATTTAATGCAGGAGTTATAATTTCTTTTATTATGTATTTGAATTTATTATTTAGGCCATTGCGTGTAATTGCAGATAAATTTAATGTGCTGCAAATGGGTATGGTGGCTGGCGAACGGGTGTTTAAAGTTTTGGAGAACGAAGATTTTATACCGCCCCTATCCCCTGAAGGGGAACTTGATGGTTATCCTATTTTAGAGAAAGAGGGCAGTACCCCTTCAGGGGATAGGGGCAGGGGCAAATTAAAAGGTAAAGTTGAATTTGAAAAGGTGTGGTTTGCATATAATAATGATCAATATGTTTTAAGAGATATTTCATTTGACATACAATCCGGGGAAACACTTGCCATTGTTGGGCATACAGGCAGCGGGAAAACTTCTATCATTAGTTTGCTTAACCGGTTGTATCATATTCAAAAAGGAAGTATAAAAATTGATGATGCCGATATAAGCCAATACAATTTAGATTACCTGCGAGGTAACATAGCTGTGGTATTACAGGATGTTTTTTTATTCAGCGGATCAATTTATGATAATGTGACACTGCGGAATAAAAACATAAAAAAAGAACAAGTGATTGAAGCCGCAAATCTTATCGGTGTTCATAACTTTATTATGAGGCTGCCTGGCAATTATGATTATAATGTTATGGAACGGGGCGCAACCTTATCGCTTGGTCAGCGGCAGCTATTATCTTTTATTAGAGCATTATTGTACAATCCTTCTATTCTAATTCTTGATGAAGCCACATCGTCTATAGATACCGAAAGTGAAATATTAATTCAGCAGGCAATTGATAAACTAATTTATGGAAGAACTTCAATTGTTATTGCTCACCGCCTTTCTACCATAAGGA
This sequence comes from Chitinophagaceae bacterium, assembly GCA_050998315.1. Lineage (GTDB taxonomy): Bacteria > Bacteroidota > Bacteroidia > Chitinophagales > Chitinophagaceae > Ginsengibacter. Next base: position 10,476 of record JBPCQG010000283.1, read on the forward strand.
AAGCAAATAAGATATTGGTATTGGATAAGGGCGAAATAAAGGAAATGGGAACCCACAATGAGCTTTTAGCGAAACAGGGGTTTTATTACCAGTTGCATAAAATGCAATTTGAAAAGAAGGAAGAGTTGGTTTAGGCATGTAAGATTCTGTTGCAGGTTTAACAATTATCGATTATTATTTTAAAGAACTAAAGCTGTTAGAATAATCATTAGAATTGTGGCAATTGATATAAATGCTGCATAAAGTAATTGCTTACGATTTTCATTACTCCTTCTATACAATATAAATATAACTATAGGCCGAGCAGAGGAGTTTCAATATCCAGATAATCTAATAATATAAATGGAAAGAAGGTAAAAGGCAAAACGATACTTACCGCAAGAATAATTTTCTTTGTATTCCAGACACTGTTTTTCATAAACTTTGGTTTATTAAAATTGTTTAATGATAGTTGTGTTCTACTTCTGCCAGTGACATCACCCTTGCATTTAACCACGAGGCGTAAATTCAGTATGTTTTTTTAAATTTCATTACGCTTAATTTTAAAGGAAGGAGTGAGCAGGTTATTAATTATCTCATACCTCTCTCCAGCTGAAAATGTGAAATCTTTCAAATAAATATTACTTTTTACGGGGTTAGGGAGTATTGTTAAAAGGCACTGATTTTTATTTGCAATCCTGATGACTTTTGAATATTTTATATGGCCATTAGAATTCAAAAAGGTATTTTGAATTCAAATAAAATATTTGTGCAACTATTGCCACAGGGTATTTATTATTTAAAGATTTATATTAATGATGATAAAAAGCCTTTAGTAAATAAGTTTCTCAAACGATAAAAAAATGATTCGCTATCAATGAAAATGCATTTATCATTTGTATTGGGGAATAATTTCTTTTGCCAATTCTACCATTTTTTTAACTCCGTCTTCAGGTAAATTTCCTTTTTTAAATTCTGCTAAAACTTCCGGCAACCTATTATCCATTTCCATTAAAAAATGCTCTTCAAAAGCTTTTACATTTTTTACAGCAACATTACTTATTAAACCATTTGTTCCAAGATAAATAATAGCCACCTGCTTTTCTACAGCATATGGAGAAAATTGTGGTTGCTTTAATATTTCCACATTTCTTCCTCCTTTATCCAATACCGATTTGGTTGCAGCATCCAGGTCACCCCCAAACTTTGAAAACGCTTCAAGCTTGCGATACAAAGCCTGATCAAGCTTTAATGTACCGGCAACCTTCTTCATTGATTTTATTTGCGCATTACCGCCAACACGGCTAACAGAAATACCCACGTTAATGGCAGGACGAATACCTGCATTAAAAAGGTTACCCTCCAAAAATATCTGTCCGTCAGTGATTGAAATCACGTTGGTAGGGATATATGCGGATACGTCACCTGCCTGTGTTTCAATTATCGGTAAAGCCGTTAATGAGCCGCCGCCCTTAACTAAATGTTTAATATTTTCAGGAAGGTCATTCATCTTCTGTGCGATGTCGTCTTTAGAAATAATTTTTGCAGATCTTTCTAATAAACGGCTGTGTAAATAAAATACATCACCAGGGTATGCTTCACGTCCCGGAGGTCTTCTTAATAAAAGAGAAACTTCCCGGTATGCTACAGCCTGCTTACTTAAATCATCATAAATAATTAAAGCAGAACGACCGGTATCTCTGAAAAATTCGCCAATAGCAGCGCCGGCAAATGGTGCATAAAACTGCTGAGGCGCCGGATCAGATGCAGAAGCTGCAACGATTGTTGTGTATTCCATTGCATCGTTTTCCTGCAGGGTTTTCATCACCTGTGCAATAGTAGATGCCTTTTGCCCGATAGCTACATAAATACAATAAACGGGTTTGCCCGCCTTATAAAATTCTTTTTGATTAATAATAGTATCAACACAAATGGCGCTCTTACCTGTTTGGCGATCACCGATTACCAATTCTCTTTGTCCACGTCCGATAGGAATCATTGCATCAATTGCTTTAATACCCGTTTGCAGCGGTTCTTTTACAGGTTCACGAAAAATTACACCCGGGGCTTTTCGTTCAAGTGGCATTTCGTATAGATCACCTGTAATCGGTCCTTTCCCATCAATTGGCTCTCCCAAAGTATTAATAACCCGACCTGCAAGTCCATCACCTACTTTTATAGAAGCAATTTTACCTGTCCGGCGAACAGTTCCCCCTTCTTTTACATCACCCTGGTCACCCATTAAAACCACCCCTACGTTATCTTCCTCAAGATTTAATGCAATCGCTTTCACCCCATTTTCAAATTCCACTAATTCTCCTGAACTAACATTATTAAGGCCATATATTCTGGCAATGCCATCGCCAACCTGCAATACTGTTCCTATCTCCTCAAGATTAGCTTCTACATTAAAATTGCTTAGTTGCTGACGAAGTATCGCCGATATTTCATCAGGTTTAATATCCACCATATAAAAATATTTTATTTTTCGAGGTGCAAAGGTAGGTGTTGACTGTTGGAATGCAAAAAATTTAGAATGCTCCTCTTACACAATGAGAATAAAATTTATACGTTTTATACTCTGTAATTCAATAGAAATCTTAATCCGACATCAGTTTTCGTCGAAAACTTTAATGAAAAGCCATTATGAAAAAACTCAACTCGATTCTTAGAGTAAAATCTGCTTTTTACTTTTTAATTGCAACGGTTATTTTTTTATCCTGTAACAATAATCATCAAATACTACCTTCTAAAGATTCTGAGGAACAGGAAAATGATATGTATGATGAGGCGGCTGCAGCTCAACAATTTGAGTTTGAAAGAACGAAAGACCCTGTTTTAGGCTATGTACCAAAAGAAAGATTGCTAGCCGCTTATGAATATGCTGAACAAAGTAAACAAATTGCAATGCGAAGTCGTATCACAGCAGGTACATGGATTGAGAGAGGACCCACAGGTGACGTGGTTGGCGTAACTAATGGTAATAAAAGATATGGTGGCGGCACAGCTATATCATCCGGACGTATTAGGGCTGTTTGGGTTGATTTAAACGATGCAACGGGTAACACAGTATGGATAGGAGGTGTGGATGGAGGACTTTGGAACACCACTAACTTTAAAACACCCCTGGCAACGTGGAACCCGGTGAATGATTTTTTTACCAATTTGTCTATTTCAAGTATTTGCCAGGACCCGGTTAATAAAAATATTATGTATTTCTGCACCGGAGAGGCATATTTAAATTTTGATGCAGTAAGAGGGAATGGCGTATTTAAAAGTATCGATAATGGCGCAACTTGGAGTCCCCTTGTAAGCACTGCCACATTTATAAATTGTTCTAAAATATTATGTGATGCTTCCGGAAATATTTATCTCGGAACGCTTAGTTCAGGATTTTTAAGATCAACTAAAGCTAGTGGTGGAATTTCATGGACAACGATAACTCCCACCGGGCTTGCCACAAGTATTGCAGACTTTGAAATAAGTTCTTCTGGTAGGTTACATTTAAGCGTAGGATTAGGAACTACATCTATAGGCGGCTATCGTTTTACTGATATTCCATCCACAGTAACCTCAGGAACATGGACTTCAGCTACAACTGCTTTTCCATTTTCATCAGGCGCAAAATGCAGAGTGGAATTAGCATGTTCCGGTAATACCTTGTATGCATTACCAGGCAATACTTCCGGCCAAGTAACTGCCATTTATAAATCTACTAATGGAGGTGTAAACTGGTTGGCAACTGCTACTTCACCATCCAATACCGGTAATTATGGATTCTCTAATAATCAAGCCTGGTATTGCCTCGCTGCTGATATTAATCCCGCTGATGTAGATAATGTAATTGTTGGAAGTCTTAATTGCTATGGAACAACTGATGGAGGAAATACATGGACCCAGTTATCAGATTGGTCCAGTGCATATTCAGGTGCAGGAACAGGTCAATATGTACATGCTGATCAACAAATTATTAAATGGTATGCAAACGATGAAGTTCTGATTGGTTCTGATGGCGGAATTTTTTATTCAGCAGATGCAGGTGTATCATTTGAAGATAGAAATTTGGGATTAAATATTAAGCAGTTTTTTTCCTGTGATTATCATCCTACCCTAACTAATTATTTTTTAGCAGGAGCACAGGATAACGGATGTCATCAATTTTCAACTCCGGGATTAAATACTACAACAGAAATACTAGGTGGTGATGGAGCAATAGTGCATATTGATCAGGATGAACCTAACTTTCAGTTTGGAGCTTATATTAATAATAGGTATCGCAGAAGCACTAATGACTGGTCAACCTCTAACTCCCTTGGGATTTCCGCCGTTAATTTTTATCGTTCGGGCACAACAAGTGCACCTGTTGACTTTGGTTCATATATAAATCCTACAGATTATGATAATACGGCTAATATAATGTATAGTGGCAGCGATGCAGGAGAATTTTTCAGATGGTCAACAGCGCAAACTACATTAGGAGGGAGTTATTTTTTTACCTCCGGTTCTCCTGCTTTTCCAACTGGGGCTGATATAATTGCCATTAGTAATTTAAGTGGGATTGTTAGCGCAGTAACTGTTTCTCCACATACTGCAAATCGTATATACCTGGGCACAGCATCTTCTAAAATAAGTAAAATAGATAATGCCCATACTATTACAACAGGATCTGCAGGAACTAATATTGCAGGAGCTACCTTTCCTGTAAACAGTACTATTTCCTGCATTGCAGTTGGCTCTACAGATAATAATCTTATAGCTACTTTTTCTAATTATGGAATATCTAATATATGGATATCAACCAATGGCGGAACAAGCTGGACAGCAATTGATGGCAACTTACCTGATATGCCTGTACGATGGGCAGTGTTTGATCCTGCATCTGATACAAAAGCATGGATTGCTACGGAAACCGGAGTGTGGAGCACAACAGCAATTAGCGGAGGTTCTACCGTGTGGGCTGCAAGTCCTGGATTCCCTACTGTACGCACAGATATGATTAAATACAAAGCAGCTGATCAAAATCTTATTGCCGCAACACATGGCCGTGGACTATGGACACAGTCTTTAGCAAGTGTATTACCAATAAATAATTTTGTATTAAGAGGTAAATGGAAAAACGATGCAACTGTTGAATTAGCATGGGACTATGCAAATAATGTTTCTGCTTCTTTTGAAATTGAATCATCAAACAATGGAACTTATTTTATAAAGACAGGTGCTTCGCAAACAAATACTAATTATTACGAACAACCTGCATCCTCAGATATTTATTACAGAATAAAAAGTAAAAATATTTTTGGAAACGTTGGATACTCTAATGTTGTACACTTACAAAAAGGTGTGGATACAAAAACTATTACAGGTGTAAAAGTATTTCCAAACCCTGTAAAAAATGATATTAAAATTGCTTTTACTGCATCAGGAAAAGGAATTGTACATTACCAAATTACGGGAATCAGCGGACAGGTGTATTGGAAAAAAGACGAAGAAATTTCGGCTACGGGTGAATATATCCGAGAGTGGAATATGCAGGCTCTTAAACCGGGGACTTACCTGTTAACTGTTGTATACAATAATAAAAAGATTACACAAAAATTCTCTAAGCTATAAAGATTACTAACCCAAAAACTAAAAACCCGGTGGTATTGCCCGGGTTTTTTTATGAGTGCCTTCTTAAAATTATCTTAGTTTTTGAATATAGTCGTTGTTCATAAATTGTTTTTGTACGTCGTTTAAATCTCTGCGAATACTGGCATCTGCCAAATACCCTTCCATCTCCAAAACAAATCCGCCAACAAGATCTTCATCAACTAATGTTTCTAATTCAATAGTTTTTATCCCTTCGGAAGCTTTTATTTTATTAATGAAATCGTCTTTAATCTCCTCACTTATTTCAACAGCAGTTGTAAGCTTTACTTTATGAATACCTTTTGCAATATTATATTGATTGATAAATGCTGAAATAATTTCAGGAAGATTAGATTCCCTGCTTTTATTACCCAATAATTTAATGAATGATGCTGTTAATAAACTTATTTTTCCTGCGGTTACTGATTCAATAATTTGATTTTTTTTATCTTCTTTAATGATTGGGCTTTTTAAAATATTGGCAAATTCCCGACTGGTTTTGCAAATGTGGTCCAGCAACGTCATATCAGCAAACACCTCTTCCAGCTGATCCTTTTCCTGTGCAAGATCAAGCAAGCTTTTTGCGTATCGAATTGCTAAACGTGGATTTGTCATTGTTTAAAGCTATGAGCTATTAGCTATTAGCTTTTTGGTTAATTCATTTTTACATTTTCTGCCAACTGCTTGATATACTTTTCCTGCTCCTGTTTATTACTTAATTCTCTGCGTAATATTTTTTCACTTACTTCCACCACTAAGTTTCCTACCTGGTTTTTGAGGTCGGTTAATGCAGCCATTTTTTGCTGTTCAATTACTGATTGAGCATCGGCAATAATCTTATTTGTTTCAATTTTTGCCTGCTCTTTTGCCTCACTGATAATTTTATCTTTTGTCTCTTTTGCCTCCCTAAGCATTTGCCCTCTTTCTTCACGTGCTTTTACCAGTAATTCTTCATGCTCACTTTTCATTTGAGTCATTTCAAGCTTTATTTTCTCCGCTGTTGCCAAAGAATCAGCAATGCCTTTCTCCCTTTGGTTCATTGAATTCAAAATTGGCTTCCACGCATATTTTTTAAGGATAAAAAATACGATAAGAAAGGCGAGCAGCGTCCAGATAATTAAACCGAAAGCGGGAGTAAGTAACTGCATTTTAATACTGTTTAAAAGGTTTAAGAAGTTTAAGAAGTTTTAAACGTTAAGCGTTCGATTTGTTAACGTTGCTTAATTCTAAAACTCTTTGTTGAATACTATTATGATGTATAAGAGTGCGACGCCAATGAAGCTTAATAGCATTACTGAAGCCGGCTACCAAAAAAATTTATTTATAATTAAAAGAACTTTTTAAAGTCCCTCTAGGCCTGCCCGACTAATCATTCAGGCGGGGATTTAGGGTAAAAATACTACACTCTCCGCCCTGTGCTTTGAGTGCAGTAACTCTTCGACAAGCTCAGAGCTTTACACAAACATGGCCAGGATACCTACGATAACCGCAAAAAGGGCAACCCCCTCAACTAATGCGGCAGTAAGAATCATGTTGGCACGAATGTCGTTCGATGCTTCCGGCTGACGTGCAATGGCTTCCAAAGCGCCTTTACCAATCTGACCTATACCAATACCTGCACCTACTGCGCCAAGTCCGGCACCAATAGCACCACCTGCATTTGCAAAAGGGTATGTGCTTAAAAAAACATTCAATAAATCCATGATACTTGTTTTATATAATTAAAAATAAAGACTAAACAATTACTGCTTCTGCATGTCCGTCCACATCATGATGACTGCCTTCCATTGCCTGACCGATAAACACGGCGGCAAGATTTGTAAAAATATATGCCTGTAAAAAAGCAACCAGCAGTTCAATAAAATAAATAAATATTACAAAGGCAATTGACAATGGTGAAAAGCCCCATCCGATATAAGTATTTAATGCACCGAAAATAAATATCAATGATACCAAACAAATGATAATGATATGTCCTGCAATCATATTTGCAAATAGACGAATCATCAATGCAAACGGCTTGGTGAACACACCTAAAATTTCCACCGGGACTAAGATAAATTTTACAGCTAACGGCACCCCCGGTGGGTTAAAAATGTGACCCCAATAATGCTTATTGGTACTTAACATTATAATAATAAAAGAGATTGCAGCCAGAACCATTGTAAAGGCAATATTGCCTGTAACGTTTGCTGAGCCTGGTATTAAGCCAACAAGGTTATTTATTAATATGAAAAAGAAAACTGTAAGCAGGTAGGGGAAATACTTTTTGTACCTGGTACCTAGATTTGGCTTTGCAACTTCATCACGAACAAAAGTGATAACGGGCTCTATTAAATTTTGTACTCCCTTTGGAGCAGTTGCAACACCCTGACCACTTCTATATTTTTTTGCCATGTATAACATTACCCAAACTAATAAAGTAAGCGCCAGCAACATTTGAACAACGTTACGGGTAAGAGAAACGTCATATACTTTTATGCTGTTATCAATTTCTCCGTCTTGATTTAATGCAACAATTTGCCCGGCCGTATATTTTTTTGGATCGAGTTTGTGCTTTGCTATTTTTTCATCGGTTAAAAGGTCGTAACCTTTATAAGTATGTTCGCCATGATGAAATTTTGAAGACATAAAAACATCAAAACCTTTTTCTTTTGAATATAAAATAACTGGTAGCGGAATGGTAGCATGATGTTCTTTTCCATCACTGCCTTGGTAAGAGAGAAAATGAAATTCATGGGCATCTAAAACGTGACCGAAAATAACTTCATTGGCATCAAAACCTTTTTTTTCTGTCTTTTCAGTTTCATGCTTTTCCTCATGTTTTTCCTGCGCTATAGATGCATTAAAAAAAAGTACTGAAAATAAGCTGAAAACGGCTGCCAATATACTTTTTATGCTCTTTGTCATCATACCCACCCTGATTTTGGCGCAAAGATAAGGCTGGAGCGGGGAAATTAAAAATTAGAATGAAAAAACCAGAGATTTCTTAGAATCTTTTTGTACTCTGAACAAAAACGTTCGGTAATTTATAGACGTATATTGTAATACATAGCTTGCAGAATGAAAAAACCGGTATTCATCTTATTATCATTTGTTTTGATTTACGGAACCGCTATCAGCCAAAGTGGTTTAAAAGTGGGCAGCGTTCCTCCTAATATCGAAGTAAACAAATTATTGAATTTTTCATCGGCTAAAGTTTCCTTTAAAGACTTACAGAATAAAATAACCATAGTTGATTTCTTTGGTACGTGGTGTGTCCCCTGTCTTAAGGCGTTGCCTCATCTTACTAAAATAAAACAGAAGTTTAAACATGATATTAGCATTGTGTTAGTTTCTGACGAAAGCGAACCTCAACTAATGAAATTTATTAAAGCCCGGTCTGGTTTTTCTTTCCCGGTTATTGTAGATGAAAACCATCAATGGAACAATCTCTTTCAACCACCATCGTTGCCTTATACTGTTGTTATAAATAAATCTGGTAAAATAATTTCCATTACAGAAGCCGAATTAATTACAGAAACTGACATTAAAAATTGGCTGTCAGATACATGCTTCGTAATTTCAACAGGTATGATTGTTGTAAAAACAGAAAGCAATTTGAGTGCAAAAAGCACAACCAGGAAAAGCGCTGATAAAACTGTGCAGCTTTCGCAGGATTTCATTTATGCAGCTAAAACCGGTGATGCAACTGATGATATCTCAAATCAACTTAAAAACTTAGAGTATCAAACTTTATTATCTTCCTTAAATAGTGATAATACAAAAAAGGCTTTTTGGATAAATCTGTATAATGGCTACACCCAGGTTGCATTAAAAGGTAATCCCGATAAGTATAAAAACAGAAATACATTTTTTAAATCTAAAAATATAGATGTAGCAGGCAAGAAATTTAGCATGGATAATATTGAGCATGGCATTCTGCGACATTCAAAAGCAAAATGGAGCCTGGGATATTTTAATAAATTATTTCCTTCTAAAACTGAAAACCATTTACGTGCAGATAAATTAGACTACCGTATTCATTTTGCCTTAAACTGTGGTGCTAAAAGTTGTCCGCCAATTGCATTTTACACTCCTGAAACCCTGGATACACAATTGGAGTTGGCAACTAATG
>JBPCQG010000384.1:0-4149 GCA_050998315.1 Chitinophagaceae bacterium
TTATGACCAAAATAAATGGAATGAGTATAGTTATTATCAGGTTTTTGAAAAAGAACAAATAATAAATTTTTGGACTATTTATAACAGGCAATTAATAGAACTTTTACGACACATTCCAGGAGAAAATCTACAAAGAGAATGTATTACAAATGAAGGCAAAAAATACACACTTGATTTTTTAATTAATGACTATGTTGAACATTTGGAACATCACCTAAGGCAAGTTGTTACTTATTGAATGAAAACACAATTTGCAGCCTTTAATTCTCAAGCTACATTCCTTTATAATCCTTTTATAATAACAGTTATCTATTTGTAGAAAACAGTCGTTCGTTGATTTTTAATCAGAGTGTTTAACTTTTTATTGAATTTAATTGTTTGAAAACATTTTATTAAAAGTTATTGCATGGATAACCTGATTCAAATTGGCCGTTTGTTTTATGGTCTTGGTATTATATCTTACGGAATACAACAAATTATTATCGGTGATTTTCGTCCGCAAATACTACCGGGGTTTCCTGCATGGGCACATGAGTACAGTGGCTTCGCTATTGTTACAGGAGTAATAATGGTCATCATTGGAATTATTATTTCAGGTTTATTTCAAATTAAAGGGATTAATACAAAAAATATCTGCCTTTTTTTAGGATTTTACTTTCTTGCACTCATCTTTGTTAGTCATATCCCCTATCTTCTTTTCGTTTATCCTCATAAGCTAAGCCATTTAGGATCTTGGGGCGATGTTTTGAAAGAATTAGCATTTTTCGGTGGTGCATTTATAATGGCCGGCCCTTTTTTAAACGCCCCTTATACACCCAATAAAAATAATTTTTTAGAAATTGAACCGGAGAAATTTACTCATCTGGGACGGATATTTTTTTGCACTACAATAATCTTGTTTGGCTGTAATCATTTTGTCTATGACATTTCTACGATGGTACCTAAGTGGTTCGGCATGCCTACCTTTTGGAGCTATTTTGGGGGCGCTACTCTTATCGGCTCAGGAATAGCAATTATGTTCAAAATTTTTTTAAAGCCCGTTGCATTGCTTTTGGCAATGATGCTTTTCCTATGGTTTGTTTTCCTTCATGTACCATCTGCCATTGCTCATCCGTATGCAGGACGTGGAAATCAAATTGTCAGTGCATTTGATGCACTACTTTTTTGTGGGGTCGCATTAATGCTTGCCTGTTCAAAAAAGAATACTAATAACCTTACTCAAAAATTTTACAATTCATATCAAAATATCTTATGAGTTTATTTGTTAGAAAACCGATGGCGACTTTAATGAATGAGGCAAATGAAACAGGGGACCACACATTAAAAAGAACTTTAGGAGCCTGGGGATTAATCGCTTTAGGAATTGGCGCTGTAATTGGCGCAGGCTTATTTTCTATTACCGGCTTAGCAGCAGCCAACCACACTGGTCCTGCAATTACCATTTCCTTCACCATTGCTGCAGTGGGCTGTGTTTTTGCGGGCTTATGTTACGCTGAATTTGCATCTATGATCCCGGTTGCAGGCAGTGCTTATACATATTCCTATGCCACTATGGGGGAATTCATTGCCTGGATTATTGGGTGGGATCTTGTTTTGGAGTATGCTGTAGGAGCGGCGACTGTTAGCATTAGCTGGAGTCGTTACCTGGTTAAATTTTTTGAAGGATTTGATATACATCTTCCCCCCTCTTTAACATTGGGACCTTGGGATGGTGGTATTATTAATCTTCCCGCCGTTTTTATTATTATAGTGATGAGCCTATTATTAATAAAAGGTACTAAGGGAAGTGCATTGGTCAACTCAATAATTGTAGGATTAAAGGTTGCTGTTGTATTAGTATTTATTTTTCTGGGTTGGAGATACATTGACAACAGTAATTACAATCCTTACATTCCTGATAATTCAGGAAAGTTTGGTGAATTTGGTTTTAGTGGAATTATACGTGCAGCAGCCATTGTATTTTTTGCTTATATAGGATTTGATTCCGTCAGCACAGCTGCACAGGAAGCCAAAAACCCTCAAAGAGATATGCCATGGGGCATTTTGGGTGCATTAGCAATTTGCACCATATTATATATTCTGTTTGCGCATGTATTAACAGGTGTCACTAATTATACAACCTTTGCCGGGAAAGACGGGATTGCACCTGTTGCTATGGCAATTGAAAAAATGGGAAAACCTGATAGCTCTGGTATTATTCAGCCCGATTATCCCTGGTTAAATAGAGCAATTGTGGTCGCTATTCTTGCAGGTTATTCCTCAGTAATTCTGGTGATGCTTATGGGGCAAAGCCGTGTTTTCTTTAGTATGAGTAAAGATGGTTTAATCCCTAAAATATTTTCAAGAATAAATCCCCAAACGCAAACGCCTGCGAAAAATAATTTATTATTTATGCTTTTTGTTAGCCTTTTTGGGGCTTTTGTACCTGCCAGGGTTGTAGGCGAAATGACCTCCATCGGAACACTGTTTGCTTTCATCCTTGTTTGCATTGGCATTTGGGTGATGCGAAGAAAAATGCCGGAATTGCCCCGGTCGTTTAAAACGCCAATGGTTCCCTTAGTCCCTATTATTGGAATTGTTACTTGTTTATTCATGATGGTTTTTTTACCTATGGATACATGGATACGTTTGCTGGTTTGGATGTTAATAGGAATGGATGTTTACCTGGTTTATGGAGTTAAAAACAGCAACCTCGGTAATGGAACCGCTTATCGTAAAGGAATGAGAGTGGCTAGATATACAGGAATTGTTATAGCAGGGTTATTAATTATAGCTGGATTTCTTAATCAATTGTAGTGGGCTTTGATAGCGACAGAATACTGCTTTATATTTCTGTTATTTTTGGAATAATACATATTGGATTATTCGCATCTAAATTATCCCGTTCAGAACAAATTAATGAAGATGAAAAGGGAATTCAAGAGCAAATAATCATGATTTTAATTAAGTGATATCGTCCCTATACAAGCCGGTTAGGTTATGTAAATGTTTCAATCAAAAAAATGTTTTGATTTATGAAAATAATTAAGAAACCCAACAATGAAGAATATCATGCTAATGAACCCAGGTTGGCAGATCTAATACCAAATGATGGGTTGCTCCTGGAGCATTTAGCAACCAATCTGGAAAATACAAAGAAATTTTTACTCCCGTTATCGGAAGATAAACTTTTGTATAGATATGCTGAAGGTAAATGGTCAATTAAGGAAGTTATTATTCACTTAAGTGACATGGAGCGAATTTATACGTACCGGGCATTACGATTTGCAAGAAATGATAAAACAATTTTGCCTGGCTTTGATGACAACGAATATGTAAAACATTCAGGTGCAAATAACAGGGATATTTCTGCTTTATTAAAGGAACTTGAAGCAGTTCGCCACTCCACAATTGCGATGATCGAGGGATTGGAAGAGGAAGCTTTAATAAGGTCCGGAATTATAAATGGCAAATCTGTTTCTGCGAGGGCATTACTATATCATATTGCCGGACATGAATTGCATCATATTAGAATATTAAAAGAAAAGTATAATCTGTAACTCTTTTTAGAAGAAAAAATAAAAAAATAATTAATAAATTTTTTTGCTTTGCCTGATAAGCTAATAAATTTTCATAGAATAGAAAAAGCAATCAGTTATTTAACTGATAATTTTAAAAAGCAACCCGACCTGGATGAAATTGCAAGCAAGGTTTATATGAGCCCGTTTCACTTTCATCGACTTTTCACTGATTGGGTAGGTATAAGTCCAAAAAAATTTGTACAATATCTCACCATCGATTACTTACGTATTAAAATAAAAGAGACAAAAAATATGTTGGATGCTGCAGAATTTGCCGGGCTATCAAGTCAATCAAGAGTTCATGATCTGTTTATTACAATTGAAGGAGTTAGCCCACAACAATATAAATCTATGGGCATAAATTTAGAAATAAATTATGGTTATCATTCATCACCATTCGGACTTTGTTTCATTGCTGTTACTGAAAAAGGAATTTGCGCATTAAAATTTATAGATGAAGAAAAAAGTAGAAATGAATTTGAACTTTTTTCCGGTCAATGGCCATTCGCAAGACTCTCAAACAGTCCTGAAATAACTAAAGATTATTTAGAGAGAATATTCCAACAAAAGGATAACCATAGAAATCTGC
>JBPCQG010000396.1:0-13201 GCA_050998315.1 Chitinophagaceae bacterium
AGAAATTTCACATGCCAGCTCAGAATTTATTGTACCCCACGTTCCCAGACTTTCAGCAAACACATGGCTGATATAAGTTGGAAAATATCCATGCTGATCATTATAAATAAACCGTACCACCGCCCCCGCTATATTCGCATGGTCTATATTCCAGTTGCCCGCCATTCTTTCCCCGCCATATAATCCTGTGGCAAATATTGTATGTGTACCGCCCCAGCAATAAATATTTGAGATGATATTTGCTTTCTCCTGGTCTTGTCCACCGGAAATGCATAGCTTACAATTTTCGAATTGAACTTTATTAATAATTGTTATTTCTGCATTTCTTGTAAGTCCATTAGGAGAAGAACAAATACCTACCACAAAATTATTAATGATCATTTCGTCAATCTCAATTCCTGTACTTCCTGTATTTGTTGAAAATCTATCGAATAGACCATAATAAGAAAGCAGTCCGGGATATCCCCCATCAGAAGGTATTTTATTGGAAGGAAGGTTTGTAAAAGGATCGATGACAATCGCAGCATACGGTGAGTACCTGCTGTCTCTGCTTACATTATCAGTAAAGTTTTCAAAAGAAGTATTAAAAAATTTATGGCGATCATTGCTGTTGGGAGGTAAAAAAAGTCCTGTAATTTTTAATTTTCTAATCTTACATCCTTTTCCATTTTGAATGCCAATGGCAAAAGTATTATTGAAAGATGGATATAATTCACTACCGATATTGGAATCCCAAAAGGATGATTCGCCCAGCATTTCGAGTGTACAAAAACTACCGGCACTATTAAGAATAATTAAAGGTCTTGAAATTTTATACTTACCCACCGGCAAAAAAACAGTTCGTATATTATTTTTTAAACAGGTGTTTATTGATTTTTGAATTGCATTATAATCATCAATGTTATTGCCTGTTGCTCCAAACCATTTAACTGAAAAATACTGATTAACCGCTTTTGGATTTACAGTTAATATTGTATCAAAAATCCATGCATGATAATTTGCTTCTATTACTCCGCCATTGATGGTTCCTTTACCTAAAATTTTTCCTCCCTCAAATTTTAATATTTTTCCTTCCGGAATTGTAAGTGTTCCGTTTACAATTGTGGTTGCACTAATTATAACAGTATTTACATTGGAACTAAATGCGCTTTGTAATACACTTGTCTGATCTGCTTGTGAATTATCTTTTAGGATATATGTTTGAGAAAAGACCTTTCCACAAAACAAAAGGAATATGAAGAGGAAATTTTTCACCTTATAAAGATAACTACTAAAGGCTTTCGGGATATTAACGATGATGTGAATAAAGAAAAATGCTATTTACTTAAATGCATACTTCTCTCTTTGTATTATTGCCTGAAGTACGGATGAAATTTTAAATAATTACAATCCCATTTCTAATAGCGAACATTACCAATCCCACCCTGCTTTTAATTTGTAATTTTTCAAATAAATTATCTCGATAACTATCTACGGTTCGGGGACTTGCATGCATTTGGTCAGCAATTTCTTTATATGTGTACTCGGAGCAAATTAATTTTAAAAAAGTCAGTTCTTTTTCATTTAAATTATGAGGAGAATTTGTAACTCTATTTTGACTTTGAGTGCTTACATAATGCAGCATACGCCCATTGATGAGTTCATTCATATAAAATCCATGATCTTTTATACTAATTAATGCTTCTTTTAATATTGCGGGTTTGCTGTCCTTTAAAATATATCCGGTTGCCCCGTTTTTAAGCATTTGAATAATAGCACTTTCATTATCCATCATACTAAGCACTAATATTTTTGTATCTGGCATTTTAGCTTTTATCCATGCAGCTGTATCATAGCCGTTCATAACAGGCATAGTAATATCCAGTAAAACTATATCAGGCGTTTCATCAATAGATTTTAACTGTTCGATAAAATCTTTCCCGTTATTTGCACTAAGCATCACTGAGAAATTTTCAAAAGTATTTATTATAGCAGCTATTCCGTTTCGGAGTAATTCATGGTCATCTACTATGGCAAGCTTTGTCATACTACAGATAATTAAATTATAATCTCAACAGTTGTTCCTGCATTTAGCGCAGTACTAATATCCAGTTTAGCATTAATTAATTTGGCTCTGGCTGTTATATTTTTTAAGCCAATTCCCGTGCTACCGCTTATTTTTGAAGAATCGAATCCTTGTCCATTATCCATGATCTTTATATGAACTTTTTCTTTTTTTAATACTACGCTAATAGTTATTTCAGTTGCCTTTGCATGCTTTATTATATTATTCAAAGCTTCCTGAATTATACGATAAATAATAAGAGCAATTTCATAATTTATAGCAATATTTTCTGTATCAGAAACAAATTCAATTTTATAATTACCCGTTTTTTCTAAAGGGATTAATGATTGTTTTATAAAATCATTAAATCCCAACTCTTTAATCCTGTCAGTGCTTAGAGAATGACTTAAATCTCTCAGATCTTTAATTGCCTTGCCCAATAAATAATCTGTGGTGTTTATTTGTTCTTCCGAAGGGGTCTTTCCAAGTGTATTTATCTGCAGGCGAACAAGACTTAAAACCTGACCAATATTATCATGAATTTCCTGACTGATGTGATTAAATGTTTGCTCCTGTATTTCTAATCGTGACTTTAATTGTTCCTGCTCAAACCTGTTTTGCATTTCATTTTTTTCTGCTGCAAATATTTTATGGCGGTTTTGGTATTCTATAATAAAGCCGACTATAAAAAATGCCAATAAAAGAAGAATGATTGTACCGATAATTAATATATAGATTACCCGCTTATCCATTTGCACTCTCGTATTGCCGGCGATTTTTTTTGATAATTACAAAACAATACCAAAGCATTAAATAAAAAACGAGGTTAGAATAATAAAGGATATCAAAAAAGCTGTTCATTATTTTACTTTTCGTATTAACTAAATAATCGAGGGATGCCCAAAACAAAATATTAACAGTAAAAAAAAGCAACACTGACGTACAAAGCCAGAATACAGGTTCAAGTAAAATATTTTCATGCCCCGGATCTTTCAGCATCTCCCTGAATTTTAATAAACTTAGGATAATGTAAAAAGTACTCTTAATTATTATTGATAAAGTATTAATCATTATTCCCTTATAAACAAACACAGAAGATATAACAATGAAAAACGCAACTAAAATTCCGGCGGTTATTATTTTATTTTTTGATGTTTTATTTTTAAGGAGGTTAGCAAAAATATAAGTAAAAAATAATACCTGTAGCGGGGAAAAAATATTATATACCAATGTATTATTTTTTAGTACATAGGCACAAATTAACGCCGTTGTTTCAAAAAGGAAGGTTGTGAATAATAAGCTTGAAAGAATTTTAAATGCCTTTGATAAAGTTTTCCATTTGCTAGATCCTGTTAGGGCTGCAAACAATATGATAAGCCGGTAAATTATCTGCTGGGATAACCAGGTCATTTAAATTTAATTACTTCTTAAAAATCTGTAGTAGGTGGCGGGCATCTGGGCGGGCATGGGGTACAATCATCCCAAATTTCTCCTGCGTCTAAAATATTTTCGCCAGTATTATCTACACCCACCAAAACTAAAGTGTGGTCTGTATCGAAAGGTTTGCCAGGAGTAAATTTGCCAATGTAAATCCTAATATCTACGCAACCCTCCTGTGCTAAAATTGATTTTATTGCACTGCGACTAACTGTTAATGATCTTAAAGTATTTCCATCTTTCTCACCTTGGTTTTTTGATGCATCTAAATAATTCTCCAAGTACTTCTTTGCAGTGTCCCGGGTAATTTTTTTTGAACCTGATTCTTTGAATTCATTTTGCATAACATTTAATTTTTATGTGAGTAATAAATAATAGTTAAGTCCACCAAAATTGCACCTTTTATTTTTTAGCAGCACCGTTAAAACACGGTAAATATTAGGGTTATTTAACGGGTACAATCCTATGTCCCGGTACTCATCTTTGTAAAAACAAATTAATCAAAATTTTTAAATCAAAAAAACAATCAGGAGAACTATTACCGGCAATCTGCATTTTAAAGCAGTTATATTTTATCATTTGTTGCAATTATTAATCGATTTTTCATATAAATAAACTTTATGAAACTATACTTACAGTTCATACCTATCTTTTTAGTAACATATCAAGTCTTTGCCCAACCATGTTATATTCAAAAAGGTGCAAACATCGTTAAATTTGAGAACTGTAACACTGACCAAATAAAGGCAATTGAATGGGCAGTTAGGTTATATAAAAAAGGTGCTTCAAAAACTGGGAACTCTTATTGGGGAACTATAAAACGCACCACCGCAAGTGAAGTAATGGCGAAATTAAAAAGTGAGCAAGACTTTGAGCTGCGGTTTAATGCTTTTATCGGTAAAGGGAGAGTACAAGATGATATACTCACACATTTCAATCCGCTCGGACCAATCGCTATAATGGATAAATCTGCACCAAGAGAATCACCTGTTGAAGAAAATGCTGCTCAATTGACTGACATTAATGAAAAAGCAAAAGACTACCTTACTACTTATGCAGAAGTTAAAAGGAAATTGGATGTAATTATAAAGGGCAAAGCTTCAACTCCGTTTGATAATTATGGAAATGTTTTTAAAGAATATACTGACAACTTAAAATATGCTTTTAAGCAAATTTCATCCTTACGAAATGTATTAGGAAAAAGTACCACCAATTTGATGGATAAAATAACGAAGGACGTTGAAAGCATAAACATCAAACTCAATGCTGCAAATAGCAAACAGGAGCAACTAAATGAAGCCTTCGACAGCCATAATCAAAATCAAAGTCAAAATCATGTTTCTACTACATTAAAGAATTTTGCCTCAAACCGATCATTGATTTCCAATTTGCCAAATAAATATAAAACAGCAATTCAAACAGTAATAGAATCCGGAAATAAAATATCAGAATTGAAATCATCAATTCCTAGCCAGTTGACTGTGGGAATGAATGAACAACAAAAGATTTACTTTAAAAATTTTGTTGAACAAATTAATTATTATTGGTCAGATATGGCTTATTGCTTCGGTTTAATGTCGGAGGGTTCTATTGGTTATGGATACCTTGACAATAATAAAATATTAATAGATGTAACTGATCAATATTACAGAGACAATGTTTTCAAAAATGCCCAAATATTTGAAACGTCAAACTATAACTCATCTTATTCACTGGCTTTATTAGATAAAGCTAATGCAGCTTACTATTTATTTAAACTAATAGAGCATGAACCTAATGTCACGAAACAAAGTAAAAATAATTTATTGAATTATGGGCTTACCGCTGCCAATATGATTTATCAAGAGGCAATTGATGGTTACCAAAGCAAAAGTGTATTGACACAGAAACAAGAAATAATATCAAAGATCAAACAAAGTTTAAAATAATTCCGTCATTTTCTGTAAACTAAAACTAACAATATGAAAGTCATATTTATACTGGCAATATTATTTTTTGCAACTCATTCCTTTTCTCAAATCACATATACCTATGTTGAGCCAGATCCTGTAATTGAAAAGGAAAAAAAAGATAAAGAGACCTACTTTCAAAATCTTATATACGATATACGAAACAAACTTCGTAATTGCGAAAGACAGTGTGGCAGTTATGCTGCTGATGCCAATAACCCCAAAGACCCATGCATAGTGCCAGGCGTTACTCCCAAATGTATATGCGATTGCAGAGCTTTTTATAACCCTTCTATTGCAAGCATAGAACAACAAGAAAAAGCCTGGAGATCCGACATCTTTAAAAGAGAAGAGGATTATAGAAAGAGAAAGTTAAAAGAACAACCGTCAGAAGCAAATAAAGTTATTAATGAACCAAGTAATGCTACTATTCAAGAAACCAAAGAAGAAAATTTAGATCCAATAAAACAGATGCAGTTAAAACAACAACAAACACAACAAGAATTAAACAATGCGCAAAATGCTTCGACTTCTGCATTTGAAACCGCATTGAACAGCGGGAAAAAAACTTCTGGTGCGATGGTTGAGGCAACTTTAGCTGGAGCTCAATATTTGAGTGACCCAAAATCATCGTTAGCTTTTACTGGTGTTGGTTTGGGTGTTGCGGGGTTGGCTGCACTCGGTGAGCGAAAAGAAGCCAAAAGATTAGCCAGAGCGGATGAACTTAAAGTAATTAAAGAATCACTTCAAACTTCTACCTCGGTTTTTGATTTTATGAGTGGAGTCACAAATTATCATATCACAAGTTTAAAAGTGGAAAAGAAAAAAAATGGAAGAATTAAAAAGATTATTAGAAACGATTTGTATGATATATCGGTTACTATTCATAAAATAACTAATTCCCCAAACAGTATAACGGTATTTGAATCTGTCTCATTTAAAAGTCTCAACACATCTAAAGATAGTTGCGTAGTAAGTAAAATTACAATTCCTATAAATGAAATAACAAGTGTTCAAGCTTATAACGGTAATTATACAAATAGTTTCAATAATAGTTCTAATTCATATGAAAGCTACAGATATAAAGAATTAGAAAACAGCAGCATCGAATATGCCTTTTCAATGGATGGAAATTATCCTATAATGCCATCGGGTTTATCAGATGTTTATATTCAAACACGGGGAAGTAATATTAAAATTCAAAAAAAGTTTGTTTCAACCAAGCCCTATTATTTATATGATAATGACTTTATTGAAGCTTCTTCTTTATCATCAAGTAACTATATGCTGGTATTCAATGACGATAACGATAAAATAAAAGACTTTATTGATTATTTAAATTTATAAAACCCAAAACTACTATTATGAAACAATTAATTTTTGCTAACGTAGCATTTACATTTATATGTATAACATCCATTGCTCAAAAAAATCAAATCATTAAAATTAATAACTCTTTGATTGCCATTAGTATTGAAGGAAACAGCGTTAGCTCTACTATTGCCACTAAAGATGGGGAACATGGTGACTCCAAATATTATCCAGTAAAAACGTATTCAAATGGTAACACTTATTCAAGAGGTGCAGGTAGTGGATTTTCTTTTGGACCGAATGTAGAATTTTATCTTTTGAAAAACAGCAGAGGTTCTTTTTTGTCATTTGGGGTTCATTATATGCAACATGGAGCAGGCTTATTCGCAACTCAAGGCGGAACCAATGCTAATGACCCAAACAGTATTTTTTGGAAATTTTATCCGAGGACTACCGATCCTGAAGTTGAGTTAAAACTGCAATCTTTGAGAGTTCCTGTATCTCTCAATCAATATCTGAAAACGTTTGGTCGCAAAAAAAATAACTCTATAGGTGTACAAATTGGTGGATATCTTGACTATCTACTTAGTGCAAAAGAAAATGATAAAAATGTAGACGATGCGATAAATAAAATATATCTCTCTGGATTTGCTGGTGTAAAATTTAAGTTTGGAAGACTATATGCTCATGCAGATTTTTCTGTCGTTCATTCGGGGAATCTATATACTAAAAATTACGCCTCTTATTATGATGGAAGCGAGGGAAATTATAAAGAAACTTTTCAGACACTTGGCGTTGGATTTTATTTGAAAAAATAGGTTTGCGGACTCTTAAATGGGGCGTACAAGAAGGGTTTTTTGCGTTATTGAGCAAACGCTGTTAAATTGGGCAAGCATATTAAAAACTTCTAATAGTCATTGTGAATGCAAATAAAAGGTCCCCTTCGAAATAAATTTTTCTCACTTTCTCTAAATTTTCAAATCATGATCAAGATAAATTTTCTTTTTATTATTTTTTGCCTCAATAGCATTAAAAGTAATTCTCAAATAAAAGTTTTTGAAAATACCAAAACAGGCTATAATGCAGGCAATGGAGTGTTGTACACACTGCCTAAAACCAAACTTAGTGTAGAAGCTATGTTCACTAAAACCCTTAACAAGCGGGATACCCTATATGATTATGCATGGCTACAAAGTAACAAAGCGTTTCTTCAAAAATATATTGATTATGACATTGTTGAAGCCTTAGGAAAAAAAAACGTATTCACATCTTATGCACTTAAGGATAAAGATATTTCTATAAAAACATTGGCAGTTGCAGATAGCAGCAAAGTATATTTTGTAGAAAGCAAAAAAAAGTTATTTAAAAGCAGCAGTATAAAATTTAACTTTGGTAATGATTATATTTTACAGGGCGCTAGTCAAACAGTTGAAGATAAAACATTTGAAATGGTAACTAAAGCTTTTTCTGCGGTAGCAGGAATACTGTTAAAAATGCCTGGTAAAATACTCTCTTCTCAGAATAGTTTAAGTATAAAAGTGAAAGACACGCCCATTAAAGACGATGGTTTTGAAAAGTTTGATTACTCACTCACGGATAAAGATGAAATAAGACAAGACTTGTTAGAGACTCTGAAAAAATTGGAAACAGATTATTTTAATCTTAGAACACGTGCAATTCCTATTGATGATAAAGACTTATTTGAAAAATTATTAAGTGAGAACAAAGCTGTAAGGCAGGAGATTATAATCCTGCTTTCATACAACACTAAAGAAATTACCGTGAATTCAGTTTTTGATATTGCTCCTAAT
Source organism: Chitinophagaceae bacterium (assembly GCA_050998315.1). GTDB lineage: Bacteria > Bacteroidota > Bacteroidia > Chitinophagales > Chitinophagaceae > Ginsengibacter. The sequence continues at coordinate 8,553 of JBPCQG010000396.1, forward strand.
GCTATTGATAAAAAATTTCAGCTTTTTAGTTTTACTGATACAGCCGGAATAAAACCATTATTAAATAGTTGGCAAAAAGGTAAATATTATTACGATGTGTTAACTCCGGGTAATGCATTTGACGACGGGTCATTTTATTGGTTAGAATTGCAACCTGGTCAAAGCTTATTTACAAGTCTCTCACATATACCTCCAGGTGAAATAACAAATTATTATCGGTATAATATTCCTGTATTGGCAAACGCTAAAGTAGAGTACAAAAAGGGCAATACTATAGCCACAAATATAAGATGCTATCTTCCCCAGTATGGTGAAATTGGTTATCTGCATACAAAATTTGCCGGCAGCACACTTGAATTAGATCCCGCAACAGGATCTCTAAAAAATTTAAGTATGGATAGAAAGTCTAAGATTTCATCGGATAATATAAGTAATGCAGGTGCTGCAATTGAAAAAGGTTTGGAGGCAACGGATAAAAATGAAAGATTAAAAAAGCAACTTCAAAATGAATTAGATAGAATCACACTAGAACAAAAATTGGAAAAAGCTCAAAAAGGAGAAGAGGAATAATGGAGATATGCTTAATCAAAAAAAATTAATAAAGATTGGCATTGAAGAATTTACATATTTATTTACTTAAATGCATACTTCTCTCTTTGTATAATTGCCTGAAGTAAGGATCACGAAGATCTTTGATAAACCTGATGGCTTCGCCGGTGCTTTTCATTTCAGGTCCTAATTCTTTATTAACCCCGGGAAATTTATTAAAAGAGAATACAGGCTCCTTAATTGCAAACCCCTGTAACTTTTTATCAAAGGTGAAGTCTTTTAATTTATTTTCACCCAGCATTATCTTAGTTGCAATATTCAAATATGGTATTTCATATGCCTTGGCAATGAACGGTGTTGTTCTTGATGCACGGGGGTTTGCCTCAATTACAAATACTTCATTGTTTTTTATCGCAAATTGAATATTAATAAGTCCTTTAATGTTTAACTCCCTCGCAATTTTTTCAGCATACTCTTCCATGGTATGCACAATCAAGGGTGACAAATTAAATTGTGGTAATACTGCATTACTATCCCCGCTATGAATACCCGCCGGTTCAATATGTTCCATTACTCCCATTACATGAAAATCTTCGCCGTCAAATATGGCATCAATCTCTGCTTCCTGGCAACGATCTAAAAAATGATCTATCAATATTTTATTACCGGGAAGGTGCTTCAATAAACTCAATACACCTTTTTCCAGTTCTTCATCATTTAAAACTATTCGCATTCTTTGTCCTCCTAAAACATAACTTGGTCTAACTAATACCGGATAACCAACAGTTTTCGCAACTTCAATCGCATCGTCTGTATTATAAGCAGTTCCATAATTTGGATAAGGGATTTCAAGGGATTTCAGCATATCGCTAAATCTTCCACGATCTTCAGCAATATCCATACTGTCAAATGAAGTACCTATTATTTTAATTCCCTTTTCATTTAACCTTTTGGCCAGTTTTAAAGCGGTTTGTCCCCCTAACTGAACGATAATTCCCAAAGGTTTTTCATGCTCAATTATTTCCCATATATGCTCCCAAAAAACCGGCTCGAAATATAATTTATCAGCAATGTCAAAATCAGTTGAAACTGTTTCGGGATTGCAATTTATCATGATCGCTTCATAGCCACATTCCTTAATTGCAAGCAATCCATGTACACAGCAATAATCAAATTCAATTCCTTGTCCAATTCGATTTGGACCGGAACCTAAAACAATTACAGCCCCCTTCCGGCTTCCCCCGATAGGGGAAGAGGTGCCACTCACATAGCCGCCCTTTACGTTACCTGAAATACTTTCATTGTGGTAAAAAGTTGCTAAGCCTCCCCTATCGGGGGAGGTTTGGAGGGGGCTTTCGAATGTAGAATAGAAGTATGGCGTCTTTGCTTCAAACTCTGCACTGCAAGTATCAACCATTTTAAAAACACGGGTAATGCCAAGCGATTTTCTTTTTTCATAAATATCTTCATCGGAGTAACCTTCGCCCATAATCCTTGCCAATTGCTCATCACTGAAGCCTAAATGTTTTGCATCTTTTAAAAGCTCATCGGGGATTGTATCCAGGTCATACAGCGCAATCTCTTTTTCGCAATCACAAATTTTTTGTATTTGGTAAATGAACCACCTGTCAATGCCGGTTGATTCACAAATTCGCTTTACACTTACTCCTATCATTAGCGCATCTTTTATGCGAAATATTCTATCCCACTTTGGCACCTTTAAATATTCAATAATTTCTTCAGCATACATCAGGCTTTTTCCATAATAGCCAAGTCCTACTGCTTCATTTTCTAAACTTTGACATGCTTTTTGAATTGCTTCCGGAAAGCTCCTTCCTATTGCCATTACTTCCCCAACTGATTTCATTTGCAGGCCTAAAGTATCATTAGCTCCTTTGAATTTATCAAAGTTCCATCTTGGAATTTTTACAATAACATAATCTAAGGCAGGTTCAAAATATGCGGATGTTGTTTTGGTTATTTGATTTTTTAATTCATCCAGATAATAACCGATCGCCAGTTTTGCAGCAATTTTTGCTATTGGGTAACCGGTAGCTTTAGACGCAAGTGCAGAAGAGCGGCTAACTCTCGGATTTATTTCGATTGCAGTGATCTCTTCGGTTTGAGGATTTAAGGCAAACTGAACATTACAGCCTCCCGCAAAATTTCCGAGATCTCTCATCATTGCAATGGCTGTATTACGCATTTTTTGATAAGCTGTATCACTTAAAGTCATCGCTGGCGCAACTGTTATAGAATCGCCTGTATGAATCCCCATGGGGTCAAAATTTTCAACAGTGCAAATAATAACTACATTATCGTTTGCATCTCTCAAAAGTTCCAGCTCAAATTCTTTCCATCCCAACAAAGCCTTTTCAACCAATACCTCATGCATTGGTGATGCCTGCAAGCCCCGGTTAAGCGCTTCATCTAATTCATCTTTACTATGCACAAAACTTCCACCTGTACCACCCAGGGTAAAAGAAGGACGTATCACCAAAGGAAACCCGATCTCCTGGGCAAATTCTTTGCCTTCTAAAAATGAATTTGCAGTTTTTGCTGTAGGTACAGGTACTTTTAATTCTATCATCCATTGCCGGAATTTTTCCCTATCCTCTGCTTTATCAATTGCTTTAATATCTACCCCTATCAATTTTACTTTATACTTTTCCCAAATACCAAGCTCGTCTCCTTCTTTGCAAAGATTTAAGGCAGTTTGTCCCCCCATTGTTGGTAAAACAGCATCAATCTTATTCTCTATTAAAATTTGTTCAATGCTTTCTACTGTTAATGGAAGAAGATATACTCTATCTGCCATCATCGGATCTGTCATTATTGTAGCAGGGTTGCTGTTGATGAGGATTACTTTAATACCTTCTTCCCGCAAGCTTCTTGCAGCCTGTGTGCCGGCATAATCGAATTCACATGCCTGACCTATTATAATTGGTCCTGAGCCGATTATTAGAACTGAGGTAATGGAAGAATCTTTAGGCATAATTTATTACTGTGAAATGGCGGGCAAAAGTACTACACAGTATTTTTAATTTATGCAAAAAATTGCAATGGTACGGATGCAGTTTTGAGGGCGGACTGAAGATAGTATTAAATTAAATATCTTTTCTCTGATCCAAACATATCTGTAAGCATTCTCTTTATTACAAAAAGTTTATCTACAGGCTGTTGTTTGTTATCTATTTCTGCAAAATGCTGTTTCACTTTTTCTACAGTGCCTTCTGCATCATCTAATAAATCGTGAGCCTTGTTTTTTATGTGAGAAATAAATTCCTGACGCTCATCCTCTGGCATGCTAAAAAACTTAAGAAGTGCAACTCCCGCCGCTACTCCTAAAATAATTGCTCCTATTGTGTTTCCTTTAGACATAATAAAATTTTTAATTTTTAGTGTTAGATTTGTGTATCAGCAAAAATGTTTAATATCCTAATTGTTACCATACATAAACCGTTCCTCTTTTTTTCTTTCCTGATTTTTTTCTTTCAACCTTTAGCCCAAATTTTTCCCGTGAAGAATTATCCTAAAGGATATTTTATATACCCAGTTCAGGCTAAAATTGGGCTTGCAGCAAATTTTGGGGAATTACGTCCCAATCACTATCACATGGGGCTTGATTGCAGAACTGATCAAAAACAAAATGCAGGGGTATTGGCTGCGGCTGATGGATATGTTGCTCACGTGAAAATTGAATCATCGGGTTTTGGAAGAGCGATTTACCTAAATCACCCAAATGGATTAACAACACTATACGGCCATTTAAATGATTTTTTTCCTGCATTGGAAAAATATGTAAAAGAGCAACAATATAAAATAGAATCGTGGCAGGTTTTCTTAGACATTCCTCCAAATCTTTTCCCTGTAAAGCAGGGCCAGTTTATCGCATTGAGTGGCAATACAGGTGGTTCCCAGGGACCGCATCTCCATTTTGAAATAAGAAATACTAAAACGGATAAGGTGTTAAATCCTTCATTGTTTGGGTTTCCTATACCTGATAATATACCCCCAACATTAATACGCTTAGCACTGTACGACAGATGCATAAGTACATATTCTCAAACACCAAAATTATATGCACTTAAAAAAGTGAA
>JBPCQG010000431.1:0-5580 GCA_050998315.1 Chitinophagaceae bacterium
GCCTGGTGTAAGATTAGTTCCACATGCAAGTGATGACCACGTAAGATTTACTGTTTGAGCACCTGTACTCGGAACACTCACTGATGTAAATTCTGAGGCTTCAAAAGTTCCATTTAAATTTAAATCAAGCCACGCATATAAAGTTGATGTACTTCCTGTGCTGTTTGTTACAGGGATACTTGAAATAGTGTACGAAGTTGATTGAGTAGTTAAAGCAGGCAAGCTGCTTATACCATCATCAGTATCTAAATTAGCCTGGGCAGATGGTTGACCATCATTGTCAGTTGTTACTGTTGTTCCTATGGTTAAAGAGGCGCCTATGTTTTCATGGATAGGACCACATGAAGCTAAAAGAGTTTTGTATGTATCAGGTGCATCCCCGCAATCCCATTGTGCATAATAACATTGGCTGAATTCGCTTGTTGAATTTGGACTTGCATTAACTGAGATTGCGGTTGCTGTTATATATTTTCCCGTAATTGTAGATAATGGTACGCTTAATGACCAATTACCAACACCGCCAGCAGTTGAAAATGTAGAGCTTGTTCCAATATAGGTTTTACCTTCTCCATAATTATTTCCTGAAGATGAATAATAATCGACGCCTGAGGTGTCACCATTGCAAACATCACTGACAAAAACTTCTACATAATATTGATCGCTTGTGGTACTGCTTAAAGTTCCGGTTATTAACTCACTGCAACTGGAGCCCCCGGGAATTGCGCTGGTAATTACAGGAAAATTTTGTAGCTGATTGGGGCCGGCATCTGAATCGAATGGATCATTCAACGTTACCCCATCTTTTAAAAGATCTATCCCTAATTTTAATTTGCCTGTAACGTTACTCCCATTTCCATTATTATAGATACTGTTCTGGGTTATTTTATTATAAAGAGAACTTACGTTTATAACAGTTATTGCAGGTCCTATATTTTTATAAATAGTATTATTATTTATAACAGTTGATGTTACAAAATCACTGGCGCTTACATCACCAATTTGTATTGCAGAATAAACTCCTGTAACAGACGCTGTTCCGTTTTTGGTAATAGTATTGTATTGAACAGTATTACCGTTGGATCCACTGTAAATATAAATACCATAATAACCGTTTGATGCTCCTACTCCGTCAGGACGCATACCAATAGTATTATAGCGGATATTATTTAAGTCGCTATTTTGAGTAGTAGCGCCATCTATCCAGATACCATATTGGCTGCTGTTACAATAATAATTTCTTTCAAGAGAATTTGAAGCAGATGATCCAATTCGGCATGATGTGGAATTTAAAATATATGTTCCATTGGAAGTTAATGTTTCTACAGTTGTTAAATCAGTACCAAGACCAAAATAATTACCTGCAATAATGCAACTATTACTATTGTCAATTGTAACACCTGAACCTGAATTACCGAAATAATTTGATTCGTAATTGTCAGAAACTCCATCGGCATTGGTTCCTATAACTGTACCGGTACTCCCGGTACTTATGTAAATGCATTTATCAATATAGGACGAGCCTGTACATTTTATATTTAATATAGTAGTACCATCTGCTCCTATACCAATTTTGTTACCGGCAATGCGGGTACCGGTACATGCCTGAATTACCATCCCATAATTATAACTGTTTACGGAACCGGAAGCAAAAGTTATTGACCCGATTACATTCCCTTCAATATTGTCTGCAATGCCATCTCCATCAGTGCCGATAATATTATTATTACTGCCTGTTTTAACAGATATTTCCACAGCCAAAATACTGGTACCACCATTAGCATAATTTGGTAAACCCACCAGGCCAGTTTTAGTAGTACCAATATAATTTCCTTTAATTTTATGGTTACCACCTCCTATTAATACAACGCCGGCATCAGTATTGCCACTGATAACATTTCTTTCCAAAGCATCGGATACTCCATCACCATTAGTGCCTACAATATTTGCTGTACTGTAAGTTATTTGGATACCTGAACCTCTTTGTGTACTTAAACCTGTTGTATATACGGCAGCCGTACCTGTTTCATTCGTACCCAAATAATTTCCTGCAATCCTGTTTCCTGTACAATCATTCAATAAAATTCCACCTTCATTAATGGCAATATTTTCTCCCAAAAATTGCCCCCCATCTCCATTGCCGGCAATAAGGTTACCTTCATTGGCATCATTGATTCCGTCTCCATTGGTGCCAATAATGTTATTGCTGGTATTTGTATTTAACGCAATGCCATCATCATTGCAAGTGGTAAGTGCTGAAATAGATAAGCCATTTGCGGCAGTACCTATATAATTCCCCCATATCCAGTTTGCTGATGCCGTAGCTCCATTTATAAATATCCCTTTAAAAAAGTCTTGAATTACCAATCCCTTTATTTCGCAGTTACTTGCTGTGATCTGGAATCCATAAACAAGAGCGGTGCCCGGCCCATTTAAAATTACTTTTAATTGCCGCACGGCTGTTCCCAGTTGGCCCTCTACTGCTCCTGGTGCGCTAAAACCATTAATGCATAATGGTTTTGTTATTATAGGATAATTGGATGCAACAGTCCAGGTACCGGCAACAGTAAAATTGATTGTATCTTTTGCGGCTGTAAGTTCGGCATTTGTTATTGCAGTACGCAATGTTCCTGCTCCTGTTCCATCACCTGTATTAGATACGGTAAAAATAGCCGCCTTCGATGCATAGAAAAATAAAAAACCTATTATGGTTACGAGTATAGTTTTCTTCATGAGATCGGATTCAGAGCTTATTAATGTGAACGAAATGGCAGGGAAAATATTATGTATTTCTATAAAAGATAGCTATCAGAATTATGTTTTATGAGTATTACTCCTGAAGACCATGTAAAATTACCATCAAAAAAAAATGGTAAAAATACTTGCATTTATGATAACCGGAATTTACTTTTACAGTCCCTAACACAAGAGTACACAACAACCTTTACACAGGTATATACCTTCTCACAAATTTTTATTCTGACGTAGTATTTTCAAATTGTATATAATAAATATATACGTATGCTTTATCTTTTTTTTGAAACAATTATTATCATATAAATCAAATCAAAATTTAAACAATGAATGTTATGAAAAAAAATGTACTAAGTTTTATTATGCTAGTATTATGTATTGGCATACTGCCCTCTAAAACATTTGCACAGGATGCACCCGGCACGGCAGGCGGACAAGAAGGAATTCCATCTTTCGTTTCATTCTGCAAAAGGAATAATGGTAATGGTACTTCTGCAGGTTGGGCAGAGGTTAGATTAGATTTTTCTGATAAAAATTTATCCGCAAATTTTCAGTTAATTGACATTGCACATCTTACAACAGGCGAATCCTTATCTACAGATGAAAATGTGGAAATGGGCGGTGGCTGGGCTGATATGCAAAAGGGATACACGAGTTTTGCACTAAATTTTAATATTCCAGCCAGAGTTAAATTAAAATTTCATTTCAAATGGAGTGGAGGTGATTTCTGGATAGCTGAAATGTAATAATTCAAACTATTACGTTGCTAACCTTAGACACTTTGAGTCTAATTACGATGCCGGCTGTAACAAGCCGGTTTTTTATTTTGTATGATTTTTATTGAACAGAATTTTAAAATATTAAAAATCTCATTCAAAAAAATTCTTTCAACTTTCTTAGCAAATAGTTGTAATTATCAATTATGAAATATACTTTTATGCTCCCTAACAAAAGAAAACTCTACACACTTCTATCTACCCAATTTTTTATCGCATATAATTGTTGATCTGGTATCATAATATTTAATTGCGTTTATCGTTTTTCGTACTCTATATTAATTAATAATTTAAAAACAAAAAACCAATTTCATGAAAAGAAAACTTTTCTCATTTGCATTATTAGCATTATCTCTTTGCCTTTTTTCAACAAATACATTTGCGCAGGATGCCCCCGGCGATTCTGGTGGCGGATTATCACCAGATGGAGGTGGAACAGTGTCTGAACCTGCACAGCCATTAGGTTATCATTTTACCCGTAACAATGGAGATGGCACCTGCGCCATGCAGGCACAGATAAGATTGTATTACACAACTGCGCCTACTGTTGCTCCTGTATTAAATCAAATTTATTATAATGGAGCACCTTTGTATACAAATATGCTTCCTGTTACTGGTAATATTGCAGATTATGCAACTAAAGGATATGTAAGCTTTTGTCTTTCTACAAGTAATATTCCTCCCGCTATCAAATTGACTTTAGATTATAGAGCCAGCGCTTCGCAACCTCAAATTACGATAAGCGGTACTAATTAATAATTAAATAATTAAATTTAAATTTAGAATGCCGGCATATTTGCCGGCATTTTTATTTTGCAACAATTTTAAAAAAGGATAAGCCTAAAGTAGTACAGTGCATTTACGATTAAATTTTGTATGATCTACTATCTATACAGTAATTAATGCAGTTGCTAAAAAGCGCGGTAGTACTCTTGTAATAATTTCAACGTCGCAATATCTTTGAGTTAAGAAAATAAAAATCCGGGAAATAAATACCCAAATTATTTAATCTAAAACCATCTTATGAAAACAAAACTACTCAGCTTTACATTTTTATTAATCTCAATTTGTTTTTTTTCTACAACCTCATTTGCTCAGACTGCACCTGGGGATGATGGAAGCGATATTCCTGTTGAGGGTGGAGGAACATTAATCACTCCTTACACGTATTCTTCTTTTACATTTAAAAGAAATAATGGTAACGGGAATGGAGTATGTGGCGACCGAGCTCAAATAAGAGTTGTATTTGATCCTATGCCTCCAACTACTACTGATATTCCTAAACTAAGTGCTATCTGGTACCAAGGCACAAATTTATTAGGCACCAGAGTATCTGTTAGTGCAACAACAATAATAAGTCACACACAACCCTATGTAAGTTATTGCTTAACGGGTCTATTACCTGCACCTGGTGCATCAGGCGGAAATATTCCACCTGCCGAGAAACTAACATTAGAGTTTAGCCATTAAAATATTTAATCTATTTATAATTAGAACCGACTTATTAAAGTCGGTTTTTTTATGTGCTAATCAAGCCTGCTATAAAAAGTGATCATAATTATCAATCCTTATTTATATTTAGCTTCTACATTTGTTAAATGAAAAATTTTCTTTTATTAATCGGAAGCGTATTCTTTTTGCAATCCTGTAAACTTAACAGCAAAAATACTTCTGAAAGTTCCAAATCGGCGGTTGATGTGTTGGCAGCAAATATGGACACCACGATAAAGCCAACAGAAGATTTTTTTATGTATGCTAATGGTGGCTGGATAAAAAATAATGCAATACCAGATGAACAAAGCTCCTGGGGTATTGGCAATTTGGTAATAGAAGAAAATTATAAGCGCCTGCGTGAAATAAGTGAGAATGCCGCTAAAGAAAAAGCAGCTAATGGGTCTACCAGTCAAAAGATCGGGGATTTTTGGGCTACAGCAATGGATAGCATAAAGATTGAACAAGTAGGATTAATACCGCTTAAGCCCTGGTTCGATAAGATCAGTTCAATTACGGATGCTTCGTCGTTAATAAATGTAAGCAACCAATTAAATAATAT
>JBPCQG010000436.1:0-3383 GCA_050998315.1 Chitinophagaceae bacterium
GGCTGCGATGCTCAACAGAAAAAATGCAAAGGAAACCAATAGTAATGAAAAGAAGGTATGGCCAAATAGTTATCCAGTCAACACCTTTTGATCTTACAGCATCGTTGCGCATTTACTTTGAATAAGAAGTGATTATTGTGAAGAATCTTTTTTGGGTTTCTTTTTTTCATCAGGCAAAATCCCTTCTAAATTGGGCTTGTTCTCAATTTTATCAGGCATCTCTTTCTTCTTTTGATCTTCCTTTTGTTTAGCTTTTTTTAATTTATCAAGAGCTTCCTGTGCATCTTGTTCGTCCATGTTCATTGTATCTTTCAAAATTTTTATATACCCTTTTGCAAGAAGGTAAGATGTGTCTTTTGAGTGCATTAAAGAATCACGGTAACGCAATTCTTTATAAATCCTCGGAGGCATCAGGTTTAATTTAGAGATCGCTTCAACTTTTGCTTTTCGAACCGGATCTGCAATAGAATCTTTTAAATATTGCTCTATCATAAAGCCGGCAATTGGCGCTGCCGAACTGGCGCCAAAACCTGCATTTTCACAAATAACAGCAATAGCAATTTGAGGATCATCTCTTGGTGCAAATGCTGAAAAAAAAGCATGATCTTTTTGCTTAACCCCTTTGTATGCATTTTCCACGGTTCCTGTTTTACCGCATACAACAATGTCGGGTACCTTTGCATAGTGGCCAGTACCGGTTTCCATTACACCCTGCATCCCGTCGTGCACTGCTTCAAAAACACTATCCGGAATATTCACTGCTGTATGTTTTTCTTTAAATTTTGTAAGCATTCCATAAGTGTCTCCACCTTTAATTGAATCAATCAGATGAGGAGTTTTATACCAGCCTTTATTTGCCAGGTATGCCATTTCATTTGCAACTTGTAAAGGTGTTACATCCACTTCGCCCTGGCCAATACTCACTGAACGAAAGGTGCAAAAATTCCAATGTCCTTCTCCATAAATTGAATTGTATGTATTTGGTGTTGGAATTTTTCCATTCTTTTCTGAAGGCACATCTACTCCCAATTTATGGCCTAAACCAAAAGAATACATATACCTGTTCCATACTCTCAGGCTGCTGTCAACATTTGGATATTTTGGATTATTAATTACCCGTTGCATTACATTGGCAAAGTAGGTGTTACATGAATGGGTAATGGCACCTTTAAGTGTCCATACTCCCGGATCAAGGCAACGCATCGGTCTGCCACATCCATAAAAAGCGCCTGAACAGCTAACTTTAAAATCAGTGGTAATTACGCCTTCCTGCAAGCCAATTAAAGCTTGTAATGTTTTAAAGGTAGAGCCTGGAGCATACGTAGAGTTTACAGTTCTGTTCATTAAAGGCAAACGCGGATCCAGCAATAATTCAGCAAAATGTTTTTTTCTTTCTGACCCGGTTAAAAGCTTAGGTTTAAAGGTTGGGGTGCTTACCATTGCTAAAATGCCTCCTGTTTTAGGATCGATGGCAACGATTGCTCCTACTTTATTATCCATTAATTTTTCCCCCAGCACCTGCAATTGAACATCCAGCGCCATATGCATGTTTTGTCCTGCCACAGCAGCCGTATCATATTTTCCGTTTTCCAATCTTTCGGTTAACCGGTTTTTATTGTCTCTTTTCCAGAATTCAATACCGCGTTGCCCCATCAGTACTTTTTCATAACTATGTTCAAGTCCTGTCCAGCCTGTATAATCACCCATCTGGTAACCTTCACCGGCATGCTTTTTTAAAAAAGAAGAATCTACTTCTGATAAATAGCCTAAGATATTTCCTGCAGCATCGTAGGGATAATCTCTCACTGGTCTTTCCTGCAAATAAAAAGCAGGCACAAATTTGTACATACTTTCATTAAGCTTTGCAATTTTTTCTTCAGGCAAAAGCGCTTCAAATACTGATGGACGATAACTTTTATTTTTTATGATAGCTGTAATAATTCTTTTTTTAAATTCAGGCGTATCAATGTTAAGTATTCTGCAAAGAGCAAAAGTATCTACGTTCTTTAATTTTGCAGGCGTTACCATCAGGTCGTAAATAATTGTGTTTTGTAGTATGGCTCTTCCTTTGCGGTCAAATAAAATCCCCCTGTCAGGATAAATTACTTTTCTGAATTTCCCCTGTTCATCAGCCATTATAGAATATTTTTTACTTACTATCTGCAGGTTAAATAATTGAAAAATAATTATACAACACATAACAATAAAAATCAGGCTGATTACATTTTTTCGGGACTGATTAAAAACAGACACTTTTTTAGTGATTTAACGGCGAGGTGAGAGGAATAGTATAATTGCAAAATTAATATCTCTAAGCTGTATTTGTTCTAAATTTCTGCTTGCGAACAAATAATAATTCTGTAATTAAAATTAAAAATAAAGAGATAGCCACTGATAAAAGTGTTTTTCCCAGGAAATACCATAAGCCTGCAAACTGTAATGCTTCCAATAAAAAAAGAAATGCATGATGCAGAAAAGTTAAAATACCTACGTAGATAAAATAAGATGCAAAGCCCATACTTTTTATTGAAGGTTCCTCATAGTTTGCTTCAGTTCCTTCCCGGGTTATCAAAAGATTTATTACAAATGGGCGGAGATATGCGATAAGAACACATGCTGCTGCATGCAAGCCGGGAGTTTTTGTAAAATAGTCTAATCCAAGCCCTGTAGCTAAAGCCAGAAACATTAAAGGTTTTCTTCCTATTTTGAATGGTAGCCAAAGAATGAATAAAAAATATATGTAAGGATTGACAAGATGATGCAGTGGGGGAATCTGGTTAAGCACAAATACCTGTACCAAAACAAACAAAATAAATCTAACAATATTTTTTACCAGGCTACTCATTTGTTTTTTTAGCTCTCTTTAATAATTCCGCAGGCTCTTCTTTTAAAAGGTTATTAATTATGTAAACAAACGCCAGATTATTAAAGTTAGCAGCTGTTTTAACCTTAAGTGAATATGTGTTTGTGCTTTTATCTTCAACAATTCCATCAATTGTACCAATCAATAATCCATAAGGAAATTTATCAGAAAATCCACTTGTAATAATGGTATCACCTTTATTTACCTTTGCGTTTTTTCCAATGTCTTTTAATAAAAGGAGGTTAGGGTCTTTACCATCCCATACTATATTTCCTGTCTCACCGGTTTTTTTAAGCTTTGCACTTATGTTACTTTGGCGATGCAGCAAGCTCATTACCACTGCATAATTATTGCTGATATCTATCACTGTTCCTACCACGGCATTGTTTACGTCAATGACTCCCAGGTCTTTTTGTGCCCCCTGTAAAATACCCCTGTTCAATTGAATATAGTTATTGGGAAGGCTGATCGAATTGCCAATTACTTTTGCCTGCATAAATTTATATTTTCTATACTTTTC
>JBPCQG010000003.1:0-2514 GCA_050998315.1 Chitinophagaceae bacterium
GAAACCTGGTAAAGTTTGAAATAATCTGCCTGGGTTCCTTTCCAAAATGCCTTTAAATTGGGTTCATTCCATATTTCAAAAAACCACTCTTTTAGTTCGTCTGCTCCGTATCTTTCTTTCCAGTGCTCAACCAACGTAAAGATTAAGTTTCCCCATTCAGTATAATTTTTTGGTGGAGTAATATTTCCCTGATATTTAAATACTGTATCACTTCCGCTCGACAAAGCCAGGGGCATAAAAGAAAGTTCTATAAAAGGCCGCATATCAATAGAACGTAAGAAGTCGCAAATTTGGTCAGCATTAAAGAAAGAAAAAATGATCTCATCATTCTAATTAACGAGGGTTCCCATATCGTCTGAGAGGATGCCATGAAAACGCACATGCCGGAACCCCAATTCCTTTTTGCAACGGGTAATTTGTTGCTGCCAATCTGCTCTTAACGCTAATGTCGCATGTCCACTTCCAATGCAGTGCTCCCAAAAATGAGGAAATTGAGATGGTTCTGATTTAATCAGATTGCAGGCAAAAGTAACAGTACTCATATAAAAACGAGGTTTTTAAATAAAAAATAATCGAAAAATTCCATGCGGGTTAATTATCCAATATTTAATTAACCTGTGTAACTCCTCATTTTGATGTCTGGTCGTTTATACTCAATCCAAACTCTGTTGCCGTTTTTGCATTCTTTACTATTCTCGAAACATGATTAACGCCTTGCTGGGTACGCAGCCATCATTCAAACATTCACCACCCATTTCCTTGTCAGTTTTTGCTATCATTAAAACCTTAAACCCAAGTTTGTTCATAGTTAAGCCAACGCTTAACCCACCGGAACCAGCGCCAATTACTATTATATCGTAAATATTTTCAATCATAGCTTTTATAATTATTATGGTTTGTTTTACCTGATGTCTTTATACCAATCATTGAGCAATTTTGGTGAAAAGCCAAGTAGGTAAAGTCGTTTAATCACCATCCATTTTATTCTTGTTTTCAAAAATCCATCCTTAACATGCCTTCGTGCATCAACAATTATCCTGGGTTCTTTGATAAGGCAAACTTTATATCTAGAAAGCATCCTTATAGAAAAATCATAATCTTCCATGATGGGCACATCTTTAAATCCACCAATTTTTTGAAATACTTCTTTATTTACAAAAATGCCGTTATCGCCATAAAATATTTTTCTTTCTGCCTGGGTTTTATTGGACAATCGCAAATTCATTATTCTGCCCAACATCTTTATTTTTTTATTATAATCAGAAAAAATATTGCTGAACCCACCACCATCGAAACCCTGTTCATTAATATTTTCAATTATTGCGGTTAAAGCGCCTGGTGGCACAAACATATCCGCATGAACAAACAGTAAAATATCGCCACTGGCATAATTAGCTGCATTATTAAGTTGCTTTGCTTTGCCTTTTGGCGAGTGAATTATTGTGGCATAAGGTTTTGCCCATTGCACTGTTTTATCAGTACTTCCTCCATCGCTGACTATAATTTCAAAATCTGCTTCATCCCTCAATGTATTAAGTTGCTGTAAGGTATTTTCTATAAATCCCTCCTCGTTATATGCAGGAATGATGATACTTATCATTGTTTTCCTTTTTTCGGCATTACAATAATTTATGGTTTTTTGATCAGTCACAATAATAGCATAATTCTTACTTGTATATTTTTTTAAAATTTCATGCGCAATAAGGTTTTAATTCGCGTGTTTTTACCGCAAGTTTATTCATATAATTACAAGCAGGTGTTTAATTAGTCGCTCGCTAAAATAAAACCTGACAAATATTATACAAACCTAACCGTTCATTGATGTTATACCTTTGTATTATGCCTGCACAAAGGCAGCATCGTAAAACGTTAAAAATGCATCATGAAAAATAGATCGTCTATAATTGTTCTTAGCTTATTGCTATTTTCTGCTGCTTCCTGCGGGCAAAATCAAAATCAAAATAAACAAACCGAAATGGAAAGGCATTTATATACCAATGAGCTCATTCACGAAAGCAGTCCTTACTTATTGCAGCATGCACACAACCCTGTAAACTGGTATCCCTGGGGAGATAAAGCATTGAAGAAAGCGAAGAGTGAAAACAAAATGATTATCATCAGCATTGGCTATGCAGCCTGCCATTGGTGCCATGTAATGGAAAAAGAAAGCTATGAAGATACGGGTGTTGCACGCATAATGAATAAACATTTTATTTGTATAAAAGTTGACCGGGAAGAACGGCCCGATGTTGACCAGGTTTATATGAATGCAGCTCAATTGATTACCGGAAGGGGCGGATGGCCATTAAATGCGTTGGCAATGCCTGATGGAAAACCTTTTTATGCAGGCACTTATTTCCCCAAAAAAAATTGGATACAAATTCTGGAATATTTTATTGACTTGTATCAAAAAAAACCGGCGACTCTCAGCGGGCAGGCTGCAAAGGTTACACAAGGTATTCATGCTATTGAAAATGTTCCATTCAATAAAGCAACAGCCACATTTACGATTAA
>JBPCQG010000065.1:0-4466 GCA_050998315.1 Chitinophagaceae bacterium
AAAACCGGTAGATCTGCATCTTCTATTTGAAAAAATATTGGATGTTACATCAAATTCAAAAAATAAGAATACTAATATGGGCAACATCATTAATTTAGATTATTTATATACTTCAGTAGGCGGCAACAAAGAAATAATTGTTGAGCTGTTTGATATTTTTTTAAAACAAATACCCGAAAGTTTGCTTGTACTGGATGAAGCAGTGTCAAAAGCTGATTATTTAACGATCAAACAATTATCCCACAAATTAAAATCTACTGTATCAGTAATGGGTATATCGGAATTAACCCATGTTTTAAGCGAAATGGAATCGTTAGGGAAAGCTGCTGATCCGGAGGGACTTGAAACAATAAAATCTTTATTCGGTCAGGTAAAAGAAATTTCTAGTAAAGCCATTGTTGAAGTGAAAATAGAAAAAAGTAAGCTGAGTTAATTATCGTGAAACGGCAGACGGCAAACGTGAGGAACGAAAAATTGCAAAAAATAACAACTTGCACCTATCTTTTTCTTTTTTTATAAATTCTTATATAATCCACAATAAATTTTTGTGGCAGCATTGTATCATCAATAGGCCCGGGCCAATTAGCGCCCATAGCAAGGTTAATCTTTAAAAAAAATTATTTTCTAAATGGATTATTTTTTCCGGCGCCTGCAGTGTCAATAATAAAACTATGATATTTAATATTGTCAAAATAGAAGTCAATTTTTTGCTTATCCCATTCAATAGCGTAAACATGAAATTTTGCGCTAAGCGTTGAGTCTGTTATTTTATTTCCGCTGGAATGAAGATTTTTATCAGCATCTTCGTAGTGTACAGTAGCATAAATAGCTGCGGGCTCTTTACCAATAAATTCCATAATATCAATTTCGCTGTATGCAGGCAAACCTGCTTTGTGTTTCTTTACGCCTAACATCCATAGAGCCGGCCACATACCCCTGCCTTCCGGTATCTTCGCTTTTATTTCTAACCTTCCTGGTTTTCTCCCGATTAATATCGGAACAAATTTAGCCAGCGTATGTATACTTGCCGATGTGTATTCAGCAATCGAATCTTTATAACGCCAGTCTGTACTTCCTTTTTTATAAAATTGATTTGTATATTTTTCTTTTCGTCCGGTAATAGTAAGAGCACTGTTTGTAACCCAAATATTTTCTTTTTCTGCATGGGTATAATACTGCTGTTCGCTGTTTCGGATATATCCAACTTCATAGCCCCATTTTTTTGCATCGGGTAAGCCCGTGTAATTAAATTCTTCTGCCCATTTTATTTTCCAGCCTTTTCTTTTTTGAGCGTTTGTAAGTAATACGGTGCACATGGGTATAGTTAAAAATAAAATTATTATTGTAAACCTGTTTTGCATTTTTATCTTTTTAAAGAAACCGCATTAAAGCCGTTGGTGGGAACACTAACGGCGGCGGCGGACTCATAATTCGACCGCCTTGGTCGGTGTCTTTCACCGCACATTTTCCTTGCCATTTTTAAATAACTATTAAAATCAATAATGCTCCACTCATAATTCTACAGAGCTTTTCTTGCGCATATTTTCCATTTTTTTATAAGGCTGGTATCTTCCGGAGATATGTTTAGCTCATAAGCTCCTTTGCTCAGATCTATTACTGAACCGGGTTTCACTGTTGCTTTAGCTCCATACGATACATCAAAATTGAAATGCAGAGAAGCAAGATTTGTATTGGATGGAAAAAGAAGATACCATGTTTGATTTTCATAATCCAGCAGTGTGCTGTCAGCAATGCTTCCTGCAATATTTACATTCCATACATCTGCATTGGAGCAAGGTATTCCATTTGCAGATGCTTTGCCAAGCTTAAGCGCCGCTAAGCTGTCTGTTACATAATTTCTCAATTGTAATGAGCTAAGGTAAATATCGGCTGTTTCTCTATTATCGTCAGAAAAAATCAGAAAACCCTGATCTTCTCCTCTGGCATCAGAATTATAAACCGTCCACCGGTGAGGATCTGAAATGGCTATCTCTCCAATAAAAGCACCGTCAAGATATAAGCGCAGCTTCTCATTTTTTTTATTTATAGTAAAAAGCAGGCGATACCATGTATCCGTTTTTATAAAACCAAAATAATTTTCTAATATTCCGATTTGTTGTGAAGGGTTTATAAATAAATCGGCGTCTGTATTATTTAAAGTACCAGTTTGGTACAGGGCAACCCATTTACCGGCTGATGAGCCGGGTAAAAGAAAATCCATGATAATTGTGTATTCGCCATTTTCAATTCCAAAATCTTCGGTGTGGAAGTTTGTATAAACCAATACGCCATTGGCAGAATCCTGGGCAGGAATTTTTAATACATTTACATTCTGCCCATCAAGCGGCGGAATTGAAAACTTTGAGCAAGTACTAAAAAATGGCATCATCGCCGCATTGGGATTTGAATAATTTAAAGTGCGTAGCTGCGAGCCAATGCCCACTCCCTGTAATGATGAGCTATTAAACTGCCAATTGCCGGTGGTAAGGCCTATTGGGTATGGATCAGCTTGAGAATTACAAAGTAATTTGTGCATGCTCCGGGGTCGGTCTGTTTCTATGCCATCAACCTTATTATTTGCAAAAAAAATGAAGTCAGCATTTTCGTTGGCTGTAAATACCCATATTTTTGAATGATTGGTATGCACTTTTGCTTCAAATAAATTCCATAAAGAGTCTCCTACCATTCCACGGCTTACTTCAAAGGCTATACACCCTAACTTAATGCAGTTTTTGTAAAACCTATCATCCATAATGTTTGCAGGGTAATTGCCGCCATCATACCAAATCCATGGGGTATTCGGCAGCAGTTTTCTAAAAGCGGCAGCCTCTGAAAGTGTTGCTATGCTTGGCATCAGCCGGTTGGGAGCAACTTTTGTTTTTTTCAATGCTTTTTTCATCAGGTCAGGCCTGTAATCTTTTGTGTCCAGATACAGATGTGCATCGTATTTTTCTGCAAGCAACAAAGCTTCATCAAGTGTGGCAATTTTAACTCCTTTAAAATAATTGCCTTTCCAGCTGCCTGCATCCAATAGCTTTAGTTCCGAAAGAGTTTTTTCATTAATTTTTCCCTGCCCATTAGTAGTTCGGTACAAAGATCTTTCATCATGAAAAAGAACATACTGATCATCTTTGGTTACAGATACATCTACTTCGCAATATTTTATGCCCCGCTTAAAAGCTTCTTCCAGCGATAAAATTGTGTTTTCAGGATAAACAAGTGAGTAGCCTCTGTGCCCGATAGGAATAAAATTGCAACCGTAAAATTTTATGATTGGAGGCGTACATTGACAGAAACTTATATTTACCAAAAGCACCGCAGATAAAAATAATAAGCAAAACTTCATGTTTTAAAATTAGGATTAATAATTTAAGTAAGGGGGTATTCCTGCCTTCATATAAAAATCCCAATTGTTTTTTTTTGCTGTTATGCTTACACTGACACTTCCTGCTGAAATAAGCAAAACCTTCTTTCCAATCGGGTCTTCACTGCAGAGTATGTGTGGTGGCTGAGACCCCGATGAATAAAGGACTTCACAACAGCAGGGTTTCATGCTAACACACAAAAGCAACGCAATGTAGTCCCTGCTGAGACACAAAAAAGCTCTATGTAAATGATGTTGCACATTTTCTTTCAAATAGCTGTTTCTTTTTATTCATTTCTGGAGAAACTATAATCAACAGGAAATTGATTTGATAGAAATAAAAGGCGGGAAAATAATTTTAAACAAGCATTCAAATTTTTAGCCCTTTTATAGAGCATTCATTTTTGTTACTTTTTTTATCCAAGAAAAAAAGTAAATATAAACGTTGCACTAAGGCTACAGGCTTTTGCGAACTAATACATAATCCTATAATTGAAATAATTGAAAAGTAACTTTCAAGGTTGCTTAATAAATTTTGTGCAACTGCGTGTAAAAATTAATAACCCATCCTTGTTATAAATTTGTTTAAATGATTTTTAAATAATATATAAGTATATCAATTATTAAGTTTACTTTGCACTTATCTTATGGTAATAAAAGGATTTTTTATTTAAATTTAATTCAATTATTTTTTACCATTACAGATTGTTAGTATCCCTTCCCTACCTATATAAAACTTTTTAAAATAAGTGAATGTTAACGGCATCTCCACATCATACAATTGCTATTGGCGCTTCTGCAAGCGGAACAGGAACCTGAATTTGTTGCTGTTTCTTTAAATTAAGAGATATGTATTCTACTAAACACCATCTATCAATTTGTAATATAAAAGGATTAATTATAAAATAAATAGCAAGAATGTGAACCTTTCTATTTATAATAAAAAAATTAAAAATAAAAAATCATGAGTAACAAAATAAATAATTTTATTGTAGAAGGCAATGCCAATGGCAATGAAATATATTATTCAAGAAAAACGGAAGAAGAGCCTGCCTTTCAAATGAATGCAAGAGAAAACCAATCTGCGCAGGTAAGCATGACC
>JBPCQG010000116.1:0-43170 GCA_050998315.1 Chitinophagaceae bacterium
GCAGGGCATTGAGCAAAGCATTGTGAAGCGCTGCAGTCAATTATGTACAGGCAGACATGTATTATGCATACAGGATACCACAGAGTTTAATCTGTCTGCTCAACGAGGCCGCATCAAAGAACAAAGCGGCTTGGGAAAGACAGCCAATAATGATGTATTGGGATTTATGCTTCACAGCAGTTTGGTAATAGACGCCCATGTGGGAAGTGCTTTGGGATATTCTTATATCAAGGCATGGCAAAGACAGGAAGACGCCCCTGACCGTTACCAGCGCAACTATCAGCACTTACCCATTGAACAGAAGGAATCTTATAAGTGGATAGAAGCAACTAATCAAAGTAAACAATTGTTGCAGCAAGCCAAAACAATAACCATTGTTGCTGACAGAGAAAGTGACATATACGATTTATTGGCTGCCGTTGATGGAGAACAAACTCACTTAGTTATTCGCTCCAATTTTAATCGTAAAATATCCGGTGGAAGTAAACTGGTGGATTATCTGGACAGCTTACCTGCAATGCATGAATATGATTTATTTATCAGGGGAGACGTAAGAAAAAATATAGAGAAACGAACAGCCCACATAGGATTAAAATGGGGCAAAGTTGATATACTTAAATCAGAAAAGTGTAATGACAGACAAGCGCCACCTGCTAAAGAGATGCATGTGGTGGAAGCTTGTGAAATGCACAAATCAAAGGGCATCTATTGGCGCATCCTTACCACCCATCCTGTAACAACAGCGCAGGAGGCAATGCAAATTATCGAATGGTATAAACAACGATGGTATATTGAACAAATACACCGGTTGTTAAAAACGGAAGGCTTCCGTATAGAACGTTCACAATTAGAACAAGGTTGGGCCATCAGAAAACTAACCATGCTGGCCATGATGGCAACGCTGCGAATATTACAAATGATGTTGGCTTATGAAGATGATCATGAACAACCGATTGATGAAGTGTTTGATAAAGAGCAACAACAATGTTTAACAATGATGAACCTGCAACTGGAAGGCAAGACAAGTAAATTAAAAAATCCATCCCGAAAAAGCACATTGAAATGGGCAACCTGGATAATAGCCCGGGTAGGTGGATGGAAAGGATATCAATCGCAAAGAAAGCCCGGCCCAATTGTTTTACAAAAAGGATTGGCTAAATTCTACCACATGTATGAAGGATGGTGTATGTATCAAAAATTCTCAAAAGATGTGTCCACACCGTAGCCGGGGCTTTGGGGAGGTTTTTATTCAGCCCAGCTCATTACATAATTTTCGTCCTCAATTTCCAGTGCTTCTTTTGTAAGCTGCAAAGGATGAAATGTGTCTACCATTACAGCAAGTTCTTTAGTTTCTTTTGCTCCTATGCTTTTATCAACAGCTCCCGGATGTGGTCCATGAGGGATACCTCCCGGATGTAAGGTTATCATTCCTCTTGTAACATTTTTGCGGCTCATAAAGTCTCCATCAACATAATATATCAATTCATCACTATCAATATTGCTGTGATTATATGGAGCAGGTATTGCCAAAGGATGATAATCAAATAACCTGGGTACGAAAGAGCACACGACAAAATTATGTGCTTCAAAAGTTTGGTGTACAGGCGGCGGTTGATGAACCCGACCTGTTATCGGTTCAAAATCGTGAATTGAAAATGCATAAGGATAACAACATCCATCCCATCCCACAACATCAAATGGATGATGTAAATAATGTATGCCATACATCATTCCTTTCTTTTTTGTCATGATAAGAAAATCTCCTTTTTCATTTATCGTTAGCAAATTTTGAGGAGGACGAATATCTCTTTCGCAGTAAGGAGAGTGTTCCATCAATTGCCCGTACCTGCTTAAATATTTTTTGGGAAAACGAATTGGGCTGAAAGACTCTACAATAAACAGTCGGTTATCTTCATTTGCAAATTCTATTTGACAAATGGTGCCTCGTGGCAGCATTAGATAATCACCATAGCCAAATTGTAATTCACCATATTGTGTTTTAAAAACACCACTTCCTTCATGTACAAAAATCATTTCATCTGCATCAGCATTTTTGTAAAAATAGTCTTTCATACTTCCCTGCGGAGCAGCCAAAACAATATGACAATCATTATTAACTAAAACCGGTTTGCGACTTTTTAAAAAATCTTTTTGCGGCTTTATTTTAAATCCCTGGAAACTTCTGTGCTTAAGCATTTTTTCTTCAGCAATATTAGGAGTTACATCAAAAGGTTTTTCAGTTTTTATTATTTGGGTAGGTGGATGGTTATGATAAAGCAATGAATAATCTGACGAGAATCCTTCTGTTGAAAATAATTGTTCCGAATAGAGTGTACCATCAGGTTTTCTGAATTGTGTGTGACGTTTATGTGGAATAGAACCTGCTTTATAATACTGGGGCATGTTTCAATTTTAGACTTACGATGTCGAAGTACGATGTATTAATCCTGTGTAAATTTAATCATATTTGCTTTTATAAACATCGTACATCTTACCTCGTAAGTCGTACATATCTACTCATGACTAAAATAGGACTCATATCAGATACACATCATTATCTTGATGAACAAATTTTTGAGCATTTTAAAAACTGTGATGAAATATGGCATGCAGGCGATTTTGGAACAAGCGAAATTCCGGATAAATTAAAAAAATTCAAACTATTAAAAGGTGTGTATGGAAATATAGATGGTTATGATATAAGAAGTGTTTATCCTGAAAAATTAAGATGGAAGTGCGAGGAGGTGGAAGTGATGATGACACATATCGGTGGTTATCCACCAAATTATAATTCTGCGGTAAAAAAAGAATTGGCTGCAAATCCTGCACAGCTTTTTATTTGTGGGCATTCACATATTTTAAAAGTAATGTATGATGCCAGGCTTCAATGCCTGCACATGAATCCCGGTGCTGCCGGCAGACAGGGATGGCATAAAATAAGAACAATAATCCGCTTCGCAATTGATGGAAAAGAAATTAAAGATTGTGAAGTAATTGAGTTGGGTAAATAAAATTTTCCGTAAAAAATTAGCCACTTAAATTTGTGCTGATGAATCCTCCCTCTTATATCTTTTTTTATTTTGTGATTATAATTTTATTTTCTTGTAACAATACTGAAGAACAAGTTTCGGTTTCATCATCTAATAAAATTGAGGAGGCAGAACAATTAAAACAGGTAGTTGCAAAGTATCCCGACTCTCTTTTACTTGTAGAAAAACTAATTCAATATTACAGGGACAACGGTTCTTATGATTCGGCGCTTGCGATTACCGGTAACGCTCTTAAAAATGCGCCAGGAGTAGCCGGTCTTTGGAATATAAAAGCCACACTTCACTTTGAAAATGAGGACACCATTAATGCCATCAAATCTTTTGAAAAAGCAATTGATATATTTCCCTTGCCAGAATACATAATTTCTTTAGGAACGATTTATGCGCAAACAAAAAACCCAAAAGCATTAATCCTTGCAGATGCATTAGCGGGTGCAGATAAAGCAAAAGCAGTAAAGGAAGCGTTCTTTATAAAAGGATTGTATTATAATTATACCGGCGATAAAAAAAAGGCAATAGCTTTATTTGACAGTTGCATTAGGTTGGATTATACATATATTTTTGCATACAGGGAAAAAGCAATTGCTTTGTATGACCAGGGAAAGTATGAAGATGCTTTAAAGGTTTTAGAAAGAGCGGTGACCATTCAAAATAATTTCGATGAAGGATATTACTGGATTGGAAACTGCTACAAAAAGCTAAATAAAAAAGAAGAGGCGATACAGAGCTATCATACAGCGTTGATGTATGATAAGGATTTTATTGAGGCGAGGGATTCTTTAAAAACAATTGAAGGGAAGTAATGGTCAATAGTCAGTATGTCAATGGTCATTTCGTAAAAAACCGAATGCCTTAATGTCCCATGACTGAAATCAGAATGAATAAAAAAATAGATACATGATTGTAGCTCCGTCATTATTGGCATCAAATTTTTTAAAGCTTTCAGATGAATGTCAAATGCTCAATGAAAGCGAAGCCGATTGGTTTCACCTCGATGTGATGGATGGTCGTTTTGTTCCCAACATAAGTTTTGGGATACCGGTGATTGAGCAAATAAGAAAAGCAACTTCCAAAATTTGTGATGTTCATTTAATGATAATTGAGCCCGAAACTTTTGCAGAAGCATTTAAGAAAGCCGGCGCTGATATTCTTACAGTACATTATGAAGTCTGCAAACACCTGCATAGAAATATTCAGCAAATAAAATCATTGGGAATGCAGGCTGGCATAGCAATAAACCCGCACACAAGAGTTGAACTGTTACGGGATATATTACTCGATGTTGACGTGGTTTTGATCATGAGTGTTAATCCTGGGTTCGGCGGACAGAGTTTTATTCCACACACACTGGAGAAAATAAGAGCTATGCGTAAAATGGTCAATGAATTAAATCTGGATGTAAAAATTGAAGTGGATGGCGGAGTGAGTCTGGAAAATGCAAAACAAATTGTTGAAGCTGGCGCAGACGTTTTGGTTGCAGGAAATGCCATCTTCAAGTCAGCAGATCCCAAACAAATAATTCATCAATTGAAAGCTTTATAAGATTCACACAGCATGTCAAAGGATCTGTTTTCGAGGCATGCAGAAGGCTATGCGAAGTATCGCCCTGTTTACCCAAAAGAATTGTTCGATCACATTCTTCAATTTGTCAGGGAAAAAAATACTGTATGGGATTGCGCTACGGGTAATGGTCAGGCTGCGGTTGCATTAGCCCTTCATTTTAAAAAAGTGATTGCGACTGACATCAGCGAAAAACAATTAGCTCTTGCAAAGCCTTATGCAAATATTCAATATCAAATTGCTACCGCGGAGCAAACAAATTTCCCCACCAACTCATTTGATCTTATTACGGTTGCACAGGCATATCATTGGTTTAAATTTGAGGTGTTTGAAAAAGAAGTAAAAAGAGTTGCTAAAAAAGATGCTGTTATTGCAGTATGGGGTTATAATTTAATGTCAACAAATGAGGCTGAGATTGATGCATTGATAAAAAAATTTTATACTGAAACCATAGGTCTTTACTGGGATAAAGAAAGAAAATATGTAGATGATAATTACAACAATGTGCCTTTTAATTTTAAACCGCTACCAACAAAAGAATTTTTTATCAATACTGAATGGAGTAAAGATGATCTTATTGGTTATTTAAATTCATGGTCTGCAGTGCAGCATTTTATTAATGATAAAAAATATAACCCTGTTGATGATATCATCATCGATCTTGATCTTTTGTGGAAAGATGTAAAGGGTGTTTCCTTTCCATTGTTTTTAAAGCTGGGAAGAGTAGAGTGAAAGACTTTGTGATAATAGATTTGCTATTCCACCACACTTTTTTATATTTGGTAAACCTTAATTTAAAATAATCATTATGCCAAAGTTTGTAATTGAAAGAGAAATTCCCGGAGCCGGGAAACTCACTGCCGAACAGTTAAAAGGTATTTCACAAACCTCCTGCGGAGTATTAAGTAAAATGGGTCCGCAAATACAGTGGGTGCATAGTTATGTAACTGATGATAAAATTTATTGCATCTATAATGCACCAAATGAGGAAATGGTTCGTGAGCATGCAAAGCAAGGAGGATTTCCTGCAAATTCTGTTAGCAAAGTCTCTGCTGTTATAGACCCGGTAACCTCTGAATAATTTCGTACCTAAACTATACCGAATGATCCCACTAAGCGATGATGATTCAGACAGAACAAGAACTCCATTTGTAAATTATTTATTTATTGCTATCAATATTCTTGTTTTTGTTTTATACCAAAAGCTTGGCAGCAATATTGATTTCACCTATAGTTACTCTGCCGTGCCTGCTGAAATTTTGAGCGGTCATGATATAGTTACCCAACCTGTATGGGTACAGGATCCCCTAAGCGGGAAACAGGTTCAGATGCCCGGTTTAGGTATTACTGCTATACCTGTTTGGTTCACTCTAATTACATCAATGTTTATGCACGGAGGTTTTGCTCACCTTGGTGGTAATTTGCTTTATTTATGGGTGTTTGGTGATAACCTGGAAAACAGGTTAGGGCATGTTCGCTACTTTTTCTTTTACCTTTTATGCGGCATCATTGCATCACTTACTCATGTATTTACAGAATATATTTTTAGTGCAAATCATTTGATACCCAGCCTTGGCGCTTCAGGCGCAATATCCGCTGTAATGGGAGGTTACCTGTTACTTTTTCCTACTAAAAGAGTTACCGTATTTTTTATTTTCACTTTGATAAGTGTGCCTGCATTTATTGTTTTAGGTTCGTGGATATTGTTACAGGTTGCCAATGGTATGGGATATTTAGGGGGAAGCGAAGCAAGCGGAATTGCCTATGCTGCTCATATTGGTGGATTTATTGCCGGATTGCTTTTAATAAAAAGGTTTCATCCCAGGGATAACTTAACATTCTATAAAAGGAGATAAGTAATTTGGATACCAGCTTCAGTTTTTCATAGCATAATCGTTGCGTCGCAGGCACTTCATCAGCATACCATTGGGCAACATTTATTAAATGGATTCAAATCAGTTATCTCTCTGTAAACTTATCAATCAGCTCCATAACCTTTACACCTTCTTCAGCGCTGCATGGGTTAGTACCTTTATCCAAAAAATAGTCAACTACTTTTTCAATCATAGGTTGTTGCACATGTTGGAGCCTTTCAAATAAAAAGTTTTCTTTTTTTCCTTCTACACTCATGGTAATTTTTGGCTCTCCAAAAACAGAGAACTGTATTTTTCCTTTACTGCCAATAATTTCACAACTGTCTTTGTCTTCATTTTCATCAACATTAAAACACCAGAAGCCACTAAACAATACGCCGGTTTTAAATAAAATATTTCCTGTAACAATATCATCAGCATTATATAGCCCCGCCTGGTTTAGTGCAAAGCCATGGGCTTTATCAACGTCTCCAAAAAAATAATACATAAGGTCAAGCTGATGTGGAGCAAGGTCATGAAATAACCCGCCTCCGGCAATGGTAGCATCTACCCTCCATGCGTTCTTAGGAATTTGAAGTTCTTCTTTTGTAAGAGATTTGGTATAAAACTCCAGTCTCGCAGAACGTATTTCACCAATTAAGTTTTCAGCCGAGAGTTGTTTTATCTTTTTAAATAATGGCTGCTCACGGCGGTAATGTGCTACCACCAGTTTTACTCTATTTTCCCGTGCTGCCATCATCATGTTATGTGCCGATGCAGCATTTATTGACATTGGTTTTTCTACATAAACAGGTTTGCCTGCATTCAGTGCAGCGGTTGCGTATTCTTCATGCGAGGAAGGCGGAGTTGCAATGTAAATTGCATTAACGTCAGCATCATTGATTAGGCTATCGGCATCAGCATACCACTTCGGAACATTGTGTCTGCGGGCATAATCTTTTGCTTTCTCTGCATCCCTGCGCATAACAGCAACGAGAGAAGAATTTTTTACTTTGTTAAAAGCAGGTCCGCTTTTTATTTCTGTAACATCTCCGCAACCAATAATGCCCCAGTTCATTTTATTCATGAAATTTATTTGTTATTTCTCTTTTAATACTGTCTTGTATTTGGTGTGCACCAGAATCCATACATTTAAATATATAATTTGTTGCCGATAACTTCATCGAAGAAGTTAAACGAATCTAAGGTTTACTATGAAAAAAATATTTACCAACCTTACCTTCTGGGTGCTGACAGCAATTTCTGCAGGTGCATTGCTAGGGTACGTAGCACCGGACACTGCAGTAAAAATGCAGCCACTCGGTAAATATTTTATAGAAGTTGTAAAGCTTTTTATTTCTCCTCTTATATTTTTGACCATAACCCTTGGAATTAGCGGGATGAGCAGTTTAAAGAAAGTGGGGAAGGTTGGCGGCAAAGCAATTATCTATTTTGAGATTGTTACTACCCTTGCCTTGATAATCGGCGTAATAGTGGTTAACATTATCAAGCCGGGCAATGGTGTTGCGCTGTCAGCTGTAAAAAGCGATATATCACAATACACTACACAGGCGCAAAGCTTTAGCTGGTGGCAGTTCTTAAAAGATAATATCACCATACAGGTGTTGTTAGTCGCAATTTTATTTGGAATACTTTTAAGTAAATATAATGGGAGGCAAAAAATAATTCAGCCACTTTCTCTTATTTCAAAATATGTTTTTAAGGCATTGCATTTGGTAATGCTGTTAGCACCTATTGGGGCTTTTGGTGGAATGGCTTACACAATAGGTAAGTATGGTCTGCATACTTTACTGCCATTGGGTAAACTTATGCTTACAGTTTACATAACCATGGCGGTATTTATTTTTGTTATACTTCGGTTCATCCTTCAGTATTATAAAATAAGTCTCTGGAGTTTTTTAAAATATATTAAAGCAGAACTGCTGATAGTTTTAGGTACCTCCTCTTCTGAAGCTGCTTTGCCATCGCTAATGGAAAAACTTGAAAAAATGGGTTGTTCCAAATCTGTTGTGGGTTTGGTAGTGCCTGCAGGTTATTCTTTTAATCTGGACGGCACTACCATTTATCTCTCAATGGCTATATTTTTTTTAGCACAGGTGTATAATGTACATCTTAGCTTAGCGCAGGAAATGACGATCATTGGGATATTAATGATCACATCAAAGGGTGCTGCAGGCGTTACAGGCAGTGGTTTTGTTGTTCTGGCCTCTACACTAACTGCTATAAAAGTTATCCCGGTGGAGGGTTTAGCTTTACTGCTGGGAGTTGACAGGTTTATGAGTGAAGCACGGTCTGTCACAAACTTTATCGGTAACGGTGTGGCCACCGTCTTTCTTGCCAATAATGAAAAAGAATTTGATCGAAAGAAAATGAAAAAAGCTTTTAATTATGATGAAGATAATAGACAGATTTAGTAAGTGTAAATTTTTGACTTATTTTAGATCATGATGTAAAACGCCCCAAATTAAAAGCAAAAAATGCTTCTACTCGGAATAGATATCGGCACCTCCTCAATTAAAATATCAGTAGTTGATGCTGCAACCCAACAATGCATAGCCTCAACACAATTTCCTGAAACCGAAACAGGCATCACTTCTTTACAATCCGGCTGGGCAGAGCAATCTCCTGACATGTGGTGGCAGCATACAATACAGGCTATCATAAAATTGAATGCAATAAAAAAGTTTAATCCGCAGCAAATTGCTGCAATTGGCATTGCGTATCAAATGCACGGACTTGTTTTGGTGGATAGAAAACAAAAAGTTTTAAGAGATTCCATTATCTGGTGCGACAGCAGAGCTGTTGAAATTGGCGACAAAGCTTATCAATCAATTGGTGAAAATATTTGTTCATCATGCTTGCTTAATTCTCCGGGAAACTTTACTGCGTCAAAATTATCATGGGTAAAAAATAATGAGCCTGAAATTTACAGGCAGGTTGATAAAATGATGTTGCCGGGGGATTTTATTTCAATGAAATTTACGGGTGAGATCACCACAACATCATCGGCTTTATCAGAAGGCATTTTTTGGGATTTTAATAAAGATGAAATTTCTAAAAACGTTTTAAATTATTACGGGTTTGCCGAATCAGTAATTCCAAAAGTGCAACCGCTTTTTTCTTCTCATGGTTTTTTGCTGCCTGCCGTTGCAGAGCAATTATCTTTGAAAAAAAATATTCCTGTCACTTACAAAGCCGGGGATCAGCTAAATAATGCGCTTTCATTAAAAGCATTGCAGCCCGGCGATGTAGCTGCCACCGCAGGAACTTCAGGAGTTATTTATGCAGTTACTGATAAATCATTGGCTGACAAATTTTCAAGAGTAAATGCGTTCGCACATGTGAATCATAAAGCCTCCTTTCCAGGTGGAGATGGTGCAGGGGGTGAGGCCCGGGTGGGAATATTATTGTGCATCAATGGCACCGGCATAATGAATAGCTGGATAAAAAAAATGTGTGCTGATGGTTTAACTTATGATGAAATAAACACGCAGGCTTCAAAAATACTTCCTGGCAGCGAGGGCTTGCAGGTATTGCCATTTGGCAATGGTGCCGAGCGAATGCTTCAAAACAAAACGGTTGGCGCTCACATCAATAATATTGATCTTAACAAACATTCGCAAGCACATATTTTTAGGGCAACGCAGGAGGGAATTGCCTTTGCATTTCGCTACGGACTGGATATTATGAGAGAGAACCATTTGCACCCAACCATCATTCGTGCAGGCAAAGCCAATTTATTTTTGAGTGATGTTTTTGTTGAGAGTTTTGTAAATACCACAAGTGTTGCGGTAGAGTTATTTGCAAATGACGGAAGCGTAGGCGCTGCCTTGGGTGCAGGCATTGGCGTGGGAATTTATAAAACTTATGATGATGCATTTACTAACTTTAAACCGTTAAAAATTGTGGAGCCAACTAAAGTGGATTTATATAATGAGTTGTATGGGAAATGGAAAAAATTGCTAGAGACATTCTTGCCACAAAGGCACTAAGACAGAAAGTAGCACAAAGAAAAAGTTCATAAAACATTGTGTTTTTTGTGTCTTGGTGGCAGGAAAAGTTCAGTAAAGATTCGCTGTAGACGAGTGCGACGCCAATGAAGATGCACAAAGAACTAATGCCGGAAACAAAAAAATAAAAACATATATAATGAAAGTAATTACCGGAGAAAAAGAATTTTTTAAAGATATCCCGCAAATAAAATTTGAGGGGGTTGAAAGTGATAATCCATTTGCGTTTCGGTGGTACGATGAGAATAAAAAGGTTGCCGGAAAAACGATGAAAGAACTGCTGCGCTTTGCATGTGCTTACTGGCATTCGTTTAATGGCAACGGTGCAGATCCCTTTGGTGAGCCTACTCATATTTTTCCCTGGAACGGTAAAGCGGACCCAATTGAAAGAGCGAAAGATAAAATGGATGCGGCTTTTGAGTTCATTACTAAAATGAACCTACCCTATTATTGTTTTCATGATATGGATATTGTTGATTATACAAACGATGTGGCAGACAATGAAAAACGTTTGCAGGTAATTACAGAATATGCAAAACAAAAACAAAATGATAGTGGTGTAAAATTATTATGGGGCACAGCAAATTTATTTTCAAATCTTAGGTACATGAATGGCGCTGCCACAAATCCTGATTTTCATGTGCTGGCTCACGCCGGCGCACAGGTGAAGGCAGCCCTTGATTCAACGATTTTTTTGGATGGTGAAAATTATGTTTTTTGGGGCGGACGTGAAGGCTACATGAGTTTGCTTAACACAAACATGAAAAGGGAACAGGAGCATCTTGCAAAATTTTTACACACTGCAAAAGATTACGCAAGGCGCAATGGTTTTAAAGGGTCATTTTTTATTGAGCCAAAACCCTGTGAGCCAAGCAAACATCAATATGATTATGATGCTGCCACAGTAATAAGTTTTTTGAGGCAATATGATTTACTGAATGATTTTAGATTGAATCTTGAAGTGAACCATGCAACGCTTGCGGGGCATACGTTTCAGCATGAGCTGCAGGTTGCGGCAGATGCAGGTTTGTTGGGAAGCATGGATGCGAATAGAGGGGATTATCAGAACGGTTGGGACACAGATCAGTTCCCTAACAATATTACGGAACTGGCAGAAGCCATGCTGATAGTTTTAGAAGCCGGCGGATTAAAAGGCGGGGGAATAAACTTTGATGCAAAGATCAGGAGAAATTCTACTGATGCAGAAGATCGTTTTCATGCACACATCGGTGGCATGGATGCATTTGCAAGGGCATTGATTATTGCTGATAATATTTTACAGAAATCTGATTACAAAAAAATACGAGAAGAACGTTATGCTACTTTTGACGGTGGCAAGGGAAAAGAATTTGAAGACGGAAAATTATCTTTAGAAGACCTGAGAAGTTTGGCAATAGAGAATGGAGAACCTACGGTTAGAAGTGGCAAACAGGAATATTTGGAGAATATCATAAATCGCTATATTTAAACTTGTATAATTTTTTGCAGGCAATTTTAAATAAATTTCTAATCAACCCCAACAAACCAACTTAACAGCATGAACACTCTTGTTACTAAAGACTATCTGGTTTTTCTTTTTTATTTCGTCGTCGTTGCTTCTTACGGAATATGGATATACAACAGGAAAAAGAAAAAAACCATTACCGCATCCCATGATTATTTTTTGGCAGAAGGTTCACTTACATGGTGGGCTATAGGCGCATCTTTAATTGCATCAAACATTTCTGCAGAACAATTTATAGGTATGAGCGGCTCAGGTTTTAAAATGGGTTTAGCCATCTCTGTTTATGAGTGGATGGCAGCCGCTACATTAATAATTGTAGCCATATTTTTTATACCTGTTTATCTAAAAAATAAAATATATACGATGCCGCAGTTTTTACATCAGAGGTATAATGGAACAGTGGCAATGATAATGGCGGTGTTCTGGCTTCTGTTATATGTTGTGGTAAACCTTACCTCCATTCTTTACTTGGGAGCACTTGCCATCAACAGTATTTCGGGCATAAACACTACTGCATGTATGTATGTGCTCGCAATATTTGCCATTTTTATTACACTTGGCGGTATGAAAGTTATCGGGTACACCGATGTAGTACAGGTTTTCTTTTTAATACTTGGTGGGTTGGTAACAACATATATTGCCTTAAACCTGGTATCAGAAAAATTTGGTACAACCGGTGTTGTAAATGGTTTTAAATTAATGATGGATCAGGCAAATGATCATTTTCACCTGGTATTTAAAAAAGATAATCCTAATTATATGGATCTCCCGGGGCTTACAATACTGATTGGAGGTATGTGGATTGTAAATCTTAATTACTGGGGGTGTAATCAATATATCACTCAAAGAGCGCTGGGAGCAGATCTTAAAACTGCGAGAAGCGGACTTCTTTTTGCTGCGTTCCTAAAATTATTAATGCCTGTGATTGTAGTGTTGCCGGGCATTGCAGCGTATGTTTTGCACCAGCAGGGCAATTTTCAGAATGAAATGATGTTAGGCTCTGAAATAAATCCTGATAAAGCATATCCTGTTTTATTAAATCTTTTGCCGGCGGGTTTAAAAGGTCTTTCGTTTGCGGCATTAACCGCGGCAGTTGTTGCATCACTTGCCGGAAAAGCAAACAGCATCTCTACAATTTTTACATTAGATATTTATAAAAAACGATTGCAACCGGAAGCAACAGAAAAAAATATGGTTAATGTTGGAAAAATAGTGGTTGTAGTAGCATTAATATTGGCAGTACTTATTGCTCCTTTATTAGGCATAGATAAGAAAGGCGGATTTCAATACATACAGGAATACACAGGTTTTGTTTCACCAGGAATTTTTGCAATGTTCATACTTGGATTTTTCTGGAAAAAAGCCACCTCGAATGCTGCTCTTTTTGCAACGATCGGGGGATTTGTTTTTTCATTAATTCTTAAATTTTTACCTAGAATAATGGATCTTTCTTTTTTAGCGCCGATGGGTTTTTCAAAAGCAAATGATAAAGGGGTTTTTGAAATTCCTTTTCTTGACAGGATGGGTTTTGTATTTATTGTTTGCATATTAGGCATGTACATTATTAGTATGATTGATAATCGCAAGGGCGTTACCCCACATGGTTTGGAAGTAGATAAAAACATGTTCAAATTGTCTCCGGGGTTTTCTGTTGGCGCATTAATTGTTTGTGGAATTCTGGCCGCATTGTATACTTTGTTTTGGTAGTTCTTTTTTGTTTATAAAAAAAGAGATGAAAAAAATAAATACAGTACTATGTTCTTTTGGCATGAGTGGATCTGTTTTTCATGCACCGTTTCTTAATATTCATACCGGGTTTAATTTTTATTCTGTTTGGGAAAGATCAAAAAAATCAGGGAAAGAAAAATATCCATCGGTAATAATATATACAACATTGGAAGAAATGCTTGCCGATGATGCAGTTGAATTGGTTATTGTAAATACACCCAACTACACACATTACGAATACACAAAAAAAGCATTACTTGCAGATAAACATGTTATAGTAGAAAAACCTTTTACTGTTACAGTTGCAGACGGCGAAGAGTTGATTGAATTAGCAAAGAGCCGAAATAAAAAACTATCAGTATATCAGAACCGCCGCTATGACAGTGATTATAAAACGATAAAGAAAATTCTTGATAAAAAATTATTGGGAGACCTTGTCGAAGCCGAATTTCATTATGATCGCTATTCAAACGAATTAAGTTATAAAATACATAAAGAAATCCCCGGGCCAGGAACAGGTGCTTTGTACGATCTTGGTTCACATCTTATAGATCAGGCATTGCAATTATTTGGAATGCCTGAAGCATTGTTTGCAGATATTAGAATCATTCGCCCTATCTCCAAGGTGGATGATTATTTTGAATTGATTTTATATTATCCAAATCTTCGGGTAAAACTAAAATCCAGTTACCTGGTAAGAGAACCATTGCCAGGATACATTCTTCATGGTACTAAAGGCTCATTCATAAAGCCAAAAACAAATATTCAGGAAATACTTCTGCAAAAGGGTGAAATACCGGGAACAGATAATTGGGGCAAAGAACCCGATTCAGAAAAGGGTTTGTTACACACAGAAAAAGATGATAAAGTGGTTAGAGAATATATTGAATCAGAAAGGGGAAACTATGGTGATTACTATAATGCAATGTATGAAGCGATAAGAACTAGTAAACCTGTTCCTGTTTCATCCCAGGATGGACTAAATGTTATAAAAATTATCGAAGCGGCAAATGAAAGTAATCTGAAAAAGCATGTTGTGGATTTATAGATTTTTTTATAAAATAGTTTACTTCCCCCTGTGGTGGTTGTCCTCACCGTCCACTTTTTCTCCATCATTTTTAATTTTATTCTCTTTCAGTTCATTTGCAAAATTTAAAAATAAAGTGAATTTTTTCTTAACGCTGAACTGGTAGAAGTCTTGATGATTAGCTGTACAAACGCAGAGTTAGCACACCTGAATTACTAAAGTCGGGCAGGTTTCAAGAAGCTCGGGATCGCAGTATGTATGGATGTAGTGAGCGAAGAACAAAAAGTACAAATGAGTGACATAGAGGTGATGATATGAAAGTTTAATACAGGGTACAAAAAAAGGAAAATGAAAAAAATATTTATTCTGTTGTTGGTTGTTGTTATTTCAGTTTCAACATCTGCTCAACAAAAATCATATGCAGCTGACATGGCTAAAACTGTAATGGCAATCTGGAAAGATTCTTTATCAATGCAACCCGGCAAGCCGGTTAAATGGGGTTATGATCAGTCTGTGATTTTAAAAGGCATCCAGGGGTTATGGTATGCCACTGGTGATGGTTCTTATTTTAATTATATACAAAAAAGCATGGATTTTTTTGTGGATGACAGAGGAGACATCCGTACCTATAAACAGGAGGAACATAACATAGATAATATAGCCTGCGGCAGAATTCTTTTATTGCTTTACAATGTTACCGGAAAAGAAAAATACTTGACTGCTGTAAAAACGCTGCGGCAACAGCTAAGCACACAGCCACGGACAAAGGAAGGCGGCTTCTGGCATAAAAAAATATATCCTTACCAAATGTGGCTGGATGGTTTGTACATGGGCGAACCGTTTTATGCAGAGTATGCAAAAAATTTTAATGAAGACATAAATTATAATGATATAGCACATCAATTTATTTTGATGGAAAAAAAAGCACGGGACAGCAAAACGGGTTTGATGTATCACGGGTATGATGAATCCCGTGAACAAAAGTGGGCCGATAAAACAACAGGGCTGTCTCCGCATTTTTGGGCACGTGCAATGGGATGGTATGGATCAGGTTTAGTGGATGTATTAGAAGTTTTTCCTGCAAATCATCCCAAAAGAGATTCATTGATTAAAATATTAAACAGGCTTGCTAATGCAGTTGCAAATTACCAGGATAAAAGAACCGGATTATGGTGGGACATTTTGGACATGCCGGGTAAAGAAAAGAATTATACTGAGGCATCTGCTTCGTCTCAGTTTGTTTATACATTGGCAAAGGGAGTTAGACTTGGCTTTCTGCCGCAAACATTTTTACCAGTTGCTAAAAAAGGATACGAGGGGATAGTAATGAGTTTTATCAAAGTAGAAAATGGTCAGACAAACTTGCATGGAACAGTAAGTGTTTCCGGGGGGCAACCCTTACCGGGATGGAAGCTATGATTACTATATGAGTGAAAAAGTAGTGGTCAACGATCCTAAAGGAGTAGGCGCTTTTATACAGGCCTCTAACGAAATTGAAATGTTGAATACACTTTCTTACGGTAAAGGCAAAACCGTTTTACTGGATTATTATTTTAATCGTGAAACAAGAATGGATGCGGGTAAACCAATTCGTTTTCATTATATCTGGGAGGAGTATGATAATAATGGCTATTCAATATTGGGCAATATATTTAATAGGTATGGTGTTCAAGCAAAATCTTTAGAAACAGGACCCACTGTACAAAATTTAAAAGGCGCCGATATTTATCTTATTGTTGATCCTGACACAGAAAAAGAAACAAAATCTCCTAATTATATTCAGCCAAAAGATATTTGATGCTATTTATAATTGGGTTAAAAGCGGTGGTGTACTGATGCTCTTTGGTAATGATTCAGGCAATGTAGAGTTCACTCATTTTAACCGGTTGGCTTCCAGGTTTGGGGTTCAATTTAATTTTGATAGTAAGAATAGGGTTACAGGAAATCAATTTGAAATGGGGGCAATTAAAATTAATTCAGGCAATGCTCTTTTTAAAACTGCCAATAAAATTTATATGAAAGAGTATGCATCGCAAAATCTTACAGGTACTTCAAAAGCGGTATTGATACAAGGCAATGATGCAGTTGTGTCAGTGACAAAAGTGGGTAAGGGAAGTGTATTTATTGTAGGTGATCCGTGGTTTTATAATGAATATACGGATGGAAGAAAAATTCCAAAAGAATTTGAAAATTATAAAGCTGCTGAAGATGTTGTAAAATGGGCGATCGACCAAACAAATAAAAAATAAATGCAGAAAAAAATGAAATCTGGATTTGTTATGGATATGATGCAAAGGAAGATCGTATAGTTGATTGCCCTGCTGATACTGCTACTCATAAAAAAACAATTACTAAAACCGGTCATCAAATGGCGCTTCTTTCTATGGATAATGCCACAAGCAAAAAATTGTTATGATCCTGTCACGATATACACTAAAAAATATTTCATCAAAGGTTAGCG
Organism: Chitinophagaceae bacterium; assembly: GCA_050998315.1. Taxonomy (GTDB): domain Bacteria; phylum Bacteroidota; class Bacteroidia; order Chitinophagales; family Chitinophagaceae; genus Ginsengibacter. Next base: position 17,215 of record JBPCQG010000116.1, read on the forward strand.
GGATACCATCAGAGGCCATGTTTGAATTACCTGAAAAAGTTTTACAATTTGGCACAGGCGTTTTACTCCGTGGCTTACCTGATTACTTTATTAACAAAGCTAATCAGATGGGCATATTTAATGGTCGTATAGTTGTTGTAAAATCAACATCAACTGGCAATTCATCAGCATTTGAAAGACAGGACGGCTTATATACGCTCTGCGTTCGGGGCTTAAAAAATGGTGAAAAAGTTGAGGAAAATATTATCAACTCATCCATAAGCAGGGTGTTGAGCGCAAAAGAAGATTGGGAAGAAATTCTTGAATGTGCACATGATCAAAACATGCAGGTAATCATTTCCAATACTACAGAGGTTGGTATTCAATTAGTGAATGAAGACATCCGGCATCATCCGCCTGTTTCATATCCCGGTAAATTACTGGCATTTTTATATGAGCGATACAAGGCCTTTAACGGAAGTAAAAATTCAGGAATGGTGATAGTTCCTACAGAGCTGATTGTTGATAATGGAAAAAGATTACAGAGTATTGTTCTGGAGCTGGCTCATTTAAATAGTTTAGAAGTGGCATTTATTGATTGGCTTGAATGCTGTAATGAATTTTGCAATTCCCTGGTAGATCGGATTGTGCCGGGCAAGCCTGATGCTGAAGAATTGACAAAACTTGAAAGGGAATTGGGGTACGAAGATCAGTTGCTTACCATGAGTGAGGTATATAGTTTATGGGCAATAGAAGGCAGTGAGGAAATTAAAAATGTTTTATCATTTTACCAGGCTGATGAAGGTGTTGTTATTGCGCCTGATATTGATCTGCATCGTGAACTTAAACTAAGATTGCTAAACGGAACACATACATTAAGCTGCGCACTTGCTTTTCTTGCAGGTTGTGAAACTGTGAAGCAGGCAATGAATGATGAAACCGTTTCAAATTTTATTGCCGATGTGATGCAGAACGAAATTGCACCTTCTATTCCTTATAAGATTGATCCAAAAACTACATATGATTTTGCCGCAAAAGTATTAGACCGTTTTCGTAATCCGCAGATAAAACACAACTGGATAAGCATAACAGTTCAGATAAGTTCCAAAATGAAATTGAGATGTATCCCGGTTTTATTAACTCATTATAAAAACAATAATACTCCGCCGGAATTATTTTCACTTGGCTTTGCATCCTATATTTATTTTATGAAGGTTGCAGGGGAATCTAATGAAAAGTTTTATGGCGAAAGGGATGGGCAGCAATATTCTATACAGGATGATTTAGCTGAAGTGTTTAAGGAAAGGTGGAAAAACTCAGATACAAACACCGTAGTGAATCAAACCTTAAAAGATGTTACATTCTGGGGTGAAGATTTAACTTTACTAAATGGCTTTGCTGACTCTGTTTACCAAAAGCTGAAGTTGATAATGCAAAATGGGGTAAAGCAAACCATTCAATCAGTCCACTTAAATAAGGAGATCATTGCATGAGGAATAAAGTTTTGAAGGTTCATCCAAACGACAATGTAATTGTAGCATTACAGGATATTGCTAAAAATGACTCCATAACTTATAATGGAAACACCTTTAAAATAGTTGATGATATTCCTGCCAAGCATAAATTTTTTGAGAATGATATGAATGCAGGTGATGAAGTTCATATGTATGGAGTGTTAGTCGGTAAGGCTCAAAATTTTATTTCACAAGGTGGATTGATGACCACATCAAACATAAAGCACGCTGCTGATCCTTATGAATATCGTGGGTCAAATTATCATTGGCAGGCTCCTGATGTTTCTAAATTTAAAAGCAGAACTTTTAATGGCTATCACCGCGGTGATGGAAAGGTAGGCACGGCAAATTATTGGTTGTTTGTACCAACCGTTTTTTGTGAGAACAGGAATATGGATGTAATTAGAGAAGCACTTCATAATGAATTGGGTTATGAAGTAACTGATAAATACAAGCAATATGCTCACAATTTAGTTGAGGCTTACAAAAAGGGTGTGCAGGTTGAAAATATTGAAATTGGGCAAACCCTGCCACAGCTTAAAAGAGTGTTTAAAAATGTAGACGGCATAAAATTTTTAAATCACCAGGGTGGCTGTGGTGGTATCAGGCAGGATTCAGCTATACTAAGTAAATTACTTGCTGCTTATGCCGATCACCCAAATGTTGCGGGAGTAACTGTTTTAAGCTTGGGTTGTCAGAATTTGCAAACAAATGATTTTTTAAACGACCTGAAACAACGTAATCCAAATTTTGATAAGCCTCTTTATATTTTTGAGCAGCAGCAATCACAAAGCGAAGAGCAATTAATATCTGATGCGATAAAAAAAACATTTGAAGGTCTTATAGAGATAAATAAATTGGAAAGAAAACCTGCATCACTTGATAAATTATGCGTTGGCGTTAAATGCGGCGGCAGCGATGGGTTTAGTGGCATATCTGCAAACCCTGCAGTAGGGTATTGTTCTGATCTTTTAGCTGCGTTAAATGCACAGGTTCTTCTTGCAGAATTTCCGGAATTATGTGGAGTAGAACAACAATTGGTTGATCGCTGTGTTGATGAACCTACCGCCAGAAAATTCATACACCTGATGAAGAGCTATGAAGCAATTGTATCAAGAGTGGGTTCGGGATTTCACATGAATCCTTCTCCCGGAAATATAAAAGATGGGCTGATAACAGATGCGATAAAAAGTGCAGGTGCTGCCAAAAAAGGAGGAACGTCACCAGTGGTTGATGTACTTGATTATACAGAGCCGGCAACAAAACAGGGATTGAGTTTGGTATGCACACCCGGAAATGATGTAGAAGCCACTACAGGAAAAGCAGCTTCCGGCGCTACCTTAATCCTGTTTACCACAGGACTTGGCACCCCAACCGGCAACCCTGTTTGCCCAACAATTAAAGTAGCAACCAATTCTAAGTTGGCAAAAAGAATGGGAGATATAATTGACATTGACACAGGTGCAATAATTGAAGGAGAAAAAACAATTGAGCAGATGGGTGAGGAGATATTGGAGTATTGTATAAAGGCAGCAAGCGGAGAAGTAATACCCAAAGCTGTGCAATTAAACCAGGATGATTTTATCCCCTGGAAAAGGGGCGTGAGTTTGTAAAGCTCTCTATCCCTATACCTCTCTATCCCTATACAAAGAACATTTTTAAAAATTTTATTCTAGCCTGGTTTTTGTTAATGATGAAATGAATATTACCTCGCCCAACAAAAACAGCTATCATAATCTATTAAAATTAGTGTCATTAATTTGTTTTATCTGTATCGGAAAATAACCAGTATCTCGATGGGAAATAAAAGCCCATATTAGAAAATAAAAAGCCTATAATTAAATATCTGTAATTAAATTGGGAGCTAGAAAATTTTGATTTGGTTAGATTAAGTTTTTACTATATCTTGCTAAAGGCAATTTTCCTAAGCATTCTTCCTATTCCTCCCAAGTATTTTTCCTAATTGTTTCTACCTAAGTATTTTACCCTAAAGTATTTTGCCTAAGTATTTCCTAAGTTATTTCATCAACCCAAAACTACTTTTATGAATCCCAATTCACCAAACAACTCTTCTAGAAGAAAATTTATCCTCAACACTTCCCTGGCAGCTACAGGATTCTTTATCGTACCCGATAATGTATTAGGCTTTGCTCCCAGTAGCAGGGCATTCGCAGACAATCCGATCCACCTGGAGAACGCCAAAGCAGGAACCACTACGTGGCAGCTCACGAATCCGGCGCTGAACCGCGAGGTTGAGGGCTACGCCTCGCTCACGAGTGTGAACCGCGGAGGAGCGATCAAGTTTTTCATCAGCGTTGCTCAAGCGCAGCAGGTTAACCTTCAAATTTACCGAATGGGATGGTATGGCGGCAATGGCGCAAGGCTTCTCGGGCAGGCCAGCATTGCTGGGATTAATCAGCCCACGCCGACACACCCACTTTCGAATGCCCTCGTCGAGTGCAATTGGGTAAGCCATTACACTCTTAACATCCCCAATAACACGTCGGACCCAACTGACTGGGCAAGCGGAATTTATCTGGCAAAGCTAACGGCAGCCACTAGCGGCAAGCAGAGCTACATCATCTTCGTCGTACGCGACGATTTGCGCACCTCGGACTTCCTCTACCAGGCGAGTTTCGCCACCTATCAGGCGTACAATAATTGGCCTTACCAACGCACAGGCCCAGGCTGCGGCAGCATAGCATGCTATGGTAGCAGGTCCCTGTATCCCCATAACAGCGACCAGTATGGGTCGGCATGGAAGGTGTCTTTCAACCGGCCCTTTGCGGTCGGCATTGCACCAGGCAGTGAGATAGGCGTAGGTGCCGGGGAATTTATCACCACCCTTCAACAAGGGACTAGTCTGGATGCAGCAGGCTGGGAATACAACATGGTGCGTTGGCTCGAGATGAAGGGCTACGACGTCACTTATGCAACTAATATTGATACTCACGAGAAAACAGACCTGCTCCTGAACGGCACGACCAGAAAGCATAAAGGCTTTTTATCCGTAGGTCATGACGAATATTGGTCATGGCAAATGCGCGACCAGGTGGAGCAAGCTCGTGACAATGGGGTAAGTCTTGGCTTCTTTTCCTCTAATGTTTGTTACTGGCAAATGCGTTTGGAGCCCAGCAGTATAATACCAACACAGCTAAACCGCACAATGGTTTGCTATAAAAATGTATCGGGTACAAAGGATCCCTATGCGATCGATAAAAATTCAAGCAACGACCGTCTCACGACCACATTGTGGCGCAACAGCCCGGTGAATAGGCCCGAGGCGGCTATGGTCGGTGTGATGTACTGGACCGGTATTTGGCATGTGGATATGGTCATTACGAACCCGAGCCACTGGATCTGTGCGGGCACCAACCTTGCATTGAACGAGGTTCTGCCAGGACTCATCGGATATGAAGTTGATGAAGTAGTTGCATCATCGCCTACGAACATCGGAATTATTGCACACTCGCCGGTGGGGAACGGGCGTTTTGCGGACACGACAACCTATACAACCCCCGGCGGCGCAGTGGTGTTTGGCGCTGGGAGCAATCAATTAAGTTGGGGTCTGGACGATTACAACGCAAGTGGACCATCCCCACTGCGTCCTTCAAGACTCAACCCGAAATTCCAGCAGATGGTAATCAATCTTCTAACGCGTATGATTGGCAACCAACCACCGCCTCCGCCACCCACATCAATTAATGCACCAAGCGGATTAAATGCTGTATTAGCATCCGGCAATTCTGGACAAGTGCAACTCAGTTGGGTGGATAATTCCAACAACGAGCAGCTTTTCCACATTGAGCGGTCTTTGTCACCATCTGGCGGATTTACCGAGATTGCTCAGGTGAATGCCAACGTCACCAGTTACACGGACAAGGGCGACAAGAACACAACCTATTACTATCGCGTTCGTGCGTCGAGTGGGAGCACCTTCTCGGCCTATTCCAGTACCGACTCTTCGGCGAATCGCATTGCTGATGCAAAAGGTGAATCATACGAAGCCGCCCGTGGAGAAAAAGATTCGGACATTAACATTCGGGCAACAGAACTGAACATCAAAGCAGTTCCCAACCTGTCTTCCGGAGGATTTAATGTACAAATAGAAGCTGGTTCATCTGGTAAGATCACGATGCGTGTTATAGATATACGGGGAAGGCTGTTAGAACAACATCAAAATGTGAAGCCGAACCATGTATTACGCATTGGTCAAAATTACGTAGCTGGTATTTACTTTATAGAAGCAATCCAAGGTGTAAAAAGGGACTTGGTGAAATTGGTAAAATTTAATAATTAGTTTTAACACGAACATCTAATGAGGCAGTAGATATTTACTGCCTCATTTATTATATTATAAATAAGTAAACGTAAAATGCATTAGTCGCCACAGCTGTCACGCAGAGCCAATGTACAGTATATGCGGATTCTTTTATTGTTTTCCAACAGATTTAAAATAATTCCTTGTAGTCTGATGGATAAAGGGATGTTTGCTGCCCCAGCCGCCATAGAGTAATGATTTTCGTATCATAATATTGATTGTTTATTGGTTTTGAAATGAAAGTAAATACTTGATTAAGTTTATTTGTTTCATGCAGTCATTAATGTTTTGTGCTTGTTCCTTTTTATGTTCGTTGATATTATCCGTGTTGTTTTCTTCTTGCCGTGTCTCCCCCAGGAGTCTTGTTTATAGTGAGAATAAGATAAAACAATCTTACTTTAGAATTGTTGCCGTGTCCTGCCCAACTACAAGCTATGAGAAGAGACACGGCTGTGGATGAAAGTCCGATTACTGTTCTAACAGCCATCAATCTAAGATAAAAACAAATCTCATTTTAGGATTGTCGCCGTGTCCTGCTCGGCACAAGCTATAAAAGAGACACGGCGTGGAGAAGTAATTCCAAAGGCTGTTCAATTAAACAAGGATGATTTTATTCATGGAAAAGAGGAGTAAGTTTGTGAATTCACACTTTGTCTAAAACCCTCTGTCTCCCTAAAGGGAGAACTTAGGTTTGAAATAATTTAATTTTTTTAATAGCTTTAATTGCTGATAGATATTTATAGATGATGTGGGGGATAAAATATTTGGATATGTACTGAAGCACCTTCCCTCTCTGAAGGAGAGGGATAAGAGGGTGAGGCCTTTTAAAGTTCATAACATGAAAAAATTCTTAGGAAAAAATTTTCTACTGCAAAGCGCTATTGCAAAAAAATTATATCATGATTACGCAAAAGGAATGCCTGTGATAGATTATCACTGCCATCTTCCGGCTGATCAAATAGCCAATGATATCAACTTTGAAAATATTACACAGGCATGGTTGTATGGTGATCACTATAAATGGCGGGCAATGCGTACCAACGGCATTGATGAAAGTTATATTACAGGTAATAAAACTGATTACGAGAAATTTGAGAAGTGGGCTGAAACCGTTCCCTTTACATTACGCAATCCCCTTTACCACTGGACTCATTTGGAATTACAGCGTTATTTCGATATTGATGAAGTCCTAAATTCAAACAGCTCTAAAAAAATTTATGCTGCATGCAGCAGCAAACTGCAATCAAAAGAATATTCCATTCGTAACCTGTTACGGAAAATGAATGTAAAAGTTGTTTGCACTACAGATGATCCTATTGATACATTAGAGCATCATCAAAAAATAAAAAAGGATGGATTTGAAATAAAAATACTTCCTGCCTTTCGTCCGGATAAAGCGATGAATGTTGATGATGTTGCCGGCTTTAATAATTATGTAGAAAAGTTGCAGGCAGTAAGCAATACAAATATTAATTCTTTTGAATCTTTTTTAGAGGCATTAAAACTGCGTCATGATTTTTTTGCGTCGGTAGGATGCACAGTTTCCGATCATGGTCTGGAACATCTTTTTGCAGAAGAGTATACAGATGCAGAAGTTGTTGCCGCATTTTATAAGATACGTGATGGAAGGGAACTCACTTCAGACGAAACAGGAAAATTTAAATCTGCGATGCTTCACATTTTTGCAATTTGGGATTGGGAAAAAGGATGGGTACAGCAATACCATGTAGGCGGTTTAAGAAATAATAATTCAAGAATGTTGGATATCATCGGTGCAGATACCGGCTGGGATTCTATTGGAGATTTTCACCAGGGAAAGTCTATGTCTAAATTTTTTAACCGCCTTGATTCGACTAATCAGTTAGCAAAAACGATTTTGTATAATCTAAATCCTGCAGACAATGAATTGACGGCGACAATGACCGGTAATTTTAATGATGGCTCCGTTGCAGGAAAAGTTCAATGGGGTTCTGCATGGTGGTTTTTAGATCAGAAAGATGGAATGACAAAACAGATAAATGCCTTATCAAACATGGGATTGCTTAGCAAATTTGTAGGCATGCTCACTGACTCAAGAAGTTTTCTTTCATTTCCACGCCATGAATATTTCAGGAGAATATTATGTAATTTATTTGGAGAAGAAATTGAAAATGGCGAATTACCTCACGATCTAAAATGGACAGGGAAAGTTATTGAAGACATTTGCTATAACAATGCGAAGAATTATTTTGAGTGGTAAGCGAATTCGTTCGCCATAAATTTTATCTAAATTTGGGAAAAAGCAGATATGAAATTAAAAGTAATTATTCATGAAGCGGAAGAAGGCGGTTTGTGGGCAGAGATACCTGCATTGCCGGGGTGCGTTACTCAGGCTGAGACCATCGAAGAATTAATCCCAAATATTTATGAGGCAGTAGAAGGCTGTTTGTCAGTGCAATAAAACTACTCTTTATTATAGTTCTTTTCCCTTTCTTTATTGATTCGAGAAAATCTTCTCCATATCCTCCCCTATCGGGGGAGATAGAGGGGGCTTTACATCTTCACTTTCATCACAAGTTTCTTTATTTCTCCTTCGCCAATCATTGGTGCATGAACATCTTCAGGGAAAAAGATGGCAAACTGGTTATCCGTTAACTCAAAATACATATCAGGGACATCGTTATAAAATACAACATCTTTCTCTGCATTGTAATCTCCCTTTTGTTGTATGCAGGTGCTTCTTGATTTCCATCCGAATTGTTCCTTCCCTTTTATGCAAAGTTGTATGTCGATATGTTTATCATGGCATTCAAATTTTGCAGCAGATTCTTCAGCCGTCATTCCCTTTTTATTGGAAGCAATAGCTCTTAGGTTATCTCCGTCAATTTCAAACTTGCCATCTTCAATTGTTTCAAGATTTTGCGTTTTGATGTATTCAAATGCTTTCGCAAACAATGGGTGAACACTGTTGTATTTTTCTGAGTTGGAGAGAGTATCTATTATCATGAATAATTTTTATTAAATGCGCATAAGCCTCACCCTCTTATCCCTCTCCTTTAGAGAGGGACGGTACATTTGAATATATCCTTGCATTATATCTTCCACATCATCTATAAAAAACTATCAACTATAGGAGTTCTATATCCGCATCAATCTTCTTTTTTTCCTCTCCCTTTAGGGAGAGATAGAGAGGGTGGAGAATGAGTGAGGTTATCTCTGCACCCTTCCGCTTGCATCACCCTTCATCAATTCCTTAACATCATTTAAAGTAGCATGGTTTAAATCGCCGGGAATTGTATGTTTTATCGCAGAAGCGGCAACACCAAATTCGGCAGCATCCTTCATTGCCATATCTGTAACTAGTCCATAAATAAAACCGCTTGCGAAGGAATCACCGCTGCCAACACGGTCAACAATGCGAACTTCATATTGCTTTGTATGATAAAATTCATTGCCATCATACACTAATGCACTCCAGCCATTATCAGATGCACTGTGACTTTCGCGTAATGTAGAAGCAATATATTTAAAGCCAAACTTATCTTTCATTTGTTTAAAAACATCTTTGTATCCCTCAAGATTTAGTTCGCCTTTTGTAATATCAGTTCCGGCGCTTTTAAAACCGAGTGTTGTATCAGCATCTTCTTCGTTGCCAATGCATACATCAACATGTTTACAAAGTTTTGTCATTACCTCTCTTGCTTTTTCTTTACTCCATAATTTTTTGCGATAGTTAAGGTCAATGCTTGTTGTTATTCCTTTTGCTTTGGCAGCTTTTAATGCAGCTTCAGTAAGTGTTGCAGACTTATCACTTAACGCAGGTGTAATGCCGGTTGTGTGAAACCAATCTCCACCATCTAATATTTTATCAAAATCAAATTCAGCAATATCCACTTCCGAAATGGCTGCATCGGCACGGTCGTAGATAACCTGTGATGCTCTCATGGATGCGCCTGTTTCTAAAAAATAGATGCCCAATCTTTTTCCCCCACGGGCAATAAACTGCGTGTCTACTCCATATCTGCGTAAATGATTTATAGCAGCTTGTCCTATTGCATTGTCAGGAACTTTTGAAACGAATGTTCCCTGCAGACCATAATTACAAAGCGCTGCAGCCACATTGGCTTCACCACCTCCATAGGTAACATCAAAACTATCGGACTGCACGAATCTTTTAAAATCAGGAGTAGAGAGCCGGAGCATTATTTCGCCAAGAGTTACAACTTTTTTAGCCATGATTGATTAATTAGTAAGTGAGTATTTTTGTCTGAATGCAATCTCTCAAATATCTTTCATATTTATTTAAGCAACAAAAAAGAATGTGGTAACGATTGCGTAAATAAATACTGCAATTTTGTTCAATTCAAATATCATTGTTTATCAAAATAAATTTATGGATAAGAAAACAGAAATATTAAAATTAATTCTTGAGCAGGGAATTCTACCGCTGTATTTTACCAAAGACTCAGAGGTAAGTGTAAATGTTTTAAAAGCATTATACAGTGCAGGAATACGGGCGGTAGAATATACCAACCGCGGTGAAGCAGCATTACAGAATTTTGTAAAAATGAGAGAAGTTTGTGATGCCGGGTTATTGGGTATGTATCTAGGAATAGGAACTATTAAAGATGGCGAAACTGCTAAAACTTTTATTGATGCTGGTGCTGACTTTATTATTTCGCCCGGGCTTGTAAAAAGCGTTGCAAAAGCTGCTGATAAAAATAGTATGCTTTGGGTGCCTGGATGTATGACGCCATCAGAAATAATTCGTGCAGAAGCTTTAGGAGCAAAAGTTATAAAACTGTTCCCGGGGAATATTTTAGGTACTGCTTTTTTAAGTGCAGTAAAAGAAATTTTCCCTAATTTATTATTTATGCCAACAGGCGGAGTTGATCTGGATAAAGAAAACATCGCAGGATGGTTTAAAGCTGGTGTGTGTGCTGTAGGGATGGGAAGCAAATTGATAAGTAAACAATTACTTGAGCAAAAAGATTATGGAAAGATTGAAGAACTAACAAAGCAGGCAATGGAAATTGTAAAATCAGTAAAATAATGAAGATTATAAACAGTGTTCATCCTGAAGATTTTAAAACATATTCCACTACTGTTATAAGAGAAAGATTTCTACTTGAAGACCTGGCACAACCCGGTAAAATAAGTTTTGCATATACCCATTATGACCGGATGATTGTGGGATTAGCAATACCTTCCGAAGAAGCCATCGAACTTCCTGTCTTTGATATTTTAAGAGCAAATTATTTTTTGGAAAGAAGAGAAATGGGAATTATTAATGTTGGCGGTGAAGGAACAGTTTCAACTGGCAATGAAAGCTTTTCTCTTAAGAAATTAGATTGCCTTTATATTGGTAAGGGAACTGAAAAAGTATCCTTCGGAAGTGCTGACGCATCATTGCCGGCAATCTTTTATATTTTATCTGCATCTGCACATGCTGTTCATCCAACCAAACTATTAAAAAAAGAACAGGCACAGGGAGGAGCAATGGGAGCGGCAGAAACTGCTAACAGGCGAACTATCTATCGCTACATCCACAAAGAAGGTTTACAAAGCTGCCAGTTAGTAATGGGCTTAACCATTTTAGAAACCGGCAGCGTTTGGAATACAATTCCTGCGCATACACACGACAGGCGAATGGAAGTTTACTTTTATTTTGACGTTCCCGAAAACCAGGTTGTATTTCATTATATGGGAGAGCCGCAGGAAACCAGGCACATGCTCGTTAAAAATTATAATGCTGCGGTATCTCCGCCATGGAGTATACATGCCGGAAGCGGTACCAGCAATTATGGATTTATTTGGGGGATGGCGGGAGAGAATTTGGAATACACCGATATGGATGTGGTTCAACTAAACGATTTAGGATAATTAATTGAAGGACATGAATTTTTCTTTAAATGATAAAGTAATAGTTGTAACAGGAGGCACTGGCATTTTGGGGAATGCATTTATTGATGCAATTGTTGAAGCTGGCGGTGCTGTTGGCATTTTAGGTAGAAAAAAAGATGTTGCAGAACAAAGAGCAGATGCAATAAATAAAAATGGCGGGAAGGCGATTGCTTTGGTTGCCGATGTTTTAGATGAAAATCAATTACAGGAGGCAAGAGAAAAAGCGTTTTCATACTTTGGCAAAATAGATGGATTGGTAAATGCAGCAGGCGGTATTATGCCTGAAGGAGTTCTTCAGCATGATGAAGATATTTTTAAAATGAATTTAGAGGGAATGAAAAAAGTTACTGATCTCAATCTCTGGGGAACAATTATACCTACACACGTTTTCGGAAATGCAATAGCACAAACAGGAAAGGGAAGTATTGTAAATATTTCGTCCATGAATTCCAAAAGAGCTATTACAAAAGTGCTGGGATATAATATGGGTAAAGCCGGGGTGGATTGCTATACCCAATGGTTCGCAGTGGAATTGGCTAATCGGTATGGTGATAAAATAAGAATGAACGCTTTAGCTCCCGGGTTCTTTTTAACAGAGCAAAATAGAAATCTACTTACAAAACCTGAAGGTGGTTATACTGAAAGGGGGGAGTTGGTAATTAAACAAACACCATTTAAGCGTTTCGGACATCCTGATGAATTAAAGGGCGCATTGGTTTGGCTGTTAAGCGATGCCTCACAATTTGTTACAGGCTCTATGATTTGTGTTGACGGGGGGTTTTCAATTTTTGGAGGAGTATAATTTTACATCAATTCTTTATATGAAGAAATTATTTTTATCAGCATTGTTTTTCGGCGTGTCTTTTTTATTTATGAGTGCTGCTGCGCAAAGCACAGAAGAATGGACACAACACAAAGCAAAAAATTGGTTTAAGAAAAAAGAATGGCTTGGCGGATTAGAATTAAAGCCTCATAAAACCATAAATGTGCAGGAATTTGCACGTCAATACCAGGCTAATAAGGCTTATTGGGATATGGCATTTACATTTTTGAAAAACAATGACCTAAATAAAATTGCCAAAGGAAGATATCCTATTGATGGTGAAAATGTATTTGCATCGGTAACTGCAGATTCTTCAAAAAATTTTGATAAAACAAACTGGGAATCTCATCGTAAGTATATTGACTTACAATATGTGATTAATGGTGAAGAAAAGATTGGCATATACCCTGTTTCAAAAGCAACCGTTACCAAAGAATACGATGAGAAAAGAGATGTTGCAAATTATTCAGCAGATAGAAAGTTATATTCAGCAACGCCAGGTACATTTTTTATTTTCTTTCCTTCAGATGCGCACAGACCAAACATAACTCCAGGTGGCAATAGAGTGGTTAAAAAGGTAGTGATAAAAATTCTGGTTGCTGAGTAAAATAAACCCCGCCGATGTGACGAGGCTACTTTGTGGGAGCACACGGGTTCGAACCGCGGACCCTCTGCTTGTAAGGCAGATGCTCTAAACCAACTGAGCTATGCTCCCTTAAATTTTAGGAGTGCAAATATAGGCGACGAATTCAAATCTAAAAAATTTAAACTTTATATTGGATTTGGCCTTATGAGTTGCGAGAATGAGATTTAGTTAGAGATAACTACATGCTTCAAAAGCATTTTTTCTAAGAATGGGAAAACCGAGTTGAGTGTTAAGAAATATTTACTGACTAGATATTATCTTATAATGCGATCAATAACTATAATCAAAAATGTTAGTCCGCTAGCTATGATGGGTAGTAATTGTTGAGATCGTGATACTGTTGCAATTTTAGCTTTATTGGGTTCAACATAAACAATATCGTTAGTTTTTAAATAGTAGAAAGGCGATTCTAAAAAATCAGGAGAATTTAGGTTTACGCGCCTGGTAATTTTTTTTCCATTTTCAACTCTTATTAGTAATACATTATCTCTTTTGGCAAAAAGAGTCATGTCTCCGGCCATTCCAAGAGCCTCCAACATAGATATTTTTTCACTTGGAACGGGGACTACAGAAGGCTTTGTGACCTCACCTAACACGGTGACTTTAAAATTCATGATTCGAACATTGACTATCGGATCAACTAATAACTTTTTTACAACCAGCGTTTTGGTTAGGTCGTCAGTGAGTTCTTTCACGGTTAATCCAGCTGCCGTTATTTTACCAAGTATGGGGAAAAGAATAATTCCTTCATTACTTACTAAATATCCGGATTGTGGGTTATTACCAATCCCAGATTGATTGGGATTATTAAAAATAATTGTAGCTTCAGAATTTAAGCTGCTTACCGTAATGCTCAGAAGATCGCTTTTTTGTATAACAGGAATTACATTAATTTCTGCAAATTCTTTTTCTTTTATATTATTAAAATAAACCGCTTTTTCAGTAGATACGCAGGAATGTAGAAATATGGCTACCATTATAATAAATAGTGGGGCTGTACGCATTAATTTAATTTTTGACATAAATCCGATATTTTTGGGTCTTAATACCATGAAAATTATAAAATTATATTTCTAATAGATTTATAAGCAAGTGTTTGTTATCTTATCTCCTATCCCAACCTGGCAATGCGGACAAAGAGGTAAATATAAAAAAATTAATTAAAAAAATTTGTTTTATATATTTTTTACTTTACTTTTACTTTCTCATTATCCTTCCAAAAGCTTACCCAACCCGAAAGAAAAAATACCTCGTTTAATACCTATCTGAAAAATTCTCCAAAGGCTTTTATTTAAAATTTTTTGTTTACTTAACTGGTAAATAATAAATGTACTTACTGTAACACATAAAAATTAAATTTATGAAAAGGCCTATTATTGTCGTTATTGCACTCAGTTTTGTCTTAACTCAGTTGCAAATATTTATGCCGATATTTTTGTCTGGCATTGCTCTACCCTTATTAGTAATAAATATCTTATTTATTCTTGATGTAAATATTTTACAAAAACGGCCATCCCTTCTGGAACTAAATGTTTTGAGTAAACAGAATAATTCAGGGCAAACATCTAGCTTGCAACAACCAGATATTAAATTATATTTCATTTTATCTCTATTTTGTATTGTTGTGGCCTTTACAATTTTGCTGGGATATCTTTTGGGCGACCTAAGTCGCAACGGTATTTATGATGTTGCTATAATAATTCCTGCGCACCTTTACTTCTTAATTTTTGGAACGATAGAATAGCTAAATTTTTCTTATGAAAATTCAGCACCAACCAGGTGAGGTAAGCTACATCCTCCCGGATTTAGCATTTAAGTCTCACTCCTTTTGTCTTTGTTGGCAATATTCATAAGGATAAGTTTTGATATAAGATTTTAGCTGTTTCATGCACATTTCCCAATTTATAAATTATTAACTTAAAAAAATTACTGAATCATTCTATATTTCTAGGCCACTTAATCTTTATTTGGTAGGAAAAAAATAAAAAAATGAACCAGAAGTAACTAACTTTATGGTTCTATATACTATATATAATCAAATAAAAACCTAGTAGCCAGTACCCGCAGATAATTAAAATGGCGCCTGTTACATTAAGAAGTTTATTAATTGTGGTAACTCTTAGGCAATTAGTCAAACAATTAACCGTTAATTATGAAAATTAATAAAAATAAAATGGCTGAAGACGAAGACGAAAATTTCATCCAGCAACTGGTTTTAAAATTTCTTCCATATTGGCCTATGTTTTTGGTGGCTATAATTTTAGGCTTTGGTATCGCGTATACATATCTTCGCTATACTACTCCAATTTACCAAGCTACTGCAACACTTATCATAAAAGATGAAAGGAAAGGAAATGAAGAATCTAAATTAATGGAATCTTTTGATTTGGTTTCTTCTAAAAAAATCGTTGAAAATGAGATTGAAATAATTCAGTCAAGAAAATTGATGATAGATGTTGTAAAACACCTGGGATTATATGCTCCAATTTCTGATCAGGGGAAAATAAAAGCTCTATCTGCATATACTAAATCTCCTGTTACTGTTCTTACTACTAATCCTGATTCTATAATAAGTGTTGAAAAAGTAAAATTAGATTTTGATAAAAATAATAATACTGTTATTTTAAATGATAAATATAAATATCCGCTCAATCAAATTGTTATCACTCCTTATGGAAGATTAAAATTTATACCAAATAATAACTATGAAAAAGCTGATAAGCCCAAACAACTTTATTTTTCATTATATAACCCTAAGGCTCTTGCTTCGGGCTTATTAGGAAGTTTAAAAGTAGCACCAGCAGGTAAATTATCATCTATAATAATCCTTAGTTTTAATGATGAAGTTCCTAAAAGGGCGGAAGATATATTGAATCAATTAATCAATTCTTATAAACAATCCGAAATTAACGAAAAAGATGCTTTAGCTAAAAATACGTTAGCTTTTGTTGAAGATAGATTAAATATGGTATCCCATGATCTTGATTCTATTGAAAAGAAAGTTCAACAATATAAATCAGCAAGAGGAGCCGTGGATATCAGTGCGCAAGGTCAATTGTATTTACAAAACGTGAGCACCAATGATCAAAAGTTGAGCGATGTAAATATGCAGCTTTCTGTTCTGGACCAAGTAGAAAAATTCGTAACGACAAAGGAAAATAGCAGTGGAATTGTTCCTTCTACATTGGGCGTAAATGATCCGATGCTTTCACAACTAATGGATAAACTTTATACTTCGGAATTGGAATATGAAAGACTAAGAAAAACAGTCGGTGAAAACAATCCCAACCTGGTCTCTATTCAAGATCAGATTACTAAAATAAGACCTAACATTCTACAAAATATCCAAAGCCAACAACAAAGCTTGAGTGCCGCAAAAAGAAATTTGAATGCTACAAATGGAAGTTATAATTCTATTTTGCAGGCAGTTCCGCAAAAAGAACGTCAATTACTCGACATTAGTCGCGCACATTCAAACAAAAGTAATATCTACTCTTTTTTGCTTCAAAGAAAGGAAGAGAGTGAACTTGCGTACGCATCCAAAGTATCTAATAACAGGGTAGTAGATTATGCAGAGGCAAACTATAATCCTGTTAGTCCAAAAAAAATGGTAGTTTATGCTGTATCGGTTTTGGCTCTACTTAGTTTATGTATCGCAATTATAACTATCAAAGAGTCTATAACAGGTAAAGTTCTTTACAGACATGAAGTAGAATCCCGGACTTCTATACCAATTATTGGAGAAGTTGCATTTGATAAATCGAAAACACCTTTAGTAATAGAAGCTGGAAGAAGGAGTTTTATTGCCGAAGAGTTTAGAAGATTAAGGATTTCACTATCATTTTTAGGTATTGATGCTGCCCATAAAAAAATCCTGGTCACCTCAAGTATTTCAGGTGAGGGAAAAAGCTTTATTGCTGCGAATCTTGCTGTAAGCCTTTCTCTAACCGGGAAGAAAGTTGTGCTTGTTGATATGGATCTAAATAATCCTTCTATTGCGAAAATCTTAAATGTAACCCAGCAGGAAGGTATTACTGAATTCTTAACAGGCCATAAAGAACCGGAAGAAATAATAAAACGCGTAAAAGCACATGAAAATTTATTTTTTATCTCAGCTGGTTCTCTGCCGGAAAATCCTACTGAGCTTTTGGCAAATGGAAAAGTGAATGAAATTATTGAATATTTGGATAAAACTTTTGATTTGGTAATTATTGATACCTCACCAATAGTTTTGGTTACCGATGCATACATATTATCTGCTCTTTGCGATGCAACGTTATATGTAGTAAGGCATAAGTATACTCCCAAAATGCTTATAAAAAGAATAGATGAAAATAACCAAATAAATCCTATAAATAATCCGGCAATAGTTTTTAATGGGGTTAAAGTAAGAGGCTTTTTCAAAAATAATTACGGGTATGGTTATGATTATTTATACAGTCCAAAGCAATCTGGGAAAAAGAAGCCTGCGGTTTTATAAACATCGATTAAACCGAAATTTCCTTTAATAAAGTAATCTACTCAATCATTACAAAGTGTGACTGAGAACGGCGAAGCCATATCCTGCAAGATCATTTTAATCTAAAATATTCATAACTTAATATAATGTATTAAGATTATATCCAGACTAACTGTACACTTTCACTGCTTCCATTGATGTACAGTTGCCAGCTAATAAAAAAGCATTCAAAATTTTCCCTTAATTAAAGCAACTATTAGCTATTCGCAATAAGAAGTAGACTGGGTCTTTTAAAAAAAAATAGAGCTTTCCATTCTAAACGACTTTAAAAATGAAATCCCCTTTTTTAGCTATAAAATATAATAGGATTAATTAAATTTATAATCATGAAAGAAAAGAGTATGTACCTTAAGCCAAACTTGGTTTTCGAACCTCTCTATGACAATTGGTATGCATGGAGTCATTTAATTTCGCCAGCAACAGCAGCAATGAATGTAGTAGGAAGACATCATACAATAATTGAATCCTACTTGGCTGCTCCTTCAATTCATGCCGAAGCGGTGCTTAACCCAAAAATGCGGGGAGGACCTTTTATGGACTTTGGCGGAGGAAGAATTGAGGAAGTGAAAGCTTTGCAGCAGAAATCTTTTCAGAAACAGGAAAAGGTCATTCAATTTGCAAAAGCGGTAAAAGAATTAGATAAGTTATTAGCGACAGAAGCTAAAGGTTTTGGTTTAGAAGCCTTATATGAGAAAGTACCCCCTCTCCTTAAAGGATATGTAGAATTGTATTACGATCGTAATAATAATCCTGGCTTCCGGTTTTTCGAATCTCTATTGTATAATAGTGAGTTTTATAACAAGAGCTCACAAAGTTTTGCAATGTGGCTAACAAATAATGATGAACGTCCGTTCTGTCTCAGTACTCCTCGTTTAGAAGATGCTGATGTTCTAAGTCTTGATATTCCCTTCGATCATCCCGGAATTGACGAATTGGTCAAAATGAAAAGAGTACCTCAACCTTTGGGCTACATCAAATCTATGTTAGGCATTACCCCATCTCAGGAAGTCCTTTTTGATACATTTTTTACTGATCAGCCACCAACTCCGTATCAAAAATATACAGGAGATAAAATCAGGATGCGCTATTTCGGACATGCCTGTATTCTTGTGGAAACAAAGGATATAAGTATTCTCGTTGACCCACTGATTAGTTATTATGGATATCATTCTGATGTACAACATTTCTCTGATGTTGATCTACCGGATACAATAGATTATGTGTTGATAACCCATAATCACCAGGATCACATTTTATTTGAAACATTATTACCATTACGGCATAAAATAAAAAATCTGATTGTGCCACGGACAAATAGTGGAAGGCTGGAAGATCCGGATCTGAAGTTGATGTTTAATAATATAGGCTTTAATAATGTAACGGCGGTGAACGAAATGGAAACTATTCGCTTTATTGATGCCACTATTACCGGCTTACCCTTTATTGGTGAGCACAGTGATTTAAATATAGTAACCAAATCCTGCTATCTGGTTAAAATAGGAGATTTCAAGCTAATATTTTTGGCCGATTCCCGGATTATTGAACCGAAATTGTATGAATATATTCATGATAAAATAGGCGATGTAGATGTAATTTTTATCGGAATGGAATGTGACGGCGCACCATTAACCTGGTTATATGGTCCTTTGTTAACAAAGAAATTGCCCAGGGATATGGATGGAAGCAGAAGATTGGCAGGTTCAGATTGTAATAAAGGTATGTCATTGGTTAACATCTTTAATCCCAAAGAAATATATGTGTATGCTATGGGCCAAGAACCTTGGGTAGAATTTATCAGCAGCATAAAATATACGGATGAATCTAACCCAATTGTACAATCTAATAAGCTTGTACAAATTTGCCGGGACAGAGGTATGATAGCTGAACGATTATATGGTGAAAAAGAACTGTTATATGAAAAACAGAATTCACCTACTGCGCTAAGTTTTTCATGAGCCAACAATAAAGTGTATGGTAGGTCATTATAAATATTGTCTAACTCCGAGTAAAAACAGCCAAATCAAAAAGTAGATTGTTATCAATGTTAACAGCATCAGAAGAACACCAGCTGCTGGTTGAGTTTAATCATACTGCATCAGAATATCCTAAGGACAAAACCATTGTTGACCTATTTGAAGAACAGGCCGCAAGAACGCCTGCGGCAACAGCGTTGGTGTTTAAAGAAAAAGAGTTAACCTATAACGAGCTCAACGAAAAAGCGAACCAGTTTGGGCATTATTTGAGAAGCAAGGGTATAATGGAAGAAATCCTAGTGCCTATTTGTATAGAACGCTCATTAGAGATGATCATTGGGATATTGGGTATTTTAAAAGCAGGCGCAGCCTATGTTCCAATTGAGCCTGATTATCCCTTAGATAGGATAAATTTCATGCTCGAAGATATCAGGGCTACAATAGTAGTTAGCAGCCAGCAAAGCAGTTCAAAACTACAAACTTCAGCAACTATTGAGCAAATACAAATAGATCCAGATTTGCGGGTTGTAAACACTCAACCGATAGAAAATTTACAAGTGGCAATCCAGCCACATCACCTGGCCTATATAATCTATACTTCCGGTTCTACAGGAAAACCCAAAGGGGTAATGATAGAACACACAAGCATTGTAAATTATTTATTAAATAGTAAGACAAAATATATAGGGGAAAAACAAGGGGGATCAGGGAGTTTTATACACCTGTCATACACATTCGATGCTTCTCTAACCGCTATGTTTATGCCATTGTTATCAGGTAAGAAAGTAATAATCGGTTCACAACAAGCCTTGTTGATATTTGAAGACAGTAATCTTTGGAAATATGCGCCCTATGATTTCATTAAGATCACACCTTCGCATCTGGAATTACTAAGCCCAATATTAGAAAATGAAAATGGTAATTTGTTAACCAGCAAATTGGTGATAGGTGGAGAAGCTTTACGCCTTAGTCAATTTGATTACCTGGTAGAAAAAGGAATAGATGTAGAGGTTATAAATGAATACGGTCCCACAGAAGCTACGGTAGGTTGCAGTACTTACCATTTTAATACTTTAGGAGATAATGAAAAATTAAAAAATAATATATCTATTGGCAAGCCAATTGATAATTTGCAATTATACATTTTAAATTCTCAAAACCAATTATTGCCCGTTGGAGTAATGGGAGAATTGTGTATAGGCGGACATGGAGTTGCAAGAGGCTATTTAAACCGTACTGATTTAACTGATCAAAAATTTATTCAAAATCCTTTTAGTACAACACCAGGATCAAGAATATACAAGACGGGAGACTTATGCAGATGGAATGCGAATGGTAACTTAGAGTACTTGGGAAGAAAAGATGATCAGGTAAAAATAAAAGGTTATCGTATAGAGTTGGGAGAAATTGAATCAGCACTTAATCAACATCCCGGGCTACAGCAGGTAGTTGTAATGGCTCGTGGAGATTCTCCTAATAATAAAAGTTTGGTGGCTTACCTTATTCCAAAGGAGGGCCAAATGCCTGTTATAAACGATGTTCGGCACTTTCTGAGTAAGACGCTTCCGGAATACATGTTGCCTTCAATGTTCATTTTTATGGAAAGCCTGCCCTTAACTTCTAATGGAAAAATAGATCGTTCAGCTTTACCTGCTCCGGATAAACAGAGGCGGGAGCTGAGTAATACTTTTGTGGCCGCAGGGAATGCTTTGGAACTCAGGCTGAAAAAGATTTATGAGGAATCTCTGAATATTCATTCTATTGGTATTCATGATAACTTTTTCGATCTGGGAGGAGACTCTATGCATGCCGCTCAAATTTTTTCTAAGATCAGAAAAACTTTCGGCAAGCAACTTCCTTTAGCTATTTTATTTCAAGCCCCAACTATTAAGCAATTAGCTTCATATATTGAAAATGAAGTCTTAATTGCCCCATGGTCTTCATTGGTACCTATTCAGCCAAATGGTACTAAGCCGCCTTTGTTTTGTATGCATGCAGGAGCTGGAACCGTATTATTTTATAAAAGCCTTTCACTTCATTTAGGTCAGGATCAACCCATGTATGGATTACAAGCGAAGGGATTGAATGGAAATGAGACACCTCATTCCCGGATTGAAGCTATGGCTGCCCACTATATTAACGAGGTGCGTACTGTGCAACCCGAAGGCCCTTATTTACTGGGAGGTTATTGTTTTGGTGGAATTTTAGCGTTCGAAATGGCACAACAGATAGTTAGTCAAAAACAAAAAGTAGCTGTGATTATTAACTTTAATGGAGTTTCGCCAACTTATACCCAGTCTTTGAATCTGCCTGTGGTAGAAGAGGAAAATGATTTTGAAGGTGACTCTGCCCTACTCCTCAATAGAGAAAACGAGTATAAAAAGGAAATCTCGTTAAGTATAAAAAGGAAGATCTTTAATCTATTAAAAAAATTAATCAGTTATAAACTTCGGCTTAAAATAAAGAAGTTGGTATACAATTTTTATATTTTCCGCAATCGTCCGCTGCCTGAAGCACTGGGGAATTTATACTTCTGGGAGACTAATGCTGATATAGTAAGAAGATATAAACCAAAGCCCTATCCAGGGAAGATGATTATTTTTCGCTCACCAGGAATTTATTCAGACCCTCATTTAGGATGGGATGGGCTTGTAACCGGTGGAATAGAGACTTTTGATATTCCCGGCAAACATCGGAATCGCAGAGAAATTATGAACGAACCA
Source organism: Chitinophagaceae bacterium (assembly GCA_050998315.1). Classification (GTDB taxonomy): domain Bacteria; phylum Bacteroidota; class Bacteroidia; order Chitinophagales; family Chitinophagaceae; genus Ginsengibacter. Next base: position 39,596 of record JBPCQG010000116.1, read on the forward strand.
TTTATTCAGGATACAGCTGAAAGACTCAAACTTATCTTGGAGGGTGAGACAATTCAATCCATTTAAAAAAGCTTTTTGGAACAAGATTCGTTACAGAGAAAGTATAGCGGCAAAGTAATTTTATTTCAGGCAAGTGAAACATACGGATATAAAAATGATTCTCATATGGGATGGAGTGAAATATTTACCGGGGAAGTTAAAAAATTCGTAGTCAACGGGGAACATTTAGGGTTGATGATTGATTCCGATTCAACAGCTCAAATTGCGAAAATTTTAAATACTGAGTTACTAAAAATAAATCCTGACCAATAGAATAAAATTGGTCCGTTAATATTTATCTTCTCAACTCCGCTGTGCAAGACGATAAAATGTAGAATAATTGGCTTCTTAATAAATTTACTCAATACAGCTCAAATTAATTTGGAACACATAACCACCAAAAATTAATTTTTAAATGAGCGCCACATTAAAGGTTAAACATGTCTGAAAACCATCATCTCAAGGTCAGTTTGTGTGCTTCTTTTATTGTAGAACCTATTCAGGATTACCTCATCTACTGGAGTAAAGAATTTAAGATGAATATAAGCTATGATATTGCCCCATACAACTTTGTATTTCAGCAATTATTAGATACACATAGCTCGTTCAATCAAAATGGAGGAATTAATATTCTCCTTATTCGTATAGAGGATTGGTTGAGAGATAAAAAAGATAGTTCCCCGTCTGAGCAGATCCATTTCTTAAATGAAACATATCAAACGTTTATTGATGCGATTACGCATTCCAGAAAGATTGCTATTGCTCCATTTTTAATTGGGATTGTCCCTCTTTCACCATCTCATTACTTCTCATCTCAGACCGCTGCTCACATAGATGATTTAAACAGAAAGTTAATTGATTTTTTAAAGGACATACCCTCGTTTTATTTCATTGACCTTACTAAGATTGCTGCCCTATATAAGGTTGAAGAAATGTTCGACTCAGAAACGGATGAGTTGGGGCATATGCCTTTTACACAGCAATACTATTCTGTTTTAGGCACTTATTTGTGGCGAAAAATACGTGCTTACAAAAGCCCTGCATATAAAGTAATTGCTTTGGACTGTGATAATACTTTATGGAAAGGTGTGTGTGGTGAAGAGGGTGCATTGAATGTAGTCATAGATAAAAATTATGTGTACATTCAGGAGTTTCTTTTAGAAAAATACAATGAAGGATTTTTACTGGTTTTGTGTAGTAAAAATAATGAGAATGATGTGTGGGAAGTGTTTGATAAGCATCCCCAAATGAAGTTAAAGCAGGAACATATTACCGCTCACCGGATTAATTGGGATCCTAAGCCTCACAATCTTATTAGCTTATCCAAAGAATTGAATGTAGGATTAGATAGTTTTATTTTTTTAGATGATAATAATTTTGAAATAGAGCAAGTTGCTCTTAGTTGTCCGGAAGTCCTTTCAATTAGTTTACCGGAAGATTCCGCTACCTTTTTTAGTTTTCTGGATCATATTTGGGAATTCGATCTCTTTCAGGTTACCGAAGAGGATAAGCAGAGAAACAAAATGTACAAAGAAGAGAAGCAAAGAAAACAAGAACTGGTTAATTACGATTATCTCAATGATTTTCTTAAGGATTTAAAAATTAGCGTAAACCTGGAACCCTTAACAGAAAAAGATTTGGACCGGGCCGTGCAATTAACGTTGAGAACTAATCAGTTTAATCTTAATGGTATTCAAAAAACACGTGAAGAAATAATAAAAGAAATACGTGAGAAAAATACATTTAATCAAATCATTGACGTGAAGGATCGCTTTGGTGATTACGGAATTGTAGGACTAATACTGGCAAAAAAAATTCAAAATACTTTGAATGTAAATACATTCCTCATGAGTTGCCGGGTATTAGGCCGAAATGTGGAAGAAATTGTGTTATCCGAGTTGAAAAAATATTGTTCAGGTGTCGGCATAGATTCTATTATAATGCACTTCAAGCCAACTTTAAAAAATCGGCCCTTTGTTGAATTCCTGCGTCGTACAGAGTGGATTAAGGACGATCAAACAAATACATATAGTTTTCTGATAAAAGAAAAAAACCAATTATTGCAGCACACATATGAAGGATGACCTGTTAAATAAAGTCCGCACTTTCCGCACTGCAAACGATCTACTGTATTTATTGAACCCGGATGAAAAACATTCTGCAATAGTAAAAATTTGTCTTCCATCTAATGAGGATGAATCAACATTATATGCTATTTGGAAAAGCTTATTAGGGCATGATAATTTTGGAGTGAAAGATAATTTTTTTCAGGTTGGAGGCAATAGCTTAAAAGCCGTTCAACTTATTTCAAGAATATCCCGGGATTTTGCAGTTCAAATTCAACTAACAGAGGTATTCTTACAACCTACAATTGAACAACTGGCGCGTCATATACTCGCACAAAAGAAAGGTGAACTTCCCATTTCAATCTTTGGCTCACAACCAAGGCCTAAACATATTCCTTTATCATTTAGCCAAGCGCAGCTTTGGTTTATTGATAGGTTAGAAGGCAGTGTACAATATCATATACCTGAGGTATTCAGATTAAGGGGACATCTGGATATCCATGCTTTGGAATATGCCTTTCAGCAAATCATAAAGCGTCATGAAGTGCTCCGAACAGTGATTCGTGGTGAAGAAGGAAAGGAATATCAATTTATCAAGGAAAAAGATGTATGGCAATTAGGGATTATTGATGGTTCAGTCTATAAAGAAAATACGGAAGGTTTACAACTTTGCATAACAAATTTAATCAATTCACCATTTGATCTATCCAATGATGATATGATGAGGGGTAACCTGATCATTCTTGATGAACAGGAAAACATACTTGTTATAACGATGCACCACATTGCATCAGACGGCTGGTCAATAGCCATCTTGTTTAAAGAACTAACAGAGTTCTATTCTGTTTACATAAAAAAAGTCACCTCTGAGGTAGCGCCATTGTCGCTCCAATATGCTGACTATGCTATCTGGCAGCGCCAACATTTGCAAGGTGAATTGTTTGACAAAAAGTTGCAGTATTGGAAACAAAAACTCCAGGGTGTAACTTCATTACAACTACCAACCGATTTCCAAAGGCATGCAGAGCAAACCATTAATGGTGCTGGTATCCACTTCAAGATCGATCAAGATCTGGTAAAACAACTGCAGGAGTTGAGCAAACAACAGGGTGCCACTTTGTTTATGACGACACTTGCTGCCTTTAAAGTGTTGCTGTATAGATACACAGCGCAGGAGGATATATGCGTAGGCACTGCCATTGCAAATCGCACCCGGCACGAAGTTGAAGATTTAATTGGTTTTTTTGTCAATACTTTAGCCCTGCGTAATGAAGTTAACGGAGAGACTTCTTTCACTGAACTTTTGCAGAAGGTAAAGAAGACCACAATAGAAGCGTATGAAAACCAGGAAGTGCCTTTTGAAAAAGTGGTAGAGGCTGTAGTAAAGGAAAGAGACCGGAGCCGGAACCCCCTGTTTCAGGTAATGTTTGTTTGGCAAAATACTCCGGAAGTCTCTGATTTGCGATTAGG
>JBPCQG010000129.1:0-2805 GCA_050998315.1 Chitinophagaceae bacterium
ACCCATGAGAGGTTTCGGATTGCATCGTGCATGGTTGCCGTGGGTAACCACCAGCCATTTAAACGGTATTTTTGGTTTAGAAGAATATGATATTGTTTTATATAAAAAATTATCAGCAACAAAATAGTGAGTAGTGAGTTGTCAGCAATTAAATATTATTGCCCGTTGCCTTAAACTTTAAACCTGATAAACTTCAGTCTTCATTGTAAACCTTTCTAAATATAAATAGTCTCTAACATCACAAATATTCATTCATGTATAACCTCACTAAAAAATTTCTACAATCCGCATTGTTTTTCCTCCCGTTGCTCAGCTTTAGCCAGTCTCAAAAAAAACCAAATATCATTATAATACTTGCCGACGATCTGGGCTGGGGCGATGTTGGCTATCATGGCAGTCCTATTAAAACGCCCAACATTGACCGCTTGTCTAAAGAAGGCGTTATTTTAAACCGCTACTATGTAGCGCCCATCTGTTCTCCAACAAGAGCCGGACTAATGACGGGGCGTTATCCAAACCGACATGGTATTCGGGAAACAACAATACCACCCTGGAGTGATTTCGGCTTAGATACATCTGAAGTTTTACTTCCGCAAATGCTGGCCCAAGCAGGATATAAGCACCGTGCCATTTTAGGTAAGTGGCATTTAGGTCATAATACATTGCAATACCACCCGATGCGCAGAGGCTTTACTCATTTTTATGGACATTTAAATGGCGCTATAGATTATTTCACTCACAAAAGAGAAGGTGAAGTTGACTGGCACAACGATTACGAACCATCAAAAGATCAGGGATATTCAACAAATCTTCTTTCAGATGAAGCAGTGAAATGTATTAAATCTTATTCTAAAGATGCTGCTCCATTTTTTATATATGTAGCCTTCAACGCTCCTCATGGTCCTTTGCAGGCACCTGATGAAGATCTTAAAGAGAACGGGTTTGATCCATCTAAGCCACGATTTGGTGGTAATGAAGGCGGAGACGAAGGAGAGGAAGGAGGAAACCTGGGCCATGGTAACACTCCAAAACAAACTTATGCTGCAATGGTTACCTGTATGGATAAAGGCATTGGCAGAATTTTGCAAACTTTAAAAGATCTTAAAATTGAAGATAATACGCTTGTACTTTTTCATAGTGATAACGGCGCTGCAGGAAATGGCGCTGTTGCATCACACGGAGAATTAAGAGGATTTAAATTTGATGAATGGGAAGGCGGAGTGAGATCTCCTGCAATTATAAAATGGACTGCAGCAGGCATAAAAGGGGGGAAACAAATTGAACAGGTGATGGGCTATGTGGATATATTTCCCACTTTAAAAGAAATTACAGCTGTAAAATCGCCTTCAAAAAAACCTTTTGACGGAATAAGCATGTGGCCTGTATTAAGCGGTAAAAAGAAAAGTATTGACCGCAGTTTTTACCTGGGTCACGGAGCAATAATACATGGCGACTGGAAGCTGATTAAGGATATGAATATCCGCAAAATGCAGATGAAGGAGGGTGATATGCTGATAAATATTCCTCCTGATTATTCTGAGACAAAAAATCTGAGAGAGGAAAATCCGGATATGTATAAAAAACTTAAAGCTGAAGTTGCACCTTATGATGCAATTAAAGCACCAAAAGAAATATTATCTAAAGGACCGAAGAAAGGATTTATTGCTCCTAAAGACTGGAAGATCACTAAAGAGAAGTAAATAAATTAAAGTCACAAATTTGTTTAAAATTTTTTTATCAGCCTGTATTACGTTTTTATCAAATGTGGTATATGCCCAACATCAGGTATTTGATAAAACCAGGTTATTATTAGAACCGTTTGAATACAATGAAGTAAAGCTTCAGCAAAGTCCTTTAAAAAAACAATTTGAAGAAGTAATTGCAGATTATCTCGCTATACCCAATGATGATATTTTAAAAGGATTTAGACAAAGAGCAGGATTACCAACTAATAATGCAAAAGATATGGGTGGATGGTACACCAATGATTTGTTTCATGTCTTCGGTCAATTCATATCCGGTATGAGCAAGCTGTACGCAGTTTCTGGTTATCAGGCAATGAAAATTAAAGTAAATACACTTGTAGATGAATGGGCTAAAACGATTGATAAGGATGGATATTTTTTCTATACAAAAAAGCCTAATGCCCCGCAATATGTCTATGAAAAAATGATTGGTGGTTTGGTTGATAATTATGTTTTTACCGGCAATAAAGATGCGCTGAAATATTTAAGTGTGATAACAGACTGGGCTATTAAAAATTTAAACCGTGACCGGCTGTATGGACAAACCGCAAGTGAATGGTATACACTTTCAGAAAATTTATACAGAGCTTATGCTGTAACAAAAGATAAAAAATATTTAGACTTTGGTAAGATATGGGATTACACCGATTATTGGAATGTTCATGCAAAAGGTGAGAAAGTAAATTCAAAAATCCGCCACCATGCATACAGCCATTTAAATACATTAAGCAGTGCGGCTGCAGCTTACATGGTTAGTGGTGATGATAAGTATAAAACCATTATTAAAAATGGTTATGAATATTTTCAAAATGAACAAACCTTTGCTACCGGCGGTTACGAACCTAATGAAAGGTTTTTGGCAAAGGATGATCTTATAAATGTTTTGCAGAATACGCACAATTCTTTTGAAGAGCAATGCGGATCATGGGCAATATTTAAGCTGAGTAAACACTTGATAGAAACTACAGGTGATGCAAAATATGGTGACTGGATAGAGAAAATGACCATTAATGGAATTGGCGCAGATATCCCGATGACAAAAGATGGTAAAGTGCATTAC
>JBPCQG010000142.1:0-4948 GCA_050998315.1 Chitinophagaceae bacterium
CTAATGATAGAATTGCAGGAATGAGAGATCAATCATTAAACAGGGATACTGTATTTAATCGTCATGGCGGTGATCTGAAAGGAATTCAAAATCATATTGATTATTTGCAATCTCTCGGTGTTACAACATTATGGCTAAACCCAGTGATAGAAAATGATATGCCCAACCGTACTGAACATGGTTACGCTTTTACCGATCATTATAAAGTTGATCGTCGCCTCGGCGGAGAAAAAGCCTATAAAGACCTAATAGACGCAGTTCACAAAAAAGAAATGAAGATCATACAGGATGCTGTGTACAACCATGTTGGTATTGAGCATTTTATTTATAGGGATATGCCAGATAGCAGTTGGTTTCACAAATGGCCGGTTTATACTGAATCTTCATACAAAGATCAAACCCTGTTTGATCCATATGGATCTGCAAAAGATAAAAAGAAAATGAACGAGGGCTGGTTTGGCAATTACCCTCATATGCCTGATATAAATCAAAATAATTCTTATGTAGCTAACTTTCTTATACAGCATGCACTATGGACAGTTGAAGAATTTGGCATTGATGGATGGAGGATTGATACCTACGCATACAATGATCTTGAATTTATGAACCGTTGCAATAAAGCACTGATGGATGAATATCCTAGACTTACCTTGTTTGGAGAAACATGGGTTCATGGGGTTCCCAATCAATCTTACTTTGTTCAAAACCATTATAATATCCCATTTAAAAGCAACCTGCAAGCTTCAACTGATTTTCAAACCCTCTGGGGAATTACTGATGCTATGACAAAAGATTTTGGATGGACCGACGGAGTAAACCAATTATACACAACATTAGCACAGGACTTTGTTTATAAAGACCCAACACGCCAGGTTATCTTTCTTGACAACCATGATATGACCAGATTTTTTACAGTAGTAAATGAAGATGTAACTAAATATCGATCTGCTCTTACATGGCTGCTTACATGCCGGGGTATTCCACAAATTTATTATGGTGCTGAACTGGCTACTGCGGGGCAAACCAGCCCTAACGATGGTTATGTAAGGCTGGATTTTCCCGGTGGATGGCAGGGCGATAAGATTAATAAATTTATGGCTGAAGGAAGAACAAAAAAAGATGACAGCATTTATCATCATCTTGCCATACTTGCTAATTACAGAAAAACTTCAAGTGCATTAACAACAGGAGCGTTTATGCAGTATGTTCCTGAAGACGGAGTGTATGTTTATTTCAGGTATGATAATAAGCAAACAATAATGGTAATAATGAATACTGCAAAAACCGAAAAGAAAATATCTGTAGGAAAATACGACCAAAGAACTGCCGGCTTCTCTAAAATGAAAAATGTAATTACAGGTAACATAACAGCTTTAAAAGATTTTTCAATGGATGCAAAGGAAAGTGGAGTGTATGAACTGATTAAATAAATTTTAGCATAATAATTTCATTTTCATTAATGAAATTATCACAAACAAACGCTATCAAAAATATTAAAACTTTAAAAGCCATCCGTTCGGAGGTAGAGAATATCAACCACATTGGTTTATCAGTGGATTGCGTAATTTTTGGCTTTGATGAAAGTAAATTAAAGGTATTATTGATGCGCTCAGATCTCAAAAAGTATCTGTGCAAATGGTCTTTGCTCGGCGACCTCGTTAAACCCGAGGAAGACCTGGATGCAGCTGCGTACAGAATTTTAAAACAACGTACAGGATTAGATGATGTTTATCTTGAGCAGGTTCATACATTCGGAAAAACCAACCGGCATCCCGGCGGCAGAGTAGTAACAGTTGCATATTGCTCACTTATCAATATCCAACATCACAAATTAAAAATACTTGATAACGAGCTGCACTGGCACGATGTAGCCAGTGTACGTGACCTTGCATTTGATCACAAAAGAATTTTTGATTTTTCGTTTGAACGTTTGCAGAAACGGATTCGGGAACACCCTTTGGGATTTAGTCTTCTGCCCAATAAATTTTCATTGCGTGAGTTACAAAATTTATACGAAGCTATTTTAAGCATTAAGCTCGACAGGCGAAATTTCCGAAAAAAGTTTTTTTCAATGGAAATTTTAACTGACATGGATGAGATAGAACAGAATGTGCCACATCGCCCCGGAAAACTTTACAAGTTTGATTATGATAAATATCAATCGAAGAAAAAGAAATGGCTGGGAATTGATTTTTAATTTTTTGACAACAAAAGAAGACAATAAGAATTTATGAATTACAAAACCCATTTAAATCACATCATAAAATTTTGTTTTGCAATTTTTTTTTTCTCCATATTATTTATTGGATGCAGTAAAAAAGATAGCAACGGAGGCGGCACTACACCCCTGCCCCCACCGCCGGCGCCCCCGCCTTCAAAGGAAGTTACAACTCCATCACCAGAAGTATTTATGCAGGCCTTTTATTGGGATGTAGAGCCAAGAGGAGGTTGGTGGGATCTTCTTGATACAAAGCTGGATGCATGGAAAACGGCAGGCATAACAGCGATATGGCTTCCTGTAATTTCGAAGGGGCAGTCTGGTGCATTTTCTATGGGTTATGATCCTTATGATTATTTTGATTCTGGCCAGTATAATCAAATGGGAACGGTTGAAACAAGATTTGGGTCAGCTTCGGAATTAACTTCTTTAATAACCAATGCAAAGGCCAAAGGTTTTAAACTCATTGCTGATATTGTTATTAATCATAACTCAGGAGGAGATCTGGAATTCAGTCCATATTCAGGTAAAAGTTATTATACAAAATTTAATCCTTTGTCCGGTAAGTTCAATCGTAGTTACGAAGACTTTCATCCAAGTGGCGTGGATACAAAAGATGAGGACATTTTTGGAGGCTTTCCTGATCTGTGCCATAATGTAAATAATGTAAAAGATTGGTTATGGAAAAGAGCCGATGGAGTAGGAAAATATTATAAGAATACCTTAGGCTTTGATGGGTGGAGATTTGATTTCGTAAAAGGCTTCAGCCCGAATGTGGTAAAAGACTGGAATGCCGAAGTGGGCGGTGCTTTCTCAATAGGGGAGTATTTTGATGGCAATGTTACGCTGGTAAATAAATGGTGTTCGGATGCAAACAGCGGGGCTTTTGATTTTCCGTTATATTTTGCTATGAAGGATGCATTCTTTTTTGGCAATATGCTTGCTTTGGATGGCAAAGGGCTTATTGCAATTAATCCATCCCGTGCGTATACATTTGTTTCCAATCACGATATTGAAAGGGATCCCGGTAATATGAATGCGGTAGCCAAATTAAAGGCTTATGCTTATATATTAACTGCAGAAGGCACTCCATTCATTTTCTATACAGATTATGAATCAATTTTAGATAAGGCAAAATTGAATATCCTTATCAATATCAAAAAAACACTCGCTGCAGGCACAACCACTAAGCTATATGGAAGTGCCACGGAATATATTATTAGAAGAAACGGAACACCAGGTTTAGTTGCCTATTTTAATAATGGAAGTACAGCTGAGCAGAGAAAGATTCAAACGGTTTGGGCTAATACAGTACTTAAAGATTATACGGGAGCACACCCTGACGTAACTACTGATGCCAGTGGATATGCAACTATTTCCTGCAAAGAATATAGTTATTCCGTCTATTCAAAAAAATAGTTTTAGAGTATTGGGGAAATTGACTTTTATATTGCAGCTATTTTACAAAATGTAATGTCTTTGATAGTATATTTTTAATCATATATAAAATATTTATTATTCTGATAAAAAAACATATTTTGTGTAAAAAATACACTTTCTTTTATTTCCAAATAATGATTGCTTATGACAAAGAGAATTAACAATATCTCAAAATTACTTTCCGTCTTGCTGACTTTTCTTCTGGTTACAGTTGTATCCTCTGCACAAACTACTGTTACAGGCAGGATAACGGATTCAAAAGAAGGTGCAGGATTTCCCGGTGTAACTGTTTCAGTAAAAGGTACACGAACAGCCGTACAAACTGCTTCTGATGGATCTTACAGGATAACGGTGCCTGCAAATGCTACTACATTATTAATTACTTCTGTAGGATTCGAGCCGCAACAAATATCTGTTAGCGGACGAAGCTCTTTAGATGTATCCCTGGTGCAGGTAGCTTCCAGTTTAAATGATGTAGTGGTTGTTGCTTATGGCTCCCGCAGAAAAGGAGATCTTACCGGCTCAATAACACAGGTTTCCTCAAAGGATTTTCAAAAAGGATTTATTCCTTCGCCTGAACAATTATTACAAGGTAAAGTGGCGGGGTTACAAATAACCTCAGGTGGCGGATCTGCAGGAGGCGGCAGCAAGATCCGTATTCGTGGTGGTGCATCTTTAAATGCCAGTAACGATCCATTAATTGTAATTGATGGTGTACCTGTTGAAGGTAACGGCATATCTGGATCAGGCAATCTTTTAGGTACCATAAATCCGAATGATATTGAATCTGTAAGTGTATTGAAGGATGCTTCTGCCACTGCATTGTATGGTTCAAGAGCCTCAAACGGCGTAATAATCGTTACTACAAAAAAGGGCGTAAAAGGTAAAATAAAGTTCAACTTTAGTTCCCTGATTTCCATAAGCGAAGTTGCCAAACAGGTAAATGTGCTGACAGCGGATGATGTTAGAAATATAATTAACGCTGATGCCGCAGCAACCGGTAGTAATACTTATAAAAATTTATTAGGTAATGCTAACACTAACTGGCAGAATGTAATTTACAGGAAAGGTTTGGGTAATGATAATACCATTAGTGCAAGTGGAAGTGCAGGCCCTGTACCCTTTCGGCTATCTTTAGGTTATTTAACCCAGGAAGGAATTTTATTAAAAGATAAATTTGATCGCCTGTCTTCTGCATTAAACCTTTCTCCAAAGTTTTTCGATGAGCATTTAGCGGTAAACCTTAATGTAAAAGCAAGTACAATTAAATATAATTTTTCTGACCAGGGT
>JBPCQG010000242.1:0-20662 GCA_050998315.1 Chitinophagaceae bacterium
CTAAACTTTCTAAACTTATCTATGTTTCATCTTATCCAAAAAACAATCAGCAATCCTTAATGAGAGAGCCATAATAGTCAGAGCCGGATTAGCGCTGAGAGCACTTGGGAAAATTGAATTGTCAGAAATATAAAGATTAGGAATATCAAAACTTTGGCCTTCATTATTTACCACTGCTTTACCAGCATCGATTCCCATCCGGCATGTACCAATGGTATGCGCACCTCTGTCAAATGCCCATACATCATGAGCGCCGGCAATGCTCCATATTTCTTTCATAATTTTTTCAGCATTAGCAGTTAAGCGCCGCTCATTTTCACCGAATGAAAAATGAATGCGTGGCTTTGGTAACCCCCGGCCATCTAATTCATCAGAAAGTTCAAGAAAATTATTCTTATAAGGCAGGCAATCTCCTAAAATATTTATACCTGCAATATGATTATAACCACGCATGTACTCTATTAATTTATCACCCCAAAAACCCCGGCGACGGGCAACTTGCGAAGCATAAGTAACAGGCATTACACCAATAGATTGAAGCAAATATCCGCCGCTAAAATCAGCATTTTTTGGCCGGTGTGTATCTTCAGAAATCAAGGCTCCGGGTATTCCTTTATAAGGCCGCACGGCTTCATCAAATTGTCCCCAGATCTGCATGCCTGTATGTGCCATAAAATTTTTTCCAACCTCACCGCTTGAGTTGGCGATGTTATTTATTAACAGCAGGCGTGGCGTTTCAATGGCGCCGGCACAAAGGAAAACATACCTGCATTTTTGTTTTTTTTCAATACCATCTTTTACATAAATTACTCCTGCTATATTATCATATCTGTCAAGCTCAAACCGGATTGCAAAACTTTCCGCTCGAACTTCTGCACCATGCTGAATAGCAAGCGGGATATAGGTTACATCCATGCTGGCCTTTGCGCCGGTGTTACATCCTGCCTGGCAAAATCCACGGTTGGTGCAGGCATCACGCCAGCCAATGCCCTCCTGGTAATAGCGGGCTGAAAGCGCTGCATTTGGCGCCGGTGATGTTTTGATATTAAGTGCATCACACCCACGTTTCATTAATTGCGCTGCGCCATTTATTGGCAGCGGAGCAAGCGGGTAAGAAGTTTTATGCGACGCTCCCCATGGATAAAAAGATGGGCCTGATACTCCCAGAAAATGTTCGATCTCATCATAATAATTTTCAAGGTGATGGTACCCAATTGGCCAGTTAACACCTTCTCCAAAATCATTGTATAAATTAAAATCATCGGGCTGCGGGCGGGGAACATATGCAGTGTAATGCAGTGTGGAACCACCCACACCAATACCTGAATTATTACTCCCAAAGTATAATGCATCATCGCCTGCGCTCAATCGTTCATCCATCCAAAACAGCTTTGCCTGGCTGAGCTCATCGGTTGCAAAATCTTTTGTTGATGACCAATGCTTGCCCGCTTCCAAAGCAATGACTTTTAAACCTGCTTTGGCTAAACGTGATAACAGAGGAGCGCCTCCTGCACCTGTTCCAATCACAACAGCATCAACAATTTCATTCCCTGCATATCGTTGCATAGGCACAGGATTCCCAAAAATATCCGGCGCAAAACCAGCATAATTATTTTGCTGATTATTGCTTATCATCTGCCTTGTTTTTTATTGATAAAGGTTCATGTACTTCATGTTCATTTAAGCCGATATTTACCCAACCTTTTCCATCAGCAAATGCAACTTCACCAATTTCTTCTTTAGCAAGAGGATGACTGTAATAAAGCTCGGTAAGTAAAGTAAGAAGCTCTTCAAAGAAAAGACGGGAAGGCAGTTGCTTCCATGTTTTACCGGTAGCATTGCCTGATTGAACTTTGCTCAAAACCGCATCCTGCTCTGTTTCTGCAAGAAGAGTAAATTCTTTATGATACATTAATTCAGCCGTGTCGTTGATGCCATATAAACCCGTTGGATAAACTATTTTATCATCAGGCATTTGATTAAAACGCCATCCCTTTCCTGTACCTGCTGAAAGTTGTTCATCTAACAAACCCGGCAGATCAACTACCTCAGCACGATCATGTTGTGGAATGAGACGCATGCAAACTGAGGTAAGGATTTCAAAATTTTTAGCATCAAAAAAAACAGGCACAATTCTTTTTTCTTTTTGAAAGCGATCTTTTAAAACAGCACGAGTATTGGGCTTTACTAAATCAGTTTGAAGTAAAGCCCTTACTGAACCTGTAGGATAATGATCATGTCTCATATTAATCGCTTGATAATTTACCGCCGGTAACATGGATAAGACTACCAGTCATAAAACTGCCATCATCAGAGGCCAATAGAATATAAGCCGGCGCCAGTTCTTCGGGCTGGCCGGGTCGTGCAAGAGCTACTTCATGCCCAAAATTTTCTACCTCTTCAATGGGCATTGTGCCGGGAATATTCGGAGTCCATACGGGGCCGGGTATAACACAATTAACCCGTATACCTTTTTCACCAAGATGTAATGCCAAAGATTTTGTGAAGGAATGTATAGCGCCCTTTGATGATGAATAATCAATTAAAATTGGGATACCGGTGTTACCTACAATACTGCCAGTGTTAATGATTGAATCGCCTTCGTGTAAATGCGGCAATGCAGCCTGAGCCATAAAAAAATACCCGAAAATGTTTGTTTCAAAAGTGCGCCTTAATTGTTCCTAAGTAATATCTTCAAATTTTTTCTGCGCCATTTGATATGCAGCGTTATTGACAAGAACGTTAAGTGATTTAAATTCATCAATCGTTTTTTGTACTGCTGTCTTACATTCAGCAGAATGGCGGACATCAGTTTTTATTACAAGACATTTGGTGCCGTTCGCTTCGCATAAACGTTTTGTTTCGTTAGCATCATCATCATTTTCATTGTAAACAATGGCAACATTTGCGCCTTCCTTTGAAAATCCAATAGCCACGGCCCTTCCAATGCCTGAATCACCACCGGTAATGATGGCTACTTTACCAGTTAGTTTTCCTGCAGGCTTGTAGTTTGATAAATTGGTTTCTGGCAATGGATCCATTTCTGATTGCCTGGCAGGATAAGATAATTTTTGTCCCTTGAAATCTTTTGCCTTTTGATATTGTTTCATTGATTAATGATTTTATAATTATTAATTGCCGAATAAATATACATTATCGAAAAGCAATTAATTAGTATCTCTTTATTGTTTCCAAAGATTATCACCTGTTTCATCAATTGATATTATTAAAATTATAGACATTATAAAAAGAAGATATCACAAGAGTATCACGTTTATATTCTAATTCATCATAAGCATAAATTATTAAAACCCGAAAACTTAAATTGTGGCAGAAATGCCAAATAATTAATGACAACTTTTGGATACCAGGCATCGCATGAGCAATTTGCGCCGGGCAAATTAATTGAACTCTGTAAGCTTGCAGAAGATGCCGGCTTTAAATCAATAAATGCATCCGATCATTTTCATCCCTGGAGTGAAAGGCAGGGCCAAAGCGGTTATGTATATGCCTGGCTGGGAGCGGCTTTGCAGGCACTCACAATACCATGCGGTGTTGTTACGGCACCGGGACAGCGACAGCATCCTGCAATTGTAGCACAGGCAGCGGCAACACTTTCTGAAATGTTTCCTAATCGTTTCTGGATGGCCCTGGGAAGCGGCGAAGCACTCAATGAAAAGATCACAGGAGATGCATGGCCATCAAAATCTACCCGTAATGAACGTTTGCTGGAATGCTTCCACATTATTAAAAGACTGCTTAATGGCGAAACGGTCTCTCATTATGGGCATGTAAATATTGAAGATGCAAAATTGTACACCTTACCAAAACATCAGCCTTTATTGTTGGGTGCAGCGCTAACAAATGAAACTGCAGAATGGATGGGCAGTTGGGCAGAAGGATTGCTAACAGGACATAAACCTATACATGAATTAAATGATTTAATAGCTGCCTTTAGAAAAGGTGGCGGTAATCGAAAACCCGTTTATTTGCAGGTGCAGCTCGGTTATGGTGAAGATGAAGAAAAGCTTGCAGCGGATGTTTATCATCAATGGCGCACAAATATTTTTCCCGGAAAAGTTAAAGGAGATTTGTGGAAGGTAGAACATTTTGATGCCCTTGGAGAGTTTGTAACAATATCCGATATTAAAAAAAAGCTATTAGTTTCTTCAAATATTCAGCAACACATTGATAGCTTAAAAGAGTATGCAGATCTTGGTTTTGAAAAAATTATTCTTCATAATGTAAGCCGCAACCAGGAAGAGTTTATTAATGTATTTGGGGAAAAGGTTTTAACTAAGCTATAGCCATCTCATAATGTTTTCTCTTCAACAGGATACTTTGATATTTCTTTATAGTCTTCGTCAGCTTTGATCAACTTTTTATTTTTCCATTGCACAAATATTTCAGCAGCAATAAGCATAGCAACCGGCGGCGCAATAAAATAGATCCATAAATGATCCCATTCGTTCGCTGCAAGGGCAGCGGCGAAAGAGCGTGCAGGATTTAAGCTCATACCGGAAAAGGGTATTTCTATGATTAAGTATAAGGCTATTAATGCACCCGATAAAACCCCAATATATTTTTCAAATTTTTTAGAACTGGCGGCTATTAATACGACGAGCATCAAAATAAAAGAAATTATAAACTCCGCTATAAACGCTGCCATGTTTCCGTGCGGCGGCATGGGTTTGGCCACTCCATAATCTATTAGAGGATGACTAAATAAATATCCTATAAAATATTTTAAAAGCTGGGCTGCAACAACAGCTCCTGCAAATTGTGATATGATATAAAACACAGCATGCCTAAAGTTTATTTTACCAATCCTTAAAAAAGTAAGTGTAGCTGCAGGGTTAATATGTGCACCAGAGTTTTTACCAAATAAAAGTATGATACCCCATATATATGCTCCCATAATTATTCCCATCGGCGCTCTTCTTAGTAAGGGATAATCTTTTAATGAGCTATGCATTACAGGAAGATCAGGATGTTCAAGAAATATAGTAAGGAGCCCTGCTCCGATAACGAAACCTCCTAAGCCCGCAGCTTCCATTAGATATGCCTTCCAATGTTTCGTCATAATTAAATTTATACCGGTTTGCTAAAGTCAACTTAATTATACAAGGTATGCTATCTGCAAAAGCTTTCAAGTCTTTAAAGATGTGGCTAAGTACCGTTCGGAAAATCATTTATTCTCCTTCCGGTTAATTATAGTAGCATAGTCACATCATATACTTTAATAATCCAATCAAGATTATTTTTTGGGGATTGTTTATTGACATTTTTTTAAGAACTTTTCTGAGCGAATGCGTATTTAATTATAATCAAGCAGCCAGTTGTACCAACAATTTTAAATCTTCCAGAAAAGAGTTCGACATTTGTTCGATAGGGCTACCAAGCGTATTTACAGCATTTAATGACCCTCTTCCTGAGTTATGCTGTATTTCTTTCCGACTTTCTTGAGACTGTTTCGCTCCTTAACTCAAAAACTACTGAAAAGTAAAGTGGATTTTATGTATAGGTGAATGGAGTAATTGTTAATGCATTATCAAAAATTCTTCTCAAGAAGGATAATAAAAGAACAATACAAGGTTTAGCAAGGAAATTGCTTCATTAAGGCAGTCATCTTTATTATCGGATTATATTAAATGGAATTATTGAAATGAAAAAAATTATTATCTCTCTTTCCACACTGTTTTTATGTGCCGCTGCATCAGCTCAGTTAAAAACAACGCCTGTATGCCCTGCTATCGATATCGATATCCTTGATGGAATAGTTAATAAAACCATAGTTCCAGGTTCCACTGTTGGACAGATCAAACTTAAGTTTCCGTGCTTTACCAGTTTCGAAGAAGAAGGTACTTCGGCCAAATGTGGCGCTGGTGTTTTTTATAAAGACAAGGATATCTCTTTCTATACCAGCCGTGATTATGTAGAAATAGGTCCTGCTTTTAAAGGTAAGCTCAGCATTCCTCTAATGGGAGCACCACGAAATGATTTATTTAAATTGCTAGGCCGGCCGCAAATAAAAGACGTGAGCTGGGATGCTTTTCAAACTGCTTATGGAGTATTGATCCTGTATTATAATAAAGCAGCCAGGGTAAATAAGATACAGTTTAGCACCCGCTCGGCAAATGTCATACAACTTTGTGAATGATCTGAGAGTTCAAAAAATCAAAAACCGCAGTGATTGCTGCGGCTTTTAAATATACTATCATTCCATCTTATAACTAAGAACATTTCTGTCCTTGTATGTACCATCCATTTTTAAATATACCCGTTTGACCCGGCACTTTTAATACTTCATGTCTTGCAACTATTCTTTCTCCGGTTTCTTTATTAACAAAAACAATGGTGCCTTGATGAATAAAAACTTCGCCACTTAATACTGCATTAGGTACCCCTGTTGTAGTATTTGGATCTTTAACACTAAACATTTCTGTTCCTGCCACAACATCGAAATGTAATACAGTACCATCAGATAGAGTAGCAGTTGCTTCCAGCCCCTTTACTGACCAATGCCTTGTATAATGTACATGTCCTTGCCCGTCAGTAATGTTAGTTTCTTTAATTTCAATATTTCCAAAAATCCTAATGTTGTAACCTATACATCCCATAAGTGCGGCTGTTGGAGTAAAGGAAATTATACGGGTGCTTACACTGCTGGCTTCTACTTTTTGAGCAGCACCAGAATTACCTGCACTAATTGCTTGTTGTGGGTTTAAACCTGATAATTCTTTTTTACAACCAGCAATAATGAAAAGCATTACCAGAGGTAGAATCATTCTTGAAATAAATTGAGATTTGTTTGACATAATTATAGTTTTAAGGTGAATAAAAAATTAGCGAATTACATAATAAATTTTAACCAATTATCAGAACATTTATCATTGCTTAAAGTCCCAGTTACGATCAAGCTTTCCTATTATGCAGAACTATTATTTTTATAGAATCTATTTCAGACATTATAGGAAAATCAGCAGATGCAAAGGATATAGAAGAATAAAAAGAATATATATTTGGGGGGATATCAAATATAGCAAAAGTTACTTTAGAAAGAAATTTATTTGATTGATTTATAAAGGGAAAGTAAAATACAGTTTAATGCTAACTAGTACATCAGACTCATCACCCGGAAGTACTTTATTTATTTAAAGCGTCTTTGAAACTTTAAGCTGCATTTGTTTACAAAAATTAAACCCAGACAAAAGGAACAGAAAGCCGCTACTCTAAAATATCCACTTTTGAAAATCTATTTGTCAGGAATTCATGTTTCGCCGGTAAACACTGTTCGCTTGATTACAACAAAAACTAAACACCACTAAAAACAGTAAAGCCTCCGTCAACGTTTACAACTGTGCCGGTTACAAATTTTGATTCGTCGCTCAATAACCATAAAAGAGCGCCGATCAATTCTTCAGGTTTACCAAGACGATTGAAGGGTGTATTCTTTATTATTAAGTCTCCCCTCTCTGTCATAGTTCCATTACCGTTTGTGAGCAGACTTCTGTTTTGTTCAGTAAGAAAAAACCCCGGTGCAATTGCGTTCATACGAATGGCATCACCATAGCGTTTTCCTAATTCTACGGCAAACCATTTGGTATAACAATCTATAGCGCTTTTAGCCATGCTATAGCCCAGCACTCTTGTTATCACTTTCTGCGAAGCCATGGAAGAAATATTTACAATACTTCCTTTTTTTTGTCTGGCGATCGCTTCTCCAAAGATCTGAGTCGGCAGCATTGTGCCAAACAAATTAAGATCCATTACTTGCTTTAATGCAGTAAAGTCTAACTGGAAAATATCTTTATCAGCGGCAATTACTGCCCCGGGCATATTACCACCTGCTGCGTTTACAAGTCCGTCAATTTTTCCGAAGCCACTCAAAAGTTTTTCCCTTGCTGTAATTAGTTGCCCTTCATTAGTTACATCAGCCAACAGTGCAATTGCCTTACCTCCATGCTGACTTATCTCTGCTACTCTTTCATTTGCTACTTTTTCATTTCTCCCTAGTACACCAACAACAGCTCCTTCTTCTGCAAGAGCATTAATAAAAGAATGACCGAGAACACCTGTGCCCCCGGTAACTATAATCACTTTATCTTTTACTGAAAACCTGCTTCTCATTTCCATTATATTTTAGTTTAAAATTATTTTAGATCAACCTTTTTCTGAAAAGGAAATATTATTCTTTATCATTCTGGTTGTTATTTTATTGAATGCGTCCAGATTTCACTATAAGTTACGGGTTTAAATTCTGTGGCAATAGCTGCTGCTTTTTTCATGTGCGCTTGTCCCTCAGCATTTTTGAGCATGTTTTGAAAGTTATCTAAAGATGCCCATTGAGCATAATTAGTAATAGTTTTTTTATCGTCACTAATGTGAAGGTTAGCGGAGATATAACCCGGTTGTTTACTCATAACATTTTCAGTCGCGTCTTTTAAAAGCTCAAATAATTCTAAGAGTTTTTCGGGTTCTACTGTGAAGACATTGATAAGTGTACAAATTTTTTTATTGCTGTCAATGGTTGTCATACCATTTGTTTTTAAAGTGATGAATAATTTTAAAATTCATAAGTCCCCATATCCGGCAATCCTTTTTTAGGGACTGGTAACTTTATCTTCTTATCATTTTTTTTCAAATGAAATAAAGCCCATTTCTTTCAGCCACATTTCGCAAAGTTGTTTCCACAATTCTGTAGAGCCGCGAGTATTGTTTAGATTAATTGCATGACCGCCCTGCGGAAAAACATGAAAGCTTGTTGAAATTTTTTTATCGAGCAATGCCTGGTAAAATAGTAAACTGTTTTGCGGTAACACGGCTTTGTCGTTGAAAGCATCAGCAATAAAACAGGGAGGCGTTTGTGCGGTTACATTATTTTGTGTTGAATATTTTTCAATAAGTTCCGGCGAAGGGTTGGAGCCAAGAAGGCTTGCAAGGCTTCCTTTATGAGCATATTTACCCATATCAATTACCGGAGAAATGAGTATCATAAAATCGGGGTGAAAAGAAAAGGTATCTATAGCGTCTTTAACAGAAGTTACATTATCTATAGTTGTAGCAACCAATGAAGCCAGATGACCACCTGAAGAAGTACCCATTACTCCAATTTTATTTTTTTGAATACCCCATTTAAAGGCATTCGCTCTTAAAATTTGTAATGCCCTTTCTGCATCCTGCAATGGACCCAATTCTCTTTGTATTAAATCAGGTGAATTGGGCAACCGGTAATTTACAACAAAGGCACTCATGCCAAGTGTGTTAAACCACTTTGCTAATTGAAAACCGCTAAGATTTAAAGTAATATGCGTATAACCGCCGCCGGGGAAAATCACGACTGCTGCTCCACAGTTGTCATCTTTGGAAGGAAAAAAAGCATACATGCCCGGCTTGGAAATGCGATAAGATCTTTCATTACTAACGCTGTCTTTTATCTCTAATCCTTTTGAATTGGGCATTACTTTTTGCCAAAGAGGAATAAATTCCTGCGCTGATGCATTGCATACAATCCATCCTGCAATAATAAATAGCGATAATATTTTTTTAAGAGTTAGATGCATTTCTATAACCCAAAATATTTTTTATACCTAAGCATTGCTTCTACATAATAATAATCAGCATACGGTAATGGTGAATCAACTTCTGAACTTCTTGGAAAATGCGCTACGCTGTGCTTTAAAATAAAACCTCCATTCTCTCCAATCTTAGGTTTATATTCAGGAGAAGAAAGTGTACGCAAAATTGTTTCAGCAGTGTTTATATATTTTTTTGAAAGATCCTTGTTGCTATAACCTGCAAGTTCTATCAATGCAGAAGCCATCACTGCTGCTGCGGAAGCATCCCTGTAAGTGTTTGGAATACCCGGGGCGTTATAATCCCAATAAGGAATTTTATCTGCAGGCAGATTCAAATTATTTAAAATAAATGCTGCAATACGCTGTGCAAGATCTAAATACTTGTTGTCCTTTGTTTCACGGTACATCAAGGTATAGCCATATAATCCCCATGATTGTCCACGTGCCCATGCAGATTCATCTGCTGCTCCCTGGGCTGTTTGTTTTTTTATTATCATTCCTGTTAGAGGATTGTAAACAACAACATGGTAAGAACTATTGTCTTGCCGGAAATGATTTTTCATTGTTGTGTTTGCATGTATAACTGCAATGTTGTACAGCGAACTATCACCTGTTTCCTTTGCCGCCCAGAACAATAGTTCGAGGTTCATCATGTTATCTATGATCACCCTGAACATAGTGGTATCATCGGACTTTCCCCACGAACGGATACAACCAACTGTAGGATTAAACCTTGTTGCCAAAGAGCGTGCAGAATTAACTAATATCTTTTTGTATTCTTCAGTGGGACTTATGCGATTTAGATTTCCATAACTGCAAAACATCATAAAACCCAAATCATGAGTGCCCTTGTTGTATTGCTCTTTGTCCATCAATTTTATCTTCTTCAGTGCTTCATTGTATAAACTTTTGTCTTTAGTTTTCTCATAGAGGTAAAGTAAAGTGCCGGGATAAAAACCGGCTGTCCAGTTTTCTGACGTGCATGTTCTTAATGTGTCTTTAGTAAACGAACGTGGCATTACTCCTTCGGGAACTTTGGTGATTAGATATTTGTATTGATCACCTGCCTGCCCCAGGTTTTGGGTTATCCATTGGGGTGAAAGTCGGGCTGAAGTTGTGGTTTGCTTTCTCTGAGCAACACAACCTGCTGAGAGCAGCAGGAAACTTATTACACTGGTGTAGGAAAATATTTTTTTCATTTTTTATTTTTAAAAAATTCACTGTGTCCAGGGTTAGTCATGCCAGCAGTGGTATGAAAATATTTTTTGATTTAATTTTATCTAGTCCTTGCATTTTTTGGATCACCTTCTTTTTTTGATTGAAACAATTCTAAAGAATATTTATCTGCCCGGCATCCCCATAATTTACAGATTCATAAAGACGATAATATTTATCCGCATAACAATACCATTAAGATTTTTTTACGACATCGTATTCATCTTTCCATTTAGAAATTACATTCTCATACATTGATTCATTCGCAAGCTTTACTATGATAGCTGTTTTGGCACCGGTATATACGCTTGACGAAGGCAATTTTTTGTTTTGTATACAATCATAAAATTCTTTTAATGCATACCATGTTCCATCCTTTCTTGATTTCTCTTTTAAAATAGGAATACCTCCTTCTTTAGTCCATTCAATTTTTGTGGCGCCTGTTACACCATCAACCGTTTCCAATTCTTTTTTAGTTTTAGATTCAGGGTAAAAAAAGCCGTCATTTACTTTAAGTTCAACGGTCCCTTTTGTGCCTTTAATCTTAAAAATATAACCTTCCCTTGCATTGCTGCAAGTGGCACCAAAGTTCCCGATCATACCTTCCTGATACCGCAACACTACCTGCACATTGTCAAAAGTTTCACGGCCATCTTTATAATAATCAATTCCTCCTGTGCCTGCAATAGTTTGGGGAGATGTATTGAATGCCCAGTTAATAAAATCAATTTGGTGTGAAAGCAGTTCTGCTACTAATCCCCCCGAATAGGCTTTGTACATTCGCCAATTAATTTGCCTCTCCAATTTTGGGTCGGGCACGGGTCTGCGCCAGTTGGTATTACGGTCCCAGCGGCAATCTATTTGCGTAACTTTTCCGAGATAATCTTTTTCAATCATCTCTTTTACTCTTGCATAAAGTGGCACCGAACGATATTGATGACCAACCTGGAAAACCTGCGCAGGTTTGGCTTGAACGAGTTTTATAATTGACAAAGTTTCTTCAATAGTAAATGCCATTGTTTTTTCATGATAAATATGTTTACCTGCTTTAAGAGCATCGGAAGAAATTTGAAAATGCAGGTATAAAGGTGTTGCATTTACCACAGCATGTATATTTTTATCATCGAGTAATTTGTGATAATCAGAATAGGTTATAAAGTTTACCCCCGGCATTACTTTTTTTGCTTCATCAAAACGAAAATCAAGAACATCGCAAATAGCAACTACATTAAAGATGTCCTTTAAATCTTTCATGACTGACATAATCCCTTTACCCCTGTCGCCACAACCAATGATGCCGATATTTATTTTTTCACCAAAATTTAAAACCCGCAAACCACCCATTGACTTTGAGATATAAAAGCCACCTGCGAATAAGCCATAATTTTTTATGAACGTGCGTCGCTTCATCACTGTTATTTTTTTATGTTTAAATAATTATAAAAGCCTTTAGTTGCGGTATCGTTAATGATGCCATCATTTTTTTTATAAACAAAAAAAGCTTCCATATCTTTTCTATGAGCCAGGTACTCAAATGATTTTTTTATTCCCATTACCATAAATGCATTATCATAAGCATCTGCTGTGATAGCATCATTGGCAATTACCGTTACACTTATCATACCATTATCAACAGGATAACCCGTAACTGGATTAATGATATGAGAATAATTTTTTGATCCCTTTGTAAAAAACTTACGATAGCTTCCTGAAGTGGTAATGCCACCATTGTCCAGATAAATTATACGTTCAACCGGAAGAAAATCCGCATCATCGCCAGGCCTTTCTATACCAACAGTCCATTGTTTTTCATGCTGATTTTTACCTTTAACCCTTATCTCACCCCCCAATTCAACAAGATAGTTTTTGATTTTATTTTTTTCCAAAAAATCAGCGATCACATCCACACTGTAACCCTGCGCTATTCCATTGCAATCAATTTGAACGCAGGATTTGGTTTTCCGCAATTCGTTTTTTTCTATCCGCAAATTTCCTGAACCAGTACATTTTTTTAATTCAATAATATCTGCAGAATCCGGCATAGAATTAATTGCATTCACTCCAAAACCCCATGCCTGTACCAAAGGTTTTACAGTTATATCAAAATCCCCATCAGTTTCTTCGAATGTTTGAATTGATCTTTTTACAACTTTAATAAAATGATCCTCCACTTTACATCCTCCGGATGAATTATTAAAACGATTTATTAAAGAGTAAGATTTATATAAAGAAAGAGAACTATCAATTTTATTTAAAATACTATCTACCTGATTTTTTGTAACCACTTCTTCATTATGAATGTATGTAATTTGATAAGAAGTTCCCTGTGCATTGCCTGTTATAAAATGAGGTTCCTGATCCCTCTCTTGTACGGAAACAGAGAACAGGTTTATCAAAAAAAATATAGGTAAACAAAAATAAAGCATGTTTTATCTCAAGGTTTGTGTCTGCCGAATATTGTCTCACATCTCTCGATTATTAATATTGCACAGGTGCGTCTTTTGAATCTGCGTATGCTTTACTATAATCAAGCTTTTTAACCTGGCTTGCTACAAAACGAATCCCCTGGAAAATAAGCTGAACATAAGTAGGATCTGAGTAATCCTTTTTATGATGCCCTAAAGTTGTAAACCAGGTGTGGCCACCATCAAAATCATTCGTCCAGGCAGCCGGATATAATTCAGAAAAAGTCCCACCATTTTTAATTATGAGATTCTTTTGTACTGTATCAGCTGAATTTAAAGATGTAATGTCCATTGCCAATATGGTTTTTGTTCCCGGGTATAATTCCTTTGAAAAATAGAACTCATCTTCCTTTTCCCATTCCTTAGGCAAGCCCTTCATTGAGGGATGGTTGGGATCAATAACCTTCACTTTAAATTTTTGAAATTTTGCATGCCACGCAAATGTCCCTCCCATCATGTTTTTAAACCACTTCCAGTTACGTTCTGTGCCAGTAACAGAATGTATTCCTACAAAGCCTCCACCTGCTTCTAAATAATGCCTGAATGCCAGGCGCTGTGCATCTGTATCAAACACATCGTTGTTGGTGCTTGGGAAAATCAGCATCGTATATTGTTTCAAATTTTCTGCAGTCATAACAGAAGCCTCCGCTGAGGTATCTACTTTAAAACCATTTTCTTTTCCTAATTTTTGAATACTGGCAACTGCGCTTGGGATATTATCATGTACATATCCTTTACCATTTTTTGTGTAGACCAATACTTTTACTTTTTTCCAATCCACATCATCCTTTGCAAACACACTTGCCGGAGATATTAAAATGAAGATGCAGGCAATGATAGCAGTAAATGTTTTCATTATATTTTTATTTTGGTGAAATTTATTGTTATTTAAATTAATAGTATAATTCTCCTCATCCATTTTTTTCAAATGACTCCCAACGTTTTTGCCTGATGCAAAAGCTCATTCATTTTAAGCGGACGCGGACTTGCATAGTGTAAGCTGACAAGTGTAGTGCGCTCTTCAGTTAATGTTTTACGCAAAGTGTTTACAACCATTTCAGGGTAAATAAGATTGACATTAGGCTGAATGCTTTTGTCAAAAACTTCGGTCACTTCAAGTTGGTCAAAACCGTCTACGTTCCACGATGCGATTAGCAATTTGCTTTGCGGTGAACGCAAAATTTGCAGCTTTGGCTTACTCGTTCGTTCGTAGCTTTCGCCATTCGTCAAACCCAGAACAGATGAACCTTCTAAAATTTCAATTGATTTATTGAGCGCCGTGGCAGGCGATGTAACAATGTGCGTACGCTTTTCAAACTCTCCGTTCACGCTAATACGGGTGATAACATTGAAACGTAAGTCACCAAGCTGCGACCACCATTCCGTTTCTATTCCATTTGCAGTCAATGTACCGCTTTTAATTCCGCTGCGGCCGGAGCAAAGGCCTGTTTTATTGTTGCGAAAAACGAGTGCCTGATCCCATGTAAAACGGTCATCCTTTGTAATGTAATTAAAAGGGAAATGAGAAGAATAAGAGAACCTTTGATAAGCATCCCTGTAACGTGGCCGCCGTGATTCATTGTGAGCTTCGAACAATCGTACCTGGCCTGAAGTTTTAGTGCCGACAAGCATCATACGGGGAACCTCCAGCCGAATGCGAAAGTCAGAACTTTCTACGGGCAGAGGTTCTTCACGTGAAGTCCAGAAAGCATCCTTCTGTGGAATCGAATAAAGGGAGAACATTTGCATACACCAATACGGATGACCATTATCAATATAAGGCTCTCTGATTGCCGTGCTGCCTTGTTCAGTAAAAGTTTCGCGGAGCTTGCCGTTGATTTTATCAAATGCGCCAACGTTCCAGTGAAAATCTATGTTGCGACGGACTATTGCACGGAGCAGCCCGGGCGAATGGGGCCACATTCCCTGTGCATAAGCCTCTACAAGCGGCATGAGTACCGCCCAGCGATAAATAAGAGATCGTCCGAATAAAATGTGACTGCCGTTTGCCGCAAAAAAGTATGGTGTTTTTTCCAGAAACAATTTCAGGCGCTTGCTAAATCTTGCAGACCATTCAGGATAACTTTTGCCGATGATTCGATTCCAGTAAAGAAAGTGACTTGCAAAGGTCCAAAAGTTGTAATAGTCATAGGTTGATAAAACCGGAGAATCGCTATACCAGCCATCTTCGGCGGATTTAGCAAGCGCTTCCATCGCCTTTAAGTCAGCAAGCATCCATTCTTCCGATCCGGAAAATTCTTTCCATTTCTTTGACAAAGCAATTCGTGCAGCCTGGTTAATTGCCGAAAACCAAGCATGATTATTTTCACGCTCGGGAACCTGGGTACAACTTGCCAGCCAATTTTGGATATTTGTTCGCTCGTTTGAAGTAAGTTTTGCCAGAAAATCATCTCCGAGTTGCCAAAGTGACCATGCCACCAGTGCGGCTTCCACAGAACGCTGCGTCGCTTTATCCCCAGGAGCTTCACCCCAGTAATCGGGATGTGAAGGATTGAAAGCATTCTTAAATGCTGCCAGTAATACATCTGATAAATTGTAAGATTCATTGCCAACCCGAAAAACGTCCGGTTGTTTTTTTGCAACCACCCATGCAGCAAGTGCGGGCATCATCCGTGCAACAGATACATAAGTTTTTCCCGAAGGTGTAATACAAGCCGGCAATAATGTGCCTTGCGGGAAATTGCAGACCGCGAAACTATCGGAAGTTTTTCGGGCGTTTCGTAAAAACCCATCAAGTATTTCGAGAAAGTAAAAATCAATTTCTGCAACTGCACTATTATTTGCCGCAGGCGCAAGCGGAGTATTTATCCCAAATACTGCTGAGGGCTCAATTATGGAAAAGCCGGTTATTGCAACAGAAGTAACTAAAGCACTTTTAGCTGCGGTTATCACAAAATCTCTTCTGTTATATTGATATTTTTCTTTTTTGTTCAAGATGTTTATCAGGAGATTTATTGTTTATTCAGTTTAATAATAATAGCAGGGGGCTGCGCAAAATTTTGCCATGCTATCTCCGCTTGTTCTTTTGAAAACTTATCATTAAAAACGAGGAGGCGATACTTCAATAAATATTCATTTCCCGGAGTAAGCAGCCAGTTCATGTTTTTTGTAGGAGAAAAATTTAAGAATACATCTCCACGTTTATTCATATCCTCGGGCCATACTCTTAACGGTTCAGGATAATTATAATTTGTAGGGTACGACATCATTATCAAACCTGCATAGTCATTATTTACAGCTCCCTGAACCATACACCATCTTGCTGTGCTGCCATCTGCATCTTTTCTATTTTTACCCTCAGATGTTATTACTACACTGTTGTCCTTATCCCATTCTTTTGTTGCTCTTATACCTAACCCGCCATAGCGATATTCTAGAAGAAGAACAGGGCTTTCAGTAGCGCAATTCAATTGTATAGCAATGTCGGCAATGTAATAGTTTTGAGCATTAGCAGGTTGATAGATCTTTACGGATTGCACTTCATTAATAGCAATTTTTTCAGTACCATCTTTTTTAAAAACTATATGCTGATGGAGTGCTTTAAATCCGGCAAAAACATTTCCACTTGTATTTGATTCAAAGTTTGCAAAGCGAACTGTTCCCTGTTTATCTTTCAAATTCCAAAAGTCAACGGTATCTTTTTCGAACAATACATGCGTCCATGGATTCCATAATCCCCAGTGATGATAGTGGTCGGGTGCATTGATACGCGTTAACTCCTGTCCGCGTGGTGACCATAATGGATGGATAAAACCACTTCTTCTATAAACAGTATCCACACCGTTTGGAGGATAAATAGTTTTGTAATTATACCGAAGCAGGTTGCTGCTGCTGTTACTTATAGTAAGGAAACCATTATCAGCTAACGCTTTAATATGACCTGAATTTTTATACGGAACTCCTTTAATGAGCTGAAAGGAACGTTTGGTATTTGTCGTTTGTGTAATGATCCAGTTCAGTATTCTCTTATCGTTATATTCTACCTGGTATGGTATTGCAGTTTTGGTTTTTCCGTTAAGCTCTATAAGTTGTAAAACACTATCGGGCAAAAGAGTTATTGCATCCAGATCAACTTTTACAGGAACTGCAAGTTTATTACTGTTATTTAAATTCACTTCAAGTGTTGCTAATAGCTGTGAATTTGCTTTCAGCCATCCGAGTGAATAAAACAACAGAATAAAGACTATTCTTTTTTTCATGAGTTGAAATTACTGAACAGCGATTTTTGTTTGCTTTGCCATTTCAAGTGCAGAAGTAGTTGTATAATATTTTGCAATCATATTCGGAACTTCCCATGAAGGCAACTTTCCTTCTTTTAAATATTGTAAAAACTTTTCTGTTACCCGGGCAAAATGTGCTTCATGTCCTTCCTTATATTTTTCAGATATAATTACCTCCCAACCTGCTGTTGCTTTTTTTAATTCAACACCGGGATATTTTGTTTGAATGGATTTAAATTCTTTTGTTACATCATCATTATAAGATGCAGAATTATTTACAGGTTCTATGTATAAGGCCGGTTTATAATTTTGCTCCCTTCCCTGCCTGATGATAAGATTCGTTTTTGTACCCCTCATAATGGAATAATGCGTATCCCCGGTTCCTTCAGGCGCCTGGTAAGCCCATATAACAGATACTTTAGCATGTACATCCCTTAATTTATAATTAATTTCTCCATTACTATATACTTTTAATATACTATCATTTACTACATCTTTTTTCAGGTAATCAGGAAACTCGTTTTGTTTTGTTATGCCCTTAAACTGATTTGCAGTCATATCAGTAGCCCATCTGCGGGCTGAAATAAGCTGAACATCTTTTGTATAATCAATTACCTGTTCCGGAAAACATTCCCATTGTATCAGGTCCACAAGGTGAGTGGTTACATCTACAATTCCTTCTCCTTCCTGTGTAACATCCATAAACCAGGGCGGCCTTGTTAAAATACTTCCGGAAACATATTTATAAAAATGATGAACACTTTCTTTTGTTACAGCAGGATTATCCGCAGTACCTTTTTCTAATTGCCCAAAAATTTGGGGATGAAATGAAAGCTCACGTTGCAGCATTGTAGTGATCTCATACCGCTCTGTCATGATATCATATAATAAAACTTTATTTTTTTCTGCGATAGCAAAGGCTGATTTTAATAATTCAAAATTTTGCTTATCAATTGCCATAGGCTTATCTGCGAGCACATGAAAGCCGGCCTCAACTGCTTTTGATATGTATTCTGTTTTCTTCCTGTTATTACCTGACATCACTATAACATTCCTGGGCCCGGCTGCATTATTCGGACGGGCCTTATTCTCCTGCAGCATTTTTTCCATAAAATCATTGCCGGTATAAATTTCCTGCTTCCATTTTGTTGGATTTTCACTTCTTGAATTATAAGAATTGATCCTTGCCTGATGCAATTGCAGATCAGGCCCATCAGGCGCATAAACATGTACTACAGAATCAACATTATTATACATGATTTTTTGTACCAATGCTGCATGGAAGTGTCCGGGATCGAGGGTAATAAGTTTAATTTTATTGATACCCGTGGTGTTTATTTTTTGCGTATTAGTACATGCGTTAATGCAAAATAAAAAGAGAATGAAGACAAGGTTTTTCATATTAGCTTCTCTTTTTTACATAGTTAGTTCCATAAGGATATCGCTGTGGTCTTGATAATAATTTGTTAGCCTCAGCATTATCTTTAAACAATTCTGTTTTAGGATCCCAATACAACTTACCATGTGTTTTCATTGCAGCATGTGCAACAAGGCAGGCACTGCACGAACGGTGAGCAACTTCGGCTGGACTGATAGTTGGTTTCTTGTTTTGAATACAATCGAGCCAATTTCCATGCTGCTCCGGACTTTCATACAAATGGGTTTCATTAGGTGCAATAACAGACGATAACATTTTTGGATCACTTGCATTAAAAGCCTTTTCAACAGTACCGGATGTTGGATCGGAGGCAGTGACACCAACATTCCCCCGTGTTACAAATATCCATCCATTACTCCCTTCAAAACGTATTCCATTGGGGTTTTTACTACTCAAATACATATCAACGCCGTTGGCGTATTTCAACTTTGCCTCATAATTACCATGTACATTCCATAAACCTTTTTTGGGAAATTCGGCTGTTGCTTCTACTTCAACAGGACCCGTAAGTTCAGTGTTCATTCCCCAGTGTGCAATATCAATATGATGTACACCCCAGCCTGTTATCATTCCCGCTCCAAACTGTTCAAGGCGTAACCATCCTCCCCTGGAATTGGGGTCTGTTTGTGAATGCACACGGTCAAGCGTATAATATACATAAGGCGTGGATCCAAGCCACATATCGTAATTAAGATTTTCAGGTATTGGCATTTCTGCAGTATTTCCTCCGGCCGGATCAGAAGGTAGTCCTACACGTACTGTTTGTAGTTTACCTATTCTTCCATTTCTCACAAGCTCACATGCCTGTTTAAATTGCGGCCACGGATTTTTAGAGCGTTGCTGACTTCCTAACTGAAAAGTTACTCCTGACTTTCGAACGGCATCGCTCATTTGGCGTCCTTCCTCAATTGTAAGCGAGGTAGGTTTTTGCAGGTAAATATGTTTGCCCGCAAGTGCAGCTTCCATGGCGGGTTGTGCATGCCAATGGTCAGGGGTGCTTATCATTACGGCGTCAATATCTTTATTAGCCAATAGTTCATGATAATCTTCATAGGTTTTGATATCGACGTAATTGTCCTTACCTGTTTTCTTTGCATACCATCCTTCCACTAATTGCTTTCCTCCCTGGAGCCTGGTGCGGTCAACATCAGCAATGGCCATTATGTGTGCCGTATCATATTTAAATGTTTCAGCAAGATCATGGGTACGTGCTATACGGCCACAGCCAATTTGGCCAATGTTGATTTTATTGCTGGGAGCATTTTTACCAAATACTGATGCAGGTACAATTGTAGGGAAACCGGCACGAAGCACGGAAGGAATATTTGCTAAAACTACTGTGCCTGCTGTAACCTGGGCGGTATGCTTTAAAAAAGTTCTTCTGCTATTAGATTTTTTTTCTTCAGTCATTTTTTTATTTTTTAAAAAAGGTTTGCTTGTATTAAGCAAACCTTTTGTTCAATTATAAATTAGTTATCGTTTTCCAAAATCAGTCTGGTATTTTATCTAGCGGTGCCACGTTTTTTTCAAAGCCAATATACCCTTTATTCTGATTAATTATGCCGTTACTGTTTGCCTGGATCGCTGTACTTGGGATGGGCCATAAAGTATGATAAGGACTAATAGTATATTGATCCAGATGGGCTGTTCTAATTCCCAGCTTATAAAAATTGTTTTTTGCTATTACTCTATCGTATAAATAATTATTATCAGAAAATGTAGCTA
>JBPCQG010000297.1:0-2878 GCA_050998315.1 Chitinophagaceae bacterium
GTGATGCAGCGTCAAAGCTTTCGGGTAATAAGTGTGCGTATTCTAATTTCATATAAGTAAAATTAAAGAAACAAGGTCAGCTAAAACAGTTCAATAAATTATAAATGATGATTATGTAGAAGATTTAAGAGATACTTGCGGCCACTATTTCGGCAATATCCATAACAGACACTTCGTTTTCTTTTTCGTTATGCTTTACGCCGTCAGTGAGCATTGTATTACAAAACGGGCATGCAGAAGCTATAATATTAGCGCCAGTACCAATTGCCTCATTGCTTCTCTCGGTATTCACGTACCTGTTGCCCTTTTCTTCTTCCTTAAACATTTGTGCTCCACCTGCACCGCAGCATAAGCCGTTGCTTCCGCACCTTTTCATTTCTACCAGTTTGGCATCTAATGCTTCCAGTACTCTGCGGGGAGCTTCATAAATATTATTCGATCTGCCTAAGTAGCAACTGTCGTGATAAGTTATTTTTTTGCCTTTAAAAGTTCCGCCTTCTTTCAACTTAATTCTTCCTTCATTTATTAATTGTTGCAACAGTTGGGTGTGGTGCATTACCTCGTAATTACCGCCTAATTCGGGGTATTCATTCTTTAAGATGTTGAAGCAATGCGGGCATGCGGTTACAATCTTCTTTACTTCGTAACCGTTTAAAACCTGAATATTGTTATAAGCCATCATCTGAAATAAAAATTCGTTCCCTGCACGACGTGCAGGGTCGCCGGTACAGGCTTCTTCTTTTCCGAGTATGGCATACTTAATTTTTGCGGCATTCAAAATTGCAGCAAATGCTTTTGTAATTTTTTGCGCTCTCTGGTCAAAGCTTCCCGCACATCCAACCCAAAATAAAATTTCAGGCGTTTCTCCGTTTGCAATCATTTCAGCCATTGTTCTAACGGTCATCTCTTCTAACATTTATAATCAAATGTATGGCAAAAGGTAATTAGCATAGAGCTTCGATTATAAAATCTGACAAGTAAGCGTTCTTATGCAATTACCTGTAAACCTTACCTTACTTTTGCCGCCTAATATTGTAAGGCTTGAATAGCATTTGGAAAAGAGTATCAAATTGGGAACTATGGCCTTTCACCGTCATTTATGCTCCGTTAGGTTTATTGTGGTTGTATTACGCTGTAAAGGCGCGGGCATTTTGGTTCTTCTCCAATGTTAATCCAACAATTGAATTCTCGGGTTTCGAAGGTGAAACAAAAGAAGAAATGTACGTTCAATTGCCAAAACATTTATATCCGAAAACAGTGCATATAAAAGCAGGTACTGATTTTACTGAAGTACGAAACCTGCTGATTGATACAGGTTTCAACTATCCATTCATTGCAAAGCCTGACAGGGGCATGCAGGGCATTCTTGTAAGGAAGGTTGAAAAAGAAAAAGACCTTCTTGATTATCATAACAATTTGCCTGTTGATTATCTTATCCAGGATTTTGTTGATATGCCACTGGAATTTAGTGTATTTCATATCAGGTACCCGCAACAGACAAAAGGGATAGTTACCGGGTTTATTTTAAAAGAGTATATGAAGGTGACCGGCGACGGAAGATCAACACTATTGCAATTGATACAAAAACATCCTAAAGCAACAGTTCGCGAAGAGGAGATGCGTCATCGTCATGCTGAAAACCTTTACGTTATTTTACCTGCAGGCGAAAAATATTTTTTGAGTTTTACAGGTAATCATAACCGTGGTGCAACATTTGTAAATCTTCATAATCAGATCGATCAACAATTATGCAATGTTTTTGATGAGATAAGCAATAAGGCGGGCGAGTTTTATTATGGCCGTTACGATTTAAAATGTACCTCATTTAAAGACCTTAAAGAAGGAAAAAATATATCGATACTTGAGTTTAACGGAACAGGCTCGGAGCCTAATCATATTTACGATTGCGGTATGTCTTACGCGCAAGCTTTGCAGGAGATTGCGCGGCACTGGAAATATTTATTTGAAATCGGCAGAATAAATAAGAAAAGAGGAATACCGTATTGGAGTTTTAAAAAAGGTTACAGGTATTTGAAAGACGCAAGAAACCTGCTTGCAGAGCTACGGAAGTACGAGTTACAATATTAATTTTAACACGGTTTAATATGTAGAGAAAATAATTAAGCTGCTGCCATTATTACCATTGCCCTTTTTAATATGCAAAAATTAGTAAAGATATTTTTTGTGGGAATGATGATAAGTTTCCTTGGTTCGTTGCCTTTGGGAACACTTAACATTGCTGCAATGCAAATATCTATATCCGATGGTTATGTACCGGCTTTATGGTTTTCTGCAGGAAGTTTATTGGTGGAAGCAATTTTTGTAAGGTTTTCGTTAGTAGCAATGGACAAAATAAGGAAGCAGGAGAGAATATTAAAAATGCTTGAATGGATTACATTGTTTATTGTTGTAGCATTAGCTATTTCTTCGTTTATAGCTGCCGCAAAAAATAACCCTCATGCAAAAAATATTATTTTATCAAATACAATGCATCGTTTTTTTCTTGGTTTCATAATGAGCGCTCTTAACCCTGTACAAATCCCTTTTTGGTTTGGTTGGAGCACAGTATTGTTTACAAAAAAGATATTATTACCTAAAAACAATCATTACAATATTTATATAGCAGGAATAGCCTTAGGTACTTTGGTTGGCAACTGTGTTTTTATTTTTGGCGGCAAGCTTATCGTTGATAAGTTAAACGCCAATCAAAATATACTTCATTGGGTTATAGGTGGAATATTTACAGTAACTGCGATTATACAATTATGGAAAATGATCCGTCATAAAGATGCTGTTCAAAAAATTCATGATATTTCTGAAGAGAAGTTACATCCGGAAAGGGTAGTGTAGTGAATTATGAATGAAGAATAAATAATGA
>JBPCQG010000299.1:0-5001 GCA_050998315.1 Chitinophagaceae bacterium
GGATTATAGAAGATGACCGGGATATTTTTTATCTCACTGTGCAGGAAATATTTTCGTTTATAGAAGGCAGATCGGTAACTCAAAATATTAAAGCATTAATTAATTTACGTAAATCGGAGTTTGAAAATTATCAAGATCAGAATGCACCTTCAGAAAGATTTGCCACTTACGGAACAGTTTATCATTCAAATGATTTTTTCAGTGAAAGCAAAATAGAAAAACAAGAAGGCGGGCTTAACGGAATAGGTTGCTGCCCGGGAAAAGTGAGAGGAAAAGTAAAAGTTATTTTGAATCCAAATGAGGTTTCTTCACTGCATGGGGATATACTGGTTACATTGAGTACCGATCCGGGTTGGGTAATGCTTTTCCCCAGCGCCTCAGGAATAATTGTAGAGCGGGGGAGCGTGCTCAGTCACTCAGCTATTATATCCCGTGAAATGGAAAAGCCTTGCATAGTAAGCGTTACAGGCTTATTGAAAACACTTACAACAGGAGATGAAATTGAAATGAATGGAAGTACCGGAGAAATAAAAATTATTCAAAAAGGATGAATGAAGATCTGACAGAGAAAGTGAATTTTAAAATCATTCGCTATGCAAATTGCTGGGAAGATGCTGATATACTTTTAGAAGGATTATCCCCAAATGAAGGAAGTAAAATTCTTTCAATAGGCTCTGCAGGCGATAATAGTTTTTCATTAATTACAACAAATCCTGAAATTGTTGTGGCGGTAGATATAAATAAAATTCAGCTATACCTGATTGAATTAAAAAAAGCATGCATCAAAAAATTAGCACATGAGGAAGCATTAGCGTTTATGGGTTTTGAGCCATGCTCAAAGCGAACTTATTTCTTTAATCAGATAAAAAAAGAAATGAACGCTGATGCAAGGTCATATTGGGAAGCAAACATCAACCTAATAAATAACGGGATTATTTATACCGGTAAGTTTGAAAAATATTTTTTGATGTTCAGCAAAATAGTTTTGCCATGGATCCATTCAAAAAAAACGGTTGCAGAATTATTCAGAACAAAATCTAAAAAAAAGCAGGAGATTTTTTATGTTGAAAAATGGAATACCTGGAGGTGGAAGCTTTTATTTAAAATTTTTTTCAGCAAATATGTAATGGGAAAATATGGCAGGGATCCCCAATTTTTAAAAGAAGTAAAACTTTCGGTAGCAGATTATATTTACTGCAAAGCAGGCGTGCATTTACAATCAGTAGAAGCCCAGAAAAATTTTATGCTGCATTTTGCGCTTAAAGGTAATTTTGGAAATTTTCTTCCACATTACATGCGAAAAGAAAATTACGATCGAATAAAATCAAATATTGATAACCTGAAATTAAAAGAAGGTTATACCCGGGAAGCAGTTAATCACTTCGGTAAATTTAAATACATGAACCTTTCCAATATATTTGAATATATGGACAGGCAGCTTTTTGCAACAACTGCGCAAGAGTTAATTAAGGGAACGGATAAAGATGGAAATCTTGCCTATTGGAATTTGATGGTTGACAGAAGAATGTCAGAAATTTTTCCGGAAAAAATAAAATACGAAAAAGCGCTTTCACAAAGATTAACTGAAAAAGACAAAGGATTTTTTTATAATCAGATTATCATAGATAAAATAAATGAGTAAAGAAATTATAAATACAGGAATTTTAGTTGCTTTATTTCTCCTGCTTTTTATGCTTTCTGAATTTCTTTACCACAAATTAAAGGTGAAAGCTGACCTGACAAGAAAAATTGTTCATATTGGAACCGGAATTATTACATTGCTTTTTCCTCTAATGCTTGCTAATCATTGGCTGGTGCTATTTCTATGTGCAAGTTTTGCGCTGATACTTATTTTAAGCTTAAAATTTAATTTTCTTAAATCGATAAATGCCATTGACCGGATTTCATACGGAAGTATTTTATATCCTGTGGCTGTGTATGGTTGTTATTTAGCGTATGATTATTTCGGGAAAGAATTAATTTTCTTCTACCTGCCTGTTCTCACACTGGCAATTTGCGACCCGGTTGCTGCGTTTATTGGAAAACATTTTCCTTATGGAATTATCCAAATTGGGAATGACAGAAAGACTGTGGTGGGGTTTTTAGTATTTTTTATCTCATCGGTTGCTGTAACATTATTTTTATTTTATTTTCTTCCACCGCAAAATTTTAGTAATGTTTTACTTATAACTTTTTTAATTGCAGCCATAAGCTCCATTACAGAATTATTTAGTGTAAAAGGAATTGACAATATTACCATTCCCGCCAGTGTGCTTCTCGTATTAACTTTATGCAGATGATTGAAATTATACAAACAAAACCCGGTGATGATAGCTTTCATTTATTTGAAAATTTCCTGAAAGAAATTTATCCCGCTGATAGTATTCGTTTCAAGCTACCTGACACAATAAATATTAATTATTTGCACGCTTGTTTTGTTTTGATAATTGATAATAAAGTTTGTGCACGGGCGGCGCTATACAATAATCCGCATTTAAACTATCAGGATAAAAAAACCTGGTGTATTGGGAATTATGAATCAGTGAATGATGAAAATATTTCATCCAAATTAATTAAATATTTTTCTTCAGAAGCTAAAAAAAATGGTGCTGAGTTTTTAATCGGCCCTATGAATGGAAGCACATGGGACAATTACCGTTTCAGCGTTCACCACCGCCATCCTAATTTTTTCCTGGAACCCTATCATCATTTATATTATAATGAGCATTTTTTAAATGCGGGCTTTAAAATCATTGCAAAGTATTTTTCAAGCATTGATACCAGTTTAAAATATGATAATACAGAGGTTATTACAAGAGAAAAAGAATTAAAAAACTCCGGCGTTACTTTTAGAGATATTCGCCTGGATGAATATGAAAAAGAATTGGAAAAGCTTTTCGAATTTAATGCTACAGCATTCAAAACAAATTTTCTTTACACACCTTTAAATAAAGCAGAATTTATAAAAAAGTATGCTGAAACAAAGAAAATCATTGATCCTTATTTTGTTCTTCTTGCAGAGGATAGAAATAAAAATCTCATCGGTTATTTTTTTTGCATAAATGATGTCTTTAACACAAAAGAAAAATCTTTGATCATAAAAACAATTGCACGGCATCCCGATAAAAAATGGATAGGACTTGGACACGTTATTGGAAACATGATCTACAGAAGAGCTGTTGAAAAAAAATATACATCTGTAATACACGCATTCATGTATGAACAGGGAACATCTACAACTATTTCAAAAAATTTTTTTGGAGATATCTACAAAAATTATGTTTTATATGGAAAGGAAATATAGAAAATGAAAAAGTGGCTAACAATTATTTTTATAGCTATTGCATGCTTGTTTGCAGCAATAATTTTTTTTAGTCCGTACGGCAAGTATGAAGGCTTTGAGTATAAGCTGGTAAAACACACTGTTACTATAAATGCTCCCGTAAAAGATGTATATAGCTTTCTCGGCAATTCAAAAAATGCATCACGGTGGTCTGTTTTTGTACACCACATAATTCCGTTAAATGCTGATAGTGTACCGGATGGAATGCCGGGTAGCAAAAGGAGATGCTTTTGCCGGGCTGATGAAACCGGGATGCAATGGGATGAATTAATTACAGAAGTTATTCCTTATCAAAAAAGACAGCTCACTATATACAATCTCAAAAACTTTCCTGTTACTGCTAACAATCTTGCAACAGAGCAATTATATGAAGCCCTTAGTGAAAGCCAATGCAGATTAACTTTCAGCATTTTTTTTAAAGATGCAAAACCCACTTTAATGGAAAAAATTAAAATGTATCTGGCAGCTTATAAAATAAAAAACATTTTTAAAAAAAATATGGCAAACATTAAAAGAATTGTTGAAGAAGAAAATAATGATTGATACATTCAATATAGCTGATTTATTTTTCCGGGCGGCTAAAAGAAATGCGGGCAAAACCGCTATTATTTTTAAAGAAAGTAAAATTTCTTTTGCTGATTTAGAAAGGCGGGTTATGGATTCAGCGCATTATTTTCTTAAAAAAGGAATTAATAAAGGTGATCGTGTACTTATTTTGGTGCCTATGAGTATAGATCTGTACCGGATTGTTCTTGCTCTTTTTAAAATAGGTGCCACTGCTGTTTTTCTTGATGAATGGGTGAGCAAAAAAAGAATGGAAGAATGTTGCAGGATTGTGAATTGTAAAGCCATGATTGGAATCTTTAAAGCAAGAATATTTTCTTTTTTTTCATCAGAGCTTCGTAAAATTCCAATTAAGCTGGGAGTAGAGTACTCCGGTAATATAGATGATATAAATAAAATATTTACGGTTACCAAAAAAAATGATACTGCTTTAATAACATTCACAACCGGTAGCACTGGCAGCCCAAAAGCAGCCAAACGTACACATGAGTTTCTGCACCATCAATTTTTGGCATTGATAGAAAAAATCCGGCCAGTGGAAGATGATATTGACATGCCAGTACTTCCCATCGTGCTTTTAATCAATCTCGCCACCGGAACCACTTCTGTGATTGCTGATTTTAAATCAGGAAAGCCAAATTCACTTCAGCCAAAAAAAATAATACAACAAATAAAACAACATTCAGTAAACAGGATGACCGCCTCACCATTTTTTATAAAAGAAATTTCAAAATACATAATCAGTAAAAAACTTTTGGTTAGAAACATGCGAAATATATTCACAGGTGGTGCACCTGTATTTCCAAACGAAGCGGAGATATATGTTAAAGCATTTCCTGATGCAAAAGTAGAAATAGTTTACGGATCAACTGAAGCAGAACCAATAAGTGCTATCAATGCAAGAGAATTAATAGAAGAAAAAAATAATATTCAGAGTCAGGGCTTAATGGTGGGAAAGGCTGATAAAAATATTGAAGTAAAGATCATAAAGATCATTGATAAAAATATTTACATCAGTTCAGAAGAAGAATTATTAAACATAGAATTGCCTGTTAAAGAAATTGGCGAAATAATAGTAAGTGGAAGCCATGTGC
>JBPCQG010000334.1:0-9761 GCA_050998315.1 Chitinophagaceae bacterium
ATAAGTAAAGTCTTTCTTCCGATCCTGTCAATAAGATAAAGACCGACAAACGTAAAGATCAGGTTTGTGCCACCGATAGCAATTGAATTCAGCAAAGATTCTTTGGCACCTAACCCGCTTCTGGAAAGTATTTCGGGAGCATAGTAAAGAATAAAATTAATACCCGAAAGTTGGTTAAAAAAAGCGATCATAAAAGCCAGCCAGATAATTGTATTGTGTTTTGAGGTAAAAAAACTGGAAGTGTTTCGTGCTAACGCTTCATGTTGATTACTTGTAATGATGGATGAAACCTCCTTCTCCACATCGGCAACACCTATCTGTGATAAGATTTTTTTTGCAGCAGCCTGGTCATTTTTTTTGGTGATCAACCAACGTGGGCTTTCGGGCACACCCATCACCATTACCGTATATATAATAGCTGGTACAGCCAGAACTCCAAGCATCCATCGCCAGTCATTGACGCCGCCAACACCTTGTAAAATATAATTGGAGATAAAGGCGATCAGGATACCAAACACAATATTAAATTGATATAAGGCCCCAAGCCTGCCCCTTGTAGCTGGGGTTGAAATTTCTGAAATATAAGTAGGCGCCACTACTGATGAAACACCTATGCCTATACCGCCAATAAACCGGAAGACCGAAAAAGTATAAGGGTCCTGTGCGAATGCAGTACCAAAAGCAGAAACAGCAAATAATACTCCTATCCAAAGCAACACTTTTTTTCTTCCATATCTATCAGCAGGAATACTGCCGAGTAGGGCACCTGCAACGGTTCCCCACAATGCCATCGACATAATAAAAATGCCATGAAATAATGTAGAGGTATGCCATAGGTCTTTTATGGGTTGATTAGCGCCGGAAATAACTACTGTATCGAAGCCGAAAATAAAACCTGCTAATGCCGCTACAATGGACCAGTTCAGAAGCTTGTTCTTATTCATAAGCAACCGTGTATTAATAAAGAAAGGTAAGAAACTAAATTAAAATTGCACCTTGATGCAAGTCCTCAATTACTAGTTTCCGCGGAATCTTGTTTGCTATATGTCTTGTAGGAATGAAAATAATTAAGAACTACAAGTTTGTGTCAGAAGTTATTTTATTCCTATTACAGAACTTCTTCTTTCCATAAGAATCGTGTCTCTCCAAACACCATTCATCTGCCCGATCTTTTCTCTAAAACCAACCACTCTAAAACCATTTGCTTCATGGATTTTTATACTGGCTTTATTTTCCCGAAATATTCCTGCCTGCAATGTCCAGATATTATTTGCTTCACTTTTTTTTATTAATTCGTGCAATAATGCATTTCCTATTTTTTGTCTCCAAAATTTTTCTGCAACGTATACACTCACTTCTGCAACACCGGCATACACACATCTTCCTGAAACCTGGGTAAGTGCTGCGCACCCAACAATTTCATCATCAACGATCGCAACTATTCTACTGTGAGCAAGATGACTGTTATTCCATTCTTCCCAGTCTGGAGCACTTTGCTCAAAGGTTGCATTACCTGTTCTTATGCCTTCTTCATAAATTGTTTTTACTGCCTGCCAATGTTCCGGCAAAAGGGAACTAAAGGTTATCATCCCTATAAAATTAATTTATAACACGATAATTTGTTCTTCTTAAAATGTGTGTGGTTCTTTTTAATATTAACCTCACCCACAAACTGCTTCTTTTTTTTAGAGGCATTCTGCCCCTCTCCATATGGAGAGCGGTCTAAGTCTCTGCAATTTGAATTTACATAGAGGGGTGAGGTTACTCAGTTGCAGCAATCAGCGCCACAGCAAGCTGATGTTTCATTTACCGGCTTTTCTGCATACACTGTAACGCTGAATATACCTGTACCTGATTTTTTAAAAGAATCAATTTGCTCTGCTGAAAGATAATTGCTTAAAATATCGCCAGGTATTGTAATCACTTTTTCTTTTTGCAACGTTATATTTTTAAAACCATTGGTTTCTATCAATTGCAGATATTCATTTTTTTGAATAGCGCCTGCAACACAGCCTGCATACATTTCTGCAGCATTTTTAATGTTTGGGGGAAGTTCCCCAACCAATACAATATCAGAAATACTAAAGTGCCCGCCGGGTTTTAATACTCTTAAAATTTCTTTGAATACACCATCTTTATTAGGCACAAGATTTAAAACACAGTTGCTTACAATTACATCAGCAGTGTTGTCCGTAACAGGTATTTTCTCAATATCGCCCTGCCGAAACTCTACATTATGTAAGCCCCTTACTTCTGCATTCCTTCTTGCTTTTTCAATCATTGCGGGGGTAAAATCAATACCAATAACTTTTCCTGTTTCTTCTGCTTCGTGCCTTGCAATAAAAGCATCATTACCTGCACCGCTGCCGAGGTCAATTACTACATCACCTGCTTTTATTTTTGCAAATTGTGTAGGCAAACCGCAGCCTAACCCTAAGTCTGCATCAGGATTGTATCCGTCAAGCTTATTATAATCTTCAGACATTACATTATAAACTTCGGTTGTACAACAGCCGGAACCGATGCCGCAGCATGAAGCTTCATTGGTTTCTTTATCCTGTAAAGCGATTTCTGAATATTTTTGCTTTACCATTTCTTTTACATTGTCTTGAGTTTTCATTGTTTTTATATTTTAGAGTTATCGTAATATAACGATTATTAAGTTAAAAAAAATCAACAACAAACGCCTTTAAACGAATCAAAAAGTTTATGGAGCGATTGCTGTGCTATTTTCCATTCTTTTTCATCTATGCAATAACAAACCTTTGCGCCTTCAATATCGCCTTTAATTAATCCTGCTTCTTTCAATTCTTTTAAATGTTGCGAAACGGTACTTTGAGAAAGTGGTATCTCATCAACTATATCTCCGCAGATGCAGGTTTGCTTTTTAGCTAACAATTGTAAAATGGCTATCCGTGCAGGATGGGCAAGTGCTTTGGAATATTTAGCCAGCTTGTTATCCTTAACTGTAAACTCAAATGATTTTGTTACTCCCATAATTATATCGCAATATTACGATAAGTATTTGGAACACCAATGTTTTTTTTTGAAAGAATTATTTTATCTAAATGAATTGAAGGGTTTTGCAGGATTCATCCCTGTAATAAAAATTTCCTAAAAAAATTTCCATCGTTCTAACATTGTTATAACTTAGCAATATGAAAACACGTTTAAAAAAGATTGGCA
Source organism: Chitinophagaceae bacterium (assembly GCA_050998315.1). Classification (GTDB taxonomy): domain Bacteria; phylum Bacteroidota; class Bacteroidia; order Chitinophagales; family Chitinophagaceae; genus Ginsengibacter. Next base: position 3,187 of record JBPCQG010000334.1, read on the forward strand.
ATTCCAAAGGAATTACATTATCTAAAACATTGCTTGAGCAATACCAGTTTGATGATGAAGTTGAAATTGTTGCTCAGGAAAACGGCTTATTGATTATGCCGGTAAAAGTAAAACCCAGAGAACAATGGGACGAGCTTTTTAAAAAAGCAATAAAAGAAGGACATGCTCCTGATAAGGCTATGCTGGAAGGATTTGCAAATGATTTTGATAAAAAAGAATGGACATGGTAGTTAAGCGGTTTGAAGTATGGCTGGTAAACCTTGAGCCAACTTTAGGAAGTGAAATAAATAAGACAAGACCATGCCTTGTTATTTCTCCCAATGTAGTAAATCATCACCTCAACACAGTGACTGTTGCTGCAATAACAAGTACTATCAAGCTATATCCTACAAGGGTAGGTTGTATTTTTCAAAAACGTCATGGGCAGGTTGCACTGGATCAAATCCGGTCAGTTGATATAATACGATTCATCAAAAAATTGGGAATTATGGATAGAAGAACTTCCGGAATAGTTTGTGATTCTCTTGCTGAATTATTTAAGTGGTGAGTAAATGGACAGGACAGTATCTCATCTACAATATCTCCACAGATACAGGTTTGTTTTTTGCCAGTAATTGTAAAATGGCTATCCGTGCAGGATGCGCAATCGCTTTGGCATATTTAGCAAGGCTGTTGTGCTTAACCGTAAACTCCAAAGTTTTTGTAGCTCCCATAATCGTATCGCAATATTACGATAAGATTTTAGAATAACAAATTTTTTTGAAAAGATTGTGAGAAAATAGTTCGTGAGTCAAAAAACCAAGGCGCGGCAAAACTAACTTTTAAATGATTCGACTTTGGAACTCAGATCAAATTTGTTACTTCAATAATTTCTACAAAATTATCAAGGTCACCCACTTTAACGACATCACCTACTGAATGTCCTAGTATGGATAAAGCTAAAGGAGATTTGATATGGATCTTTTTAATTCCATTTGATGTTTCAATCTTGTTATTTGTTGTTTCGACTATTAGAACAATTATATCCTTACCATTATTTACATACTTTACTTTTATCTTACTGTTAAGTTTGCTTTCCTCTTTATAGAGCTTTATTTGTTCTGTTGAAGGTTTTTCTATTTTTATAATAGTTTCAATATCTTCTTCTTGATTTATGAACGATCCTTGAGAAATATAATTTTCAAGTATTTCAATATCATCGGTAAACGCAAATGCAGTTTTAGAATGATCCTCCATTTGAGTATTAAATGTTGATTCAACATTCTCGATGAAGTCAATAAGTTTTGTTGTTTCTCGGTTTGAATTACGCCACCAATTTGTACTCCAAATTCTATGAAATATAAACCCATGGCTTTCTAGAATCTTTTGTCTATGTAGATCATGTAAATAAGCTTCTCCACTTGAATGAAATTTTGCTCCATCGCACTCAATTGCAATTTTAGGGACGCCCATTAACTTTGGATCATATACAATATCTATTCTAAACCCTGCAAATGGTAATTGTTGAATTAATTTTTCATCTCCAAACTTGTCCACTAAACTTTGATAAACTTCTTCTTCAAAAGGCGATTCTAAATCGCCACCTCTAAATGAATCGAAACTTGCACTTTTAGAAGTATTTTCAGAAAGTGTTGTAAGGACAGAAAGCCTAAAATCATTATTAGATTCACTTACAGCTTTACAATATGCTAAGTATGCATAAAAAACTGCTCTTTTATTATTAGAACCCTCAGTTATTAGGTAGTCTTTATAATTCATGAATACTTGTTCAGGTATCGATGAACATACATAAACTTTAAACTTTGCTCGGGTAATAATTACATTTAATAATTTGTAACCTTTTGAATGATTGATAGGCCCAAATCTTTGAGCAAATTTTCTTTCTTTGCCTATTCCGTAGATAGTTGAAATTATAATAACATCTCGTTCATCGCCTTGAATATTTTCTAAATTCTTTATAAAAGACTTTGTACTCTTTGGGTTATCAAGTTCTAACTCTTGAATTTTAGCATTGAATTCTTCATATTTTGAAAATTGCTGCCTTTGCCTGATTTTCTCCTTAATTAAATTCCGTTGATGAATATTGAAAGTTGCAATTCCAACTGTAGGATATTCTCCATTCGGTAATCTATTAATGTTCTTCTCAATTATTGACAAGACCATTTCTGCTTCTGCATCATTAGTGTGTTCTGAAAAAGTACCGTTTACTTGAATATATTTAATTGGGACATACTCGAAATTATTAGGCAATGGCTTTAATCTTTGATTATAAAAAGCATAATTAGAAAAATCAATAAGATAAGGATGCCTGGAACGATAATGAAAATCAAGATGCCTTTTTTGAAAATTTAGTTCAGAACCAAAATCAAGTAACGATTCACAAGACAATAAAATATCATCCCTATCAATTATAATTCTAATTTCCCTTTCTTCTTCATTTGCATCTTCATCACTTTCAATTTCTCCACTAAACAATTTTCCAAAATAATTAGATGGAGGCATTTGGTGTTCATCACCTGCAATAACAACTTGTTTTCCTTTTAGAATAGCCGGTAAATTATCTTCAAGCCTTAACTGACTGGCTTCATCAAACATTACAATATCAAAATATCCATTCATTCCTTTGAATAGATTGCTTGCAACGTCAGGAGAAGTTAAAATGATGGGAAAAAATGTTGAAAATAAATCAGAGTCAAATTGAACAATTTTTCTCAGGCTTAATTTATCCTTACCCCTCATTTTATAAAGATTTTTGACTGACAATCCGTTATTCGTTACTTCAAATTCTCTCGTAGCATCAATTTGTTTAGAATACCAAAATTGTTTTATAAATTTTAATTGTTCATACTCTATTTCCTTTAAAGTATTGTCAAGCTCTATGTGTTCGGAATCATTTGTTGGCAAGTCTAAATTCGCTGAATTGACAAGCATTGAATTTAGATAGTAAATTAAAAAAGATTTCTTCCAATTAGTTTTTACTTTAAGTTCATTAACTAGTGATTTGTTGGTGTCCGATAAAATATTAAAATATTGAAACCATTTAAACTCGATTGTAAATAAATCAGTTGCTGCTTCGAAATAATTTCTCTTTCTTTTTATGAGGTTCTCAACTTCGATAATGAATTTGAATAATTCATTAGATTCAATATTTTCCAAAGTCCAGTTATCATTTTTTATTTTGTCAGCCAACTCATTGACTTTTTCTTGAAGTATAGGCAGACTTTTTATATTAACTTCATAAGCTTTTGCTTTGAGTAAAGCAATTTGTTGAAATTCGTTTTGAATACTTGAATCAAAATTCTCTTTAATTAATTCCAAATCCTTATTTATCTTGGTTATGACATTTCTTTGGTTATTAAATGAACCCATGAAAGTATAATTTGAATTTACATCCTTACAATCATTTATTGATTTTGATAATGCTTTAATTAAAGTTGTTAATTCAGCTAAATACTTCTCAACAATCTCTCTAATTAATTTAAGTTTTGCTTTAAAACTGTCGGAATAGTTAGCATCATTTATTTTTAAATCAATGGCTTGGAAAAGTTTTTTATTATCCTCAACATCCAAAGCAGTTATTAAATTAAAAGAATCAAATTCTTGTTCAATAATTTGATTAAAGTCATTTTTGACTTTTATTATATCTACTTTGAATGAAGTCAAAGTATTTTTCTTAGAATTTAACTCACCGATAAATTCTTTATTTTCAAAATCCTTTGAGGATGATATATATTCCTGTAGGCTATTAAAATGTTCCTTGAGTTTTACGGAGTCAGATAATGTTCGTTTTCTACTTTTTGAAAAAACTGATAATAATTTAAACCCAAAAGCATTAATCTTTTTGTGATTTGTTAAATCATTATTTTTCTTGTTATTATCGAAGATTGAGTCAATATCAGAAATAACTTTTTCTAAATTTTCAATTTGCTGAGTTAGTTCTGAATTTCTGAAAGTACAGTATTCTGTTTTACTGGTTTTTATTATTTCTTCTAACTCTTTTTCTTTTTCCAATATCAGATCTATTGCAGTGCTAATAGATAGGCATTGATTTTTTAATTCGTTTTTCCTTAAACTTATAAACTCGTTTCTATTAGCTTCTAATAGGGTTTTTATTTGGCTAAGATTTTTTGCATAGGCATCAAAGTCATCATTAATTTTTTGTTCAATAATGAAGGGATTGTTGCCATTTAATTTTATTGAATTAATAAAAGAAGAAGGTTCAATCGGTAAATAAGCGTTGAAAAGCGATTGCCCATTTTGAACAAGGTCAAGTAATGAATTTAATTCTTGCGTGGTATAGTTAAATATGTTTTTATCTATAGCTAGATTATTGTCATCATCTTTTCCTTTAAGTTCAGATAATAGATTGCCAACAATATTTGTCCAAGATTTATCCCCAATAAGTTTTTTGTCAAGTTTCTGATGTTTAGTATTTATAGCGTCAATTAAATGCTTGGCCTTTGTTATTATATTATCTAAGGATTCTTTAGAATACTTATATCGGTAACGCTTGTATTCTGAATTATCTACTCTTTCTCTGACAGAATTAACAACATTTTTTCTATCAGTAACCACATCTCTTATAATTACGAAATGATGTTCGAGTCCTCTTTCTTTTAAAGCTTTCTCCAAAACTTCTAGTGCTGTTCTTTTTTCACATACAACAATTGTCCTTCTATTATTTTCTAAAGCATTTATTAGTACTGCAGTAAGTGTTTGACTTTTACCTGTTCCGGGAGGACCTTGAATTAATAGATTCCTTGTAGCTTCTAATGAGTGCAAGACACTTTGTTGAGAAGGGTCAGTTTCAACTGACGATATCGGTTGAAAAGAATGTTTTTCTAAATCATTAAGATCTATAGTAAGCCCTTCAAGTTCCATAAGGTTGCCGTAGTCATTAATAATGTTTTGTTTTTGAACTTCGAAAATTGAAAATAAACCACCAAAATCTATAAAAGAGTTTGTGGAATTCATAGGCAATTTCTCATAGTGTGTTTTATCTCCAATAGAAATAATAGTGTCCAGTTTCTTTTTAAAAGTTTCTTTTAAATCATCTGGCGTTGTAGTATTTATTGCCCTTATAATATTAGTGCAAATTTCAACAAGCTCTGTTTTATTGATTAGCCCATCATCAAGCATTTCACTTGGAATTTGTTCTATCTCAATATTTGAATCATTTTGTAAATGATTTATCAAAACTTCATTTAGATATATGGGGTCTTCTTCATTCCTATTTATTTCCCATGTATTAAATTCTTTGGTTCTCTTAATTCGTAGTGACCAAATAAGTATTGGGGCAACTGTCAATTTATTATCTGCTCTGTCACGTCTTGCCAAAATTGGAAAGCCAAAACCAAATGTGTTTATACCTTTTTCTGATTCTATAGCCTCGGTCTGATTTATAAGATTTTCAAAAGCTTTAGTTATTCTAACAAGTTGTGTTTGGTCTTCTTCAAAAAGTGAGTTTAAGTCAGGCACATTGTCTTTCCAAGTTATTCTAAACTTTAAGGGTAATTCAGTTAAAAGACATTTAATGAAATTGTCTGGAAGATTTTTGTCAATATAAGAAAGTCTATTTAAGTCAAATTTGTATCTTGAACTTGCAGGTATTGCATTAAGATGAACGCCTCTGCGATTACCAATTTTGAGTCGTTTTTGTAACTCAGATAAAAATTTCTTGGTTAATTCCATTTCTATAGCAGCTTTGGCAAATTTAGATTGGTGTGAAGACTACGGAAATATAGATAAATAAGAAGAAATTAATAGTTTTTAAAGAAAAAAATTTTAAAGTTGCAAAACGAAGCTAAGTTTAATATTGGCTTGTTTAATGAAGGTTCTTCTGCCCACAGGCTGCCCGATAAAAATGGAAAACAGGGTGAAGGTTTTGTGCAAGGCTTCTGCGCCGGATTTGTAATGGATAGCGGGAACCGAAGATGAGGAATGTTATTCTGCTAACAGCCCCAATTTATTTTTTAAAATTACGACCGCATCACTCCTATCTTAGTGCCCATCCAGCCGGGGAACAAAACTTTATCGTTATTTATTTTAAGATGTTTGTTTGCCACTTCGCTGAATACACTTCTGAAATCTGTAGTAACAGCGAGGTCTCTGCCGTCTTCAAGGTTTTCTACTGATAACGGTTTCATATTATTATAAACAGTGCCGCCATTAACATCGTTACCCAAAATAAAGTTGCAGGAAGCCCGTCCATGGTCAGTTCCGCCGGTTCCGTTTTGGCGAACAGTACGACCAAATTCGGTCATAGTCATAACGGTTACATCATCCTGAAAAGTTGCACCCATATCATTCCAGAAAGCAGTTATGCTGCCGCTGAGATCATTTGCATTGCGGGCAAAAACTCCAAGTTCAGTTCCCTGGTTAAAGTGTGTATCCCATCCGCCGGATTCTGCAAATGCCACTTCCAGACCAACATCCATTTTTATTAATTGCGCAACCTGCTTTAATGCATTACCAAGCGAGGTGTTTGGATAAACAATATTATTATCTGGCTTATAATTTTTTACATCAACCTTCTTAAGCATTTTTACTGCATCAAAACTTTCCTTGCCTGTTTC
>JBPCQG010000361.1:0-4249 GCA_050998315.1 Chitinophagaceae bacterium
GCTTATAGAAAATAATGGGTATGACGCCATCGCTACATCTAGCGGTGCTATAGCAAATTCATTAGGATATGAGGATGGCGAAAAAATCCCCTTTACCGAATTGTTTTATATTTTACAAAGAATGAAATCCTGTACCAGCATTCCATTATCTGTGGATTTGGAAACCGGATACACAAATAACCTCAGCGAATTAAACGACAATATTCAAAAACTGATTGACATTGGTGTCGTTGGAATAAATTTAGAAGACTCGCAAGGAGAAGAAATATATTTAAAAAAGCTAAATGGCATCAAAAATCATTTAGAAAAAAATAATCAGAAACTTTTTATAAATGCAAGAACAGATGGTTTTTTGTTGAAGCTTTCTTCGCCCCTGGAAAAGACTATAAAAAGGGCAAAGTTATATAGGGAAGCAGGAGCTGATGGAATATTTGTCACAGCTATTTCAGATACTGCAACGATTAAAGAGATTGCTTCTTCTACTACTCTCCCTTTAAATGTAGTAGGGATTCCGAAACTTTCCTCTATCAAAACGTTTTCCGAATGCGGAGTTAGAAGAATTAGTATGGCCGTTTTCTTGTTCAAAGCGGCTTACAACCGATTAGGAAGTGTTCTTACGGATATTAAAACCGAACAATCCTTTGCCTCATTATTCTGAAATCTATTTAAAATAAAACCTTTTGTAAAGTTAGAGAAGTATTCAAAGTAGTGTGCCATGAGGCATTAAGTAAATACATCAACGATCCTTCGTTAAATTTGATGAAGGTAAATGGGAGCTCAATTCTAAAGTAGACGATGATTTGATAGGCAACTAATAGAAATGAAATGAAGGAAGCAATAAATATATCAGTCGATAAAACACAGGAAAAGTATTTAACTCAATTGATTTACCATGCTTTTAGTCTGACTATCAATTTCAAATAAACAGAATTTCAGAAATACTAATAATTAAAAAATAAAATCATGACAGAAATAAGGCATAATGTAACTATTAAAGCTACACGAAAAAATTTATGAAGCGATCACTACGCAGGAAGGACTTGCTAACTGGTAGTGTAAACAATCCACAGCTAAACCAGAAGTAGGTTTTGTGAACACATTTACGTTTGGAACTTTTAAAAACAAAATGAAAGTAATTAATCTTATTCCTAGTAAAAAAGCTGAATAGTTATGCACCGAGTCTATTGATGAATGGATGATTTCGTTTGGCATGGAGCAAAAGCATGGACGGACTATCTTACGATTTGCCCACTCTGGTTGGCGTACAATAACCGGAACAATTTTTAACCTGACAGCCGGGATGATTGTCGAATAAAAATCAATTAAGTAAAATGAAAATAACCATCTCAATTTTTATCTTCACAGCTTTTCTTGTGAATGGTTGCAACATCAACTCCAAGCAAACGGCTGAAAATAAAAATTCAATTGAAACAAATTTTAAAAAAGATAAAAACATGAATAATCAGGATTTCACCACTACTATTTTAGTTGACCAAACACCAAACGAAGCATTCAATGCCATTAAAAATTTTAAAACTTGGTGGAGTGAAGATATTGAAGGAGAAACTGACAAACTTGGCGAAACTTTTTTCTATCATTACAAAGATGTTCATCTATGTAAAATAAAACTTATCGAAATGATTCCTAATGAAAAATTGGTATACCAGGTTATGGCCAATCAATTTAGTTTCACCAAAGACAAAAGTGAATGGGTAAACACGAAATTAGTTTTTGATATAACTTCAGAAGGAACGCAAACAAAAATAAAATTCACACACGAGGGCCTGGTGCCGGAGTATGAGTGCTACAATGTATGCCATGACGCCTGGACGGGCTTTATACAAAAAAGTTTGAAAAATTTAATAGTAACAGGAAAAGGGCAGCCCAATCCCAAAGACGGCACCAACGAAATTAACGCTGAAAATATCAAAAAGTGGAATATTAAAAATTAGAATAAACTAATGCATAATAAATGCATTATTACAAACTTTAAAATCAACAAGCAGCATGAGAAAACTGATTGTAGAAGAGTGGATTTCCTTAGATGGTTATGTATCTGATAATGCGGGTAAATTGGACTTTTTTGCCAAATATGTTCGTGAATCATACATGAGTGAGTACCGGATAGAATTCTTAAATACAATTGATACAATAGTATTTGGCCGTAAAACTTATAATCAATTCGCTGGTTTGTGGCCTGATAGGCCAATTGAAAAAGAAGTTCTTGCAGAAAAAATGAATACAGCTAAGAAAATTGTATTTTCTAGTACACTAAGCAAAGCGCCCTGGGGTAAATGGGAAGAAGCGAAAATTGAAAATGGTAACTTAATAGTCAGGCTCAATGAATTAAAATCAATGCCTGGTAAGGATATAGTTGTTTGGGGCAGTATTACGATTGCACAGAACTTAATGAATGAAAATATCGTTGATGAATACCACATTCATGTTTGCCCGACATTGACAGGGGGTGGCAGAAAGTTTTTTAAGGAAGAATTACAACCATCGTCACTCACTCTTGTTGATGCGAAATGTTACAGTTCTGAAATTGTTCATTTACATTATAAGCGGAATTCGCCGGTTAATTAAAGAGCGGTTTGCTTAGCACCGCGATACCAAACTGAATTTTGAGTGGCACATGGTGAAACAAGTTGCAGGCTTCCTGTTACGATCTTTAAAATGCAGGTCAATAATAATGATAAGAAATGATAACAAACAATACAGCAATAAAACAAGAAACGTTTATTAAAATGGTAATGGATGCTTGGAATTCAAAAGTAAAAAGACTTGATAACCTGCTTTCTGAATTAGATGATCAGCAACTGCTTAAAGAAGTTGCACCAGGTAGAAACCAGGGAATTTATATTTTAGGTCACCTCACAGAGGTGAATAATGCTATGCTTCCACTACTTGATAGTAGAGAAATAATGTCCCCTGATGTTTTCAAAACTTTTCTTCAAACAGCGAATAAAGATATTGTTGATTTGCCTTCTGTAAATGAAGTAAGACAAGAATGGATTAATGTAAAAACAGCGTTGGCAACTCAATTTCTTAAAATGCAGCCAAACGATTGGTTTCAAAAACATACCAATGTATCTGAAGAAGATTTTGCAAAAGAGCCCCACCGTAATAAACTAAATGTTGTAATCACCAGAACCAATCACTTGGACTATCATATCGGTCAACTTGTATTTTTAAAAAAGAAATAATAAATGAAAATAATTACATCCTAGACAACATAGACTATATTAAAAATCATCAACAAATGAAACAAAACAATCTTATTGCAAAGGCAGAGATCATAATCAATGTGCCTGCTGATATCGTAGAAGTATATGTTTGGAACAACAGTAACTTCTAATTGGACAGAACACAGCAAAATTACCTGGAAAGGAGAATGGATGGTAAAGTTTTAAACGATAAATGTTAGATGTGATTATGTAATTATTTTTTATTTATAATTATTTCGTATGTCAGACACTGCAATTGTAAGGCTTGAATATTTGTGTGATACTATCCCGCAACTTCTGTGGGAAATTGATGAAAAAATATTCTCATTAAAAACTTTACCTGATAAATGGAGTAAGAAACAAATTATCGGGCATCTTATTGATAGTGCAACAAATAACCATCAACGGTTTATACGTGGGCAATTTGAAGACATACCAACAATAGCTTATGACCAAAATAAATGGAATGAGTATAGTTATTATCAGGTTTTTGACAAAGAACAAATAATTAATTTTTGGACCATTTATAACAAGCAATTAATAGAACTTTTACGAAATATTCCAGTTGAAAATCTGCAAAAAGAATGTATTGCAAACGAAGGTAAAAAATATACACTTGATTTTTTAATTACTGACTATGTTGAACATTTGGAACATCACCTAAAGCAAGTTGTAACTTATTCATGAAGCATAATTTGTAATCTCAAATTTTCGAGCCATCTCACTCTAACATTTTTGTATTAACCGTTATCTATTTGTAGAAAGCAGTCGTTCGTTGATTTTTAATCAGAATGTTTGACTTTTTAATGAATTTAATTGTTGAAAATGTTTATTAAAAAGTTAAGACATGAACCTGATTAAAATTGGTCGTTTGTTTTATGGGCTTGGCATCATGTCCTTTGGAATCCAACAAATTGTGATCAGAGATTTTCGTCCCCAAATTTTACCGGGATTTCCTGCATGGGCGCATAAATATAGTGTCTTTGCGATTGTTACTGGAGTAATAATGGTAGTCATAGGAC
>JBPCQG010000410.1:0-23675 GCA_050998315.1 Chitinophagaceae bacterium
CAAACACAAAAAAACTCCAAAATAAATTGGAGTTGAAAAGCTATTGCCTCTACTGAAAAAATAGTGGCTCAGCCTTACAATATTCGTCAAGATTTAATCAGCAGATGGGAAAATAAAAAAAATTAATGGAAATTTCAAGACCCTTTTTGATAGATCGTCTATTTACAGGAATACCCCATAAAAAGAAAAGGCAGCACAACCGCACTGCCTTGAATAAAAAAGAATTCAATTATCTAATCTTTACCAATTTTAACTGTGCTTTTTGCTTTCCTTGTATTACTTCAATTAAATAACTACCAGCTTTTAAATTAGAACCAACCCGTAACACCTGGCTACCGGCAAGGTTATTTTTAGATTCAACTACTCTTCCATAAATATCAAATAAACGGACATTCATCTTATCTAAATTATTTGTTTGAATATTTAAAGTAAAGTAATTCCTGCTGGGGTTATTCAGGATTTTTAATGACAACCCGGTAAGTGGACTTTCATCATTCATTGACAATGTCTTCTTGTTATCGGATTTGCCGTTATCATGTTGCACCGTAACGTTGGTGGAGTTGTGACTTGAATTGCCATACTGATCTTGACATGTAGTTGTTATTGTATAAACTCTTCCATTTCCGTTTCCTGCTCTCTCGGCTCTTAACTGTACATGGTGATCATCTAATACTACCCAATCTGGTGCAGTATCTCCATCACCCGTACCATTTACAGCTTCATTGCTGGTAACCGTAATACTACATGTTATTGTGCCCTGGCAATTATCAGTTGTAGTATAATTAACTGCTACATCTTTCATTTTATGATTAGGAGGCCATAAACTGTTAGGGCTGGCAGACAAATTACTGATTGCCGGAGCTTGTGTGTCATTCACCGTTACGCTGAAAGTGCAACTTGCAGTTCCTGCTGCATTCGTGGCGGTTGCTGTTACAGTAGTAGTGCCTACAGGAAAAGTATGCGGAGAACTTATAGGTGTTGTACCTATCTTATAAGTTACAGCGGGAGCCGGGTTGCCTGTAGCGGTTGCAACAAAGCTAACGGAACGGGAGCACTGGCCAGGAGCGTTGGAAAGAACAATAGTTGCCGGGCAAGTGATTGTAGCTGGTATATTGAGAATAATCTGTGCCCGAATTTCGCCACCAGGGAATGTGGCGTTATGAATATTTGCATACCACAAATTGGAAAGCAGTTGCGTTTCCTGTAAGTCTGTTATCACATGTGTATTAGAATATGTTCCCGCTATAGCGGCTGGAAAGCCTGACTGTGGAATGATCACAGATGCGTTCACTCCCGGAGGCGCAGGCGCATGAAAATGGGCAGCGGAAGCTGAAGTTGTTAACCCGCTAAAAATAATGGCATACGAAATGGTGTTGGTAAGCTGGTTATAACTCCCGATAATTCTTCCTGTAGCTGCAGAGGCATTGGGTGGAACTTCCTGCGATCCGCTATAGATATTATTGAAAATATAAGTAGTCGCCGGATTAGCTAATAGTATCTGTGCTCGAATCTCTCCGCCTAGAAACAGGCTTGTATGAATGTTGGAATACCATGAACCTGCGAGTAATTGAGTCTCCTGAAGGTCTGTTATCACATGAGTATTTGAATAACTGCCTGAGGTAACGCCTAAAGGAAATCCTGCATAGCCAATGATAACAGAGGCATTAACTCCCGGAGGCCCTGGTGCATGAAAGTGTGCTGCAACGGTGGGAGCTAATAAACCACTGAAAATGATTGTATAAGATATGGTGTTGTTTTCATCATTGTACCACCCTACAATAGTTCCTTTTCCCGGCGAAGCATTGGCCGGTACTTCCTGGCTGCCGGTTAATGTGTTGTGAAAAGGATAAATGGTAGCATTGGCCGGAAAGCTTAGGAGCAGTACCCATAAAAAGTTATAGAACAGCAGCAGCCGTATTTTGTTGTAATTTTTTTTCATAACCGTAAATTTTAAAAGTGAAGATTACGGCTTCTCATATGGATGTATATCAACTTTAGTTTAGGAGGATTGGAAGATTTGGGGAATTAAAAATAGTGTTTTTCAATTAGCTGACAATTTTATTTTATACATTTTACTTATGGTATTTAATACTAACGGAAAATTTCCGTAAAGGATGCTTCATTCAAATTGAATGTGTTGAATATTGTTGTTGCATTTTTTTAAAATGGAAGTATTAACATGGCTAGAGGTTTAGCCAGAATAATAAATGATAAATTAATATTTCATGAAAGGTTTTGATGCGTAACATAATAGCCGCTCATTAATTTAAACAGCTCATGTTTTACTACTTCGTAGTTGTCTGTAAAAGAAACCTGTACAGCCGGTAAATAATGTATCTCCATCTTTACGGGCCAAAAGAAGAATGATTTATCGGCAGGCAATGCTTTTTTTGTATTAAAAATTATTGCGGGTAAAATGGGCTTCCCTGTTTCTACCGCTAATCTAAATGCGCCGTTATGAAATTCCTTCAGAGGCATATCTGTTTTATTACGTGTTCCTTCCGGATAAATACACATGTGCATCCCCAGGGCTAGCACTTGTTTCATTTCTTTAAAACTATTTGTCCGGCTATTCTTATCTTTCCTGTCTACCAACACAGAACCCCTTTTATAGATCAAGCCAAACAAAGGGATTTTCGACATTTCAATTTTTGCAATTGTTTTATTTGCGCCGGGAATAAAAGGAGTAGCTAATGGTACATCCATTAATGAATTGTGATTGCAGATAACGATATAATTTTTCCCTTTTTCAAAATTTTCTTCCCCTTTAATTTTTAATCTGCAACCTATAGCAAAGAAAAAGAATTGCATCCATCGTTTAGAAATAATTCTAAAAGTAGCAGTTCGTTTTGGCTCATCAATAACACCAATCATCCACATTGCAAGCGCTACCGGAAGCATGGTAGTTATAAAAATGATAATTGCCCATAATGCAAATATTCTTCCCAAAATTTCTTTTATAATGCTCATCCTGTTTTGTAAATATCAAAGTGCTTTCAGTAGCTTATTGCATTAGATAATTCGTGTATTAAAATTCGTGGCTTTAATTTAATTTAATTTCCAGTCAATTGGTTGTAGCCCTTCCTGCATTAAATATTCGTTTGCCTTTGAAAAATGTTTGCATCCAAAAAAACCTTTATCAGCGCTGAAAGGAGAGGGGTGTGCGGCTTTTAATACATGATGCTTTGTTTCATCGATTAAAGCCTGTTTATCCTGGGCAAACTTCCCCCATAATAAAAACACAACCCCTGCTTTCTCTTCTGATATTTTTTTGATTACTGCATCAGTAAATTCTATCCATCCTATTTTACTATGACTTCCCGGTTCATTCTTCCTTACAGTTAATGATGCATTTAATAATAGTACGCCCTGTTCTGACCACTTTTCAAGGTTTCCATTAACAGAAGGGGCAATGCCGAGATCGCTCTGCAATTCTTTATAGATATTTATTAAAGAGGGAGGTTTTTGAATTCCGTTAGGAACAGAAAAACTTAATCCCTGGGCCTGCCCTGGATTGTGATATGGATCCTGCCCAAGCAATACAATTTTTACATTGTGAAATGCCGTTTTATAAAAGGCATTAAACATTAAACTACCAGGAGGATAAATGATTTTGCCTGCGGATTTTTCTGTTTTAATAAAAGTTACAATCTGTAAAAAATAATCTTTAGTAAATTCATCTTTAAGAATTTTCTTCCAGCTTTCTTCAATTTTTACCTCCATTACTTTCGTTTTTATAAAAATACAAAAGCTCCCAAAACAGGAGCTTTTAAATTTCATCTTTATAAATCAGGCTACCGGATTCTTATTTGTTGATCAATTGCTACTACATTGTTATCTCCGGGTTTAATATTAAATGCTGCGGCATGTGCATCAATATTTTTTAGTGGACCATTAATCCTATGTACACCGGTGAATGTACATTAGTTAATTTCTTCGTGCCGTTTATTCCAACATTAAATTTTTACGTCTGTTTGTGAATCAGAACCAGTAGTTGCTGTTGGTTCATTTTTTTTATCGCTACTAAAAAAATCATTAAAATGCTGTTCTGCGCCTGGAAAATGTTCTTTAAACATTTCGCTGGCTTTATGTTTTAGATCACTAAAATAATTTTTTGCAGTATCTACTGAGCCCTCTGCCTCGTCTTTAAGTTTATGAAATTTATCTTTTAAGGTGTCAGCGAGCTTTTGCTTTTCCTCATCAGTCATTTTACTGTACTTATATGCGCCAAAGGCAGCAGCGGCGCCAAGTAATATTGTTGCAAGATGTTTATTGTTTACGCTCATATATTTGATTTTTAATTGGTTTTTAAAAATTTGTTTAAAAGAAATGTATCAAATACGGTACAAAAAATCTGCCATAATGTATTTATTTCGTCTCTCCACCGTACTGCTTTTGAAACGTGATTACTACATAAAGTAATATGGATTGCTTCGTAGCCTCTTCTTTAGCATGACTTTCTATTATATAAATGTTAATCGGGGGGACGGTACCAGGAGAATAAACAAAGCGAAGCCTGTATAACTTCGCTTGTGATCCGGATTGGATTCGAACCAATGACCCTCAGCTTAGAAGGCTGATGCTCTATCCAACTGAGCTACCGGACCAATTTTTGCAAATATAATTAAAGATAATTGTAGATAATTATTGCTAATTAGCCTCCAGCTTTATTATTTTCTCAAACACAATTGATAGTTTATATTCACGTTTATAATTTATAATAACTTCACTTTGTGTATACAGATCATTCAGGATTTATATAAAAAATTATGAAAAGAATATTTATCAGCTTTTTTGCTTCTATATTATTATTAGTTGCATTTTCATCTTGCAAGAAATTAGCGGCTGCAATATTCGGTGGCTTTGATACTACTGTTGATTTCCAGGTATCAATACCAGCCGTGCCTATTGTTTCACCTTTTGAATTACCCTTAGGCCAATATTTATACAAGTTTGATTTAGACAGTATTGTAAAGTCTAAAACTGCAGGTGTTTTTAACGCAAATGATGTTAAGTCCATTAAGGTTAAACAGTTCAATATTAATATTACTGATGCAGACCAACTAAATAATATTTCAAACTTCCAAAGTGTTCGTGTAACAATTCAATCAAATACTAATAACACTCCTGCAGAACTATTCTCAGTTACTCTTCCTGATACCTATGCAACTACATTTAGTACACCCGGTAATAATGCGGAGTTATTGTCTTATTTAAAGGGTTCTGATATTACTTATAGTATGTACGGTAAGAACAGGCGGATCACCACAAAACCACTGACTATAATTTTATCAGTAATAATAAGAGCAAGTTAATTGACTCGTTAGCTTTTTGCTTCCAACGCCATAATTTTCTCAAACACAACTTCATATTCTGCATTTGCTTTTTCCAATTGGTCTGAAGCTATTTTATAATCAGATTCCGTTTGCGAAAACTTATTGTTATTTGTATAGATTTCAGGTGATACTAAAGAACTTTCTAATGTTACTTTTTGTTTAGTTAAGATTGCAATTTTTTCTTCCAGTTGTTGAAACTGTCTTTGTGTTTTTTGCAATTCCTTTTTTACATCTTTATCAATATAATCTTTATGATTATTCTTTTTTGCTTCAATTTTTATTTCACCAGGAGGAGGATTTGATTTTTCCACCTTACTTATTACTGGTAACTTATCAACTTTTACTTTTGCTTGCCTTTGTTTCCATTCTTCCCATTCTTCAAAATTGCCTACAAATTCTTTTATCTTATAATCTTCTATCTCCCAAATTTTATTACAGGTTTGGTTTACAAAATACCTGTCGTGACTTACCAAAATATAAGTGCCTTCATATTTATTTAATGCCTCAATCAAAAGGTCAACTGAATTTATATCCAAATGGTTGGTAGGCTCATCCAGCAATAAAAAATTTGCTTTGCTCACAATTGTTTTTGCCAGCGCTACACGGGCTTTCTCACCACCGCTTAATACTTTTATTTTCTTATCAACATCGTCGCCGCTAAATAGAAAACACCCCAATAAAGTACGCAGCTCCAGATCAGTTTTTCCGCTACGGGCAGCTTGCATTTCTTCTAACACATCATTATTTACATTCAACGTTTCCAATTGATGCTGTGCATAAAATGCATCATCAACATTGTGCCCCCATATTCTTTCGCCTTCAAAAGTTTCAGTGCCTGCAACAATGCGTAACAATGTTGATTTACCTTTTCCATTAGCGCCAATTAAGCCAATTTTATCTCCGCGATTTATTTCAGCGCCTGCATGTTCAACAATTTTTACATTCCCGAATTTCTTGGTAACATTTTTCAGTGTACATAAAGTTCTTCCCGGTTGTTTATCAATTGCAAAGTTGATACGCATGTTTGGTCGCTCTAACTCTGTGTTCTCAATCCTTTCAATTTTATCCAAACGCTTCATTATACTTTGTGCCTGCGCTGCCTTGGATGCCTTTGCTTTAAATCGCTCAACAAATCTTTCCTGCTGCCGGATATAATCCTGCTGATTATCATAAGCTTTTTGTTGTATCTCAATACGCTGGGCCTTTTCCTGCTGGTAGTATGTATAATTGCCTGTATAAAAATGCATTTCCTGCTGATACAGCTCAACTATTTTGGTTACCATCCTGTCTAAAAAATAACGGTCATGCGAAACAATAACAACAGCACCCTGGTAATGCTGTAAATATTTTTCAAGCCATTCAATTGAGGGAAGATCAAGATGGTTTGTTGGCTCATCCAGTAATAAAACATCAGGATGCATCAATATCATTTTTGCGAGAAGTACCCGCATTCTCCATCCGCCGCTAAATTCTTTGTATGATCGCAGCAGATCAGCATTGGCAAAACCAAGTCCCTGCAATATCTCTTCCGTTTTATGATGAATATTATATCCGCCAAGTATTTCCAGCTCATGAAGTTTGTCAGCATATCTGTGAGCAAGATCTTCATCTGAACTTTTTTCCAATTCAATTCCTATTGCCTCAATTTCTTTTTCAATTTGCAATACATTTTCAAAAGCGCCTAATGCAACCTGTAAAACAGAATCATCAGTATCAAAGGTTAAAAGGTCCTGGTGAAGAAATCCAATTGTTGTATCCCTGCTTTTTTCCACCGTTCCTAAAGAAGGTTGGTATTGCCCTGTGAAAACTTTTAATAATGTTGATTTCCCCGTTCCATTATATCCAATTAACCCAATGCGTTCATTGGGTTGTATATGCCACGTAGCATCTTCAACAATTACACGGGCACCAAACTCAAACGTAACATTTTGTAAACCTAACAGCATTCAATTTATTTTGGCGGCAAAATTAAGTCGTATTTAGTTTAAAATGGCAGCGAACTGTCATAAGCGGTCACCTTTTATCTTTACCTTTGCAAAAACATTATCAATATGAGAATATTATTTGCAATCATATTATTTGCAGTGTTGGGAATTGGCGTTTGGTGGATGTTTTTTAAAGATAACACTCATACCGAGGGACCTAAACAA
The DNA here is from genome assembly GCA_050998315.1 of Chitinophagaceae bacterium. GTDB lineage: Bacteria > Bacteroidota > Bacteroidia > Chitinophagales > Chitinophagaceae > Ginsengibacter. The sequence goes on from JBPCQG010000410.1 coordinate 7,487, forward strand.
CAGCAGTTAAAAGTGGGATCACATTCAGGGGAATTTAATCAAAGCGTTGAAGCCCTGGTTACACAATATCTTTCTTTAAAAGAGGCATTTGTGAATGCTGATACTTTAAAAATTAAAGAACAGGGAAAAAAAATAATTGCAGCTATTGATAGTATTAAAATTGACGAGCTTAAAAAGGATACAACCGGTATTTTTCAATCTGCTCAATTATTGATGGGCGATATAAAAAGTAATGCGGATGCAATTTTAAAAGAAACTGATATAACAGAAATGAGACAGGACTTTCGCATGGTGTCTGAAAATCTTTTTCCTCTTTTAAAAACCATTCATTACGAAGGCGTAAAATTATATTGGCAAAATTGCCCGATGGCTTTTGGCGAAGGGAAAGATGCCAGCTGGATAAGTAGTACAGAAGAAATTATAAATCCTTACTTAGGAAAAAATCATCCTGAATTTAAAGGTACAATGCTGCATTGTGGCGAAATAAAAGATACGATACAATAATGATGTAAGAAGTATGAAGTACGGCATACGATGTTAGATTATGTTTATAAAATCGAGTTTAATATTTTTATTATCTGGTCTTTTTATTCTGTTATCCTTTTCTGTTCTCTCTCAAAATAAATACACGATCAGTGGTTATGTAAAGGATTCACTAAGTGGTGAAACAATGATAGGTTCTACCATTTCAATAAAAAACAAATCCGCAGGAATAACCTCGAATCAATATGGATTTTATTCTCTTACATTAACAGAGGGCACTTATATTTTTATCTGCAGTTATATTGGTTATAAAACAAGGGTAGAAGAAATAAAACTGGATGGCAATAAAGTTTTCAATTTTGAAATAATCCCAAAGCTTACGTCATCACAGGAAATAATTATTTCATCTAAACGAAGAGATGCTAATGTTAAGAACGCCCAAATGGGTAAGATCGATCTCTCGATTGAGCAAATAAGATCTGCTCCCGCATTTTTGGGTGAGGTAGATGTGTTGAAAACTATACAGCTATTACCCGGTGTTCGCAATGCAGGTGAAGGTTCTGCAGGCATATATGTTCGTGGTGGTGGACCTGATCAAAATTTAATTATGCTTGACGATGCCGTGGTTTACAACACAGGGCATTTATTTGGATTCTTTTCCATTTTTAATGCAGATGCAATTAAGAGTACATCATTAATTAAAGGCGGTATGCCTGCTCAGTATGGAGGACGTTTATCAAGTGTGCTGGATATTTCAATGAAAGATGGTAATGATAAAAACTTCCAGGCAGAAGGAGGTATCGGATTAATAGCATCCCGAATTTCTTTACAGGGACCCATCAAAAAAGAAAAAGCATCATTTATTATTTCTGCAAGAAGAACGTATGCTGATGCTATTGCAAAACCTTTTGTAAAAAGCAGCAGCCCTTACAAAGGATCAGGATATTATTTTTATGATTTGAATGCAAAAGTTAATTATAAATTTTCAGAGAAAGACCGGCTATACCTGAGCGGATATTTTGGAAAAGATAAATTTGATTTCATTAATGGAAAACAATCATTGGATGTTGGAGTACTTTGGGGTAATGCAACCGGAACTGTGAGATGGAACCATGTATTCAATAACCGGTTGTTTGGTAATGCCACCGCCGTTTTTAAGGATTATCATTTTACTTTCACAGCCCGCCAAAATGATTTTAAAATAAAGCTTTCTTCAGGCATAAGGGATTTTAATATAAAACAGGATTTTGATTTGTATCCATACACCGGTCATAAATTAAAGTTTGGAGCAATGTACACGTATCACACTTTTATTCCATCTGTAGTAAGTGGCAAACAGGATTCAGTAGAATTTAAACCTATAAATGCACAGACAAAATATGCACATGAGTTGGCAGCTTACATACAGCATAATTGGGACATTAGCGAAAAGCTAAAAGCAAATATAGGTTTGCGATGGAGTGCGTTTCAACAAATTGGTATGTATAAAATTTACCGGAATGATGTGAATGGAAATCACCTTGACAGCACGACTTATAAAAGCGGAAAGCCTGTAATTACTTACAAGGGGTTTGAACCAAGATTTACTTTGCGATATAGCTTTAATGATGAAACTTCTTTAAAGGCATCTGTAACAAAAAACTATCAATACATTCATCTTGTAAGTAATGCGGGTACAACCTTGCCAACTGATCTTTGGGTGCCCAGCACTTATAAAGTAAAACCACAGGATAGCTGGCTGTATGCATTAGGATTATTTAAAAACTTTAAAGAAAATAACTACGAAACATCTTTAGAAGTTTATTATAAGCAGATGAATAACCAGATTGAATACGAAGAAGGTTATACTCCTAATACTTTAGAAGACACAGAAAATTATTTTACGTTTGGCAAAGGCTGGAGTTATGGCGCTGAATTGTTTATAAATAAAACAAAGGGGAGATTAACAGGATGGATAGGTTATACTTTCAGCTGGACATGGAGAAAATTTTCTAAACTTAATTTCGACGAAAAATATCCTGCGAAATATGACAGGAGAAATGATCTTTCACTTGTTGGTACTTACGAATTAAATAATAAATGGAAACTAACATCTGCCTTTGTTTTCGGCACAGGTAATGCAGCTACGCTTCCGCAGCGGTTTTATATTTTTAATGGCATTCTTACACAGGAGTACAGCCGTATTAATGAATACAGATTGCCTGCTTATCACCGGTTAGATTTCTCTGCAATTTATTCTCCCAATAAAAAGCCTAAGCGTAAGCTAAAGAGCCAATGGGTGTTTAGTGTTTACAATTTATACAGCAGAAAAAACCCTTACTTTATTTATTTTGACCAGGAGGGAAATCCATATAACGGTACTTTAAAAATCCAGGCAAAACAGGTTTCACTTTTTCCTGTTATTCCTGCAGTTACATGGAATTTTAAATTTTAATTTATTTTTTGAAAAATAAAACCATATTTCATATTCTTAAAAGGGTAAGCTTATTTTTATTTTGTACACTATACGTTTTTGCAGGCATTAATCACTTCCGGCATCCTGAATTTTATTTGGATCTGATACCCCCATATTTTCCCAACCAACATTTATTAAATATTATTAGTGGCGTATGTGAAATTATTGCCGGGGTGCTTATGATAATTCCCTTTTCAAGAAAAATATCAGCGTACTTAATAATTGCTTTACTTATAGCTTTTATTCCCGCACATGTTTATTTGATCCAGATGAAAGGTTGTGTATCAAAATACATTTGCATTGCCGAATGGCTTGCATGGGTAAGATTATTTCCTCTTCAATTTATTCTTATGTGGTGGTCATGGAAAACTTATAGATGGAATAGAAGCGATTACCCTAGGGTGTATTAGGTTTATAAGAAAATCTTATAGTGCCATTTTTTTCTGTATCAGATGTAATCCTTGCTTCATAACGGTTATCACCATCACGAACAATCATCAAAGCGGTGTTTGGCGGGATCTCACCAAGATTTTCAGCATACATTACTAACTCGTTTATTCCCCTGTCAGCATCGGAATTTAATGTTAAGGTTATAGGTTTATCAGTTAATCTTTTATGCGACAGCACCAATTTTCCATTATAAAAAACTGAAATGGAGTCTCCGTCAATTTCACCATTATCATAAAAATCAACAGTAAAAGTTTCATTTTTGATAGGGATTGTTTTAAGAACTGTATTTATTCTTTGTTCAAATTTTATATTCGATGTAATTAGCGGTTCAACTTTTTTTACAGGAGGTTTAATTGTAGAAATTTCTTTTTTTGCTGCGGTATCTTTTTTAACAGTAGTTTTCTTTATATCATTATTGTTTTTTACTCCCGGCGGTTTTGAAGAAGTTATTATTTTATTAGTTTGATTTTTAATAACAGGTTTTGATTGCTTTGTAATTGGACGTTGTGCCCGGTTCAGATCTTTAAAAGGCTGATTTTTTTTAACGGGAGGAACATAAACTTTCTCTTCTCTTACAGGGCTTCTTTTTACTATTCTTCTTGCCAAACTGCTTTTTCCATAACCCCAATTACCACTCTGGTTTGGTGCAGGCACCCATGTGCCCTGTAAGTTTTCTGTGTCAGCATTTTCTTTAATATATTTTAATTTATGTGTTTGAAAACAGTTACTGAAATCAGGAGGGGTATTATACTTCGTTCTTTCATACTCAGTAACAACTATTTCTTTTGTTGATCTATTTATGCTGCCTTTTAATTTGCAGATTGTATAATATCGTTTGCCTGCATCTGTAAAATAAGTGTAAGAGTAACCTGCTACTGCGGAGCCAGAAGTTTCAAGTTCCAGGACATAATCAATCTTCTCTCCTCCAAACCCAATAAAATTGGTGCTGTTGTCTACGAAACCACCTTTCCATTGACCATTGAAATTTTGGGCTTTTATTGAAACTGTGAAGAAGCAAAAAAGTAAAAGAGTAAAAAATATTTTCATCAACTACAAAATTCGGTTCACACAAAAATATAGGGAAATAAAAACCTAACCGTTTTATCGTATTCTTTCTTTGCCTAATACTTCGTTAAATTTGCCATCCCGTTAACATGATTTTATATTCAGAATAAAACAATTAATGATAAATATAACTTTCCCGGATGGTGCTGTGAGGCAATATGAACAAGGTTCTTCAGCTATTGATATAGCAAAGCAGATAAGCGAAGGACTAGCCCGCAAAGTTTTAGCAGCCGATATAAACAATGAAGTGTGGGATGCAACACGTCCGATAAATGAAAATTCTAAAATAAAATTTCTAACATGGGATGATGAAAAAGCAAAGTCTACCTTTTGGCATTCATCTGCTCATCTAATGGCTGAAGCTGTTGAAGAAATGTTTCCCGGAGTAAAGTTTTGGGTTGGCCCTCCGATTGAAAAAGGATTTTATTATGATATTGATCTTGGAGACAATGCAATAACAGAGGAAGATCTAAGAAAACTGGAAGTAAAGATGGCTGAGCTTGCCAAACAAAATAATGTTTATGCAAGAAAAGAGATTTCAAAAAATGATGCTGTAAAATATTTTGAAGATAAAGGTGATCAATACAAACTCGATCTATTAAGTGGATTGAGTGATGGCGAAATAACCTTTTATTCCCAGGGAAATTTTACTGATCTGTGCCGGGGTCCGCACATTCCTGCCACAGGATTTATTAAAGGAATAAAGCTCACTTCAATTGCCGGCGCTTATTGGAAAGGTGATGAAAAAAATAAAATGCTTACACGTATTTATGGTGTAACATTTCCTACACAAAGAGAATTGGATGAATATTTGGTTTTATTGGAAGAAGCAAAAAAGAGAGATCATAGAAAATTAGGTAAAGAGCTCGGCATATTCACCATGGATGATGATGTTGGTCCGGGATTGGTTTTGTGGATGCCGAATGGCACCGTTATTATTGAAGAATTGGAAAAACTTGCAAAGGAAACAGAATTAGAGGCAGGATACAAAAGAGTATTAACACCTCATATTGCCAAGGAAAATCTGTACCTCACCAGCGGTCATTTGCCTTATTACAAGGACAGCATGTACCCGCCCATGGAACTGGATGGAGTGAAATATTATTTAAAGGCAATGAATTGTCCGCATCATCATAAAATATTTGCTGCTGAACAACACAGTTATAAAGATCTTCCATTACGTTTGGCAGAGTATGGAACCTGTTATCGTTTCGAACAAAGTGGTGAGTTATTTGGTTTGATGAGAGTTCGCTGCCTACACATGAATGATGCACACATCTATTGTACAAGGGAACAATTTGCTCAGGAGTTTCGTGCAGTGAATGATATGTACATTAAATATTTTGAAATTTTTGGCGTTGAAAAATATGTAATGCGGCTATCGCTTCATGATCCTAAAAAATTAGGACAAAAATATGTTGATGAGCCAGAGCTTTGGGTTGAGACAGAGGATATGGTACGGCAGGTAATGGTGGATGCTAATATTCCATTTGTTGAAGTGCCGGATGAAGCCGCTTTTTATGGACCGAAGATAGATGTGCAGATATGGAGTATTATCGGCAAAGAATTTACACTCGCTACCAACCAGGTAGATTTTGCGCAGGGTAAAAGTTTTAAACTGGAATTTACCAATCAGAATAATGAAGCAGAAACACCATTAATTATCCATCGTGCGCCTTTGGGTACGCATGAACGTTTTATTGGGTTTTTGCTGGAACATTATGCAGGAAAATTTCCTTTGTGGCTTGCGCCGGTACAGGTAAAAATTCTTCCGATAAGTGATAAGTTTTTGGAGTATTCAAAAAATGTTTTAAATAAATTGAAAATTGCAGATATTCGTGTGGAGATTGATGAAAGAGGCGAGAAGATAGGGAAGAAGATTAGAGATACAGAGCTTATGAAAATTCCTTATATGCTGGTGATAGGCGAGAGAGAAATGAATGAAGAAAAAATTTCAGTAAGAAGACAAGGTAAAGGAGATATGGGATCAAAAAACTTAGATGAGTTTATTGAAATAGTGAAAGAAGAAGTGAAGAGTAAAAAGGCAGTTGTCTGAACCATGATTTTTTGGATTATAGGATTAATGAGATAAGATGCATAGCGTGCAAATGATGAAGAGTAAAATCAAAATGAAAAAATAAATTAATTGCCCGACCTCCCTCTCTGCAGGAGAGGGAATGAGGGTGAGGCTAAAACAATATTTTTAAACTAAAATCAATTAATGGCATTTCCCCCTAGAGCACCGAGAGGCGCATTTAATCCACGTTTTAAAAAAGAACAACAACAGGAACACCGCACCAACCACATGATACGAGTACCGCAGGTACGATTGGTTGGAGAAAATGTAGAAGTAGGTGTTTACGATACACAAGCAGCACAAAAAATGGCACAGGAGCAGGGCTTAGACCTTGTCGAAATTTCTCCGCAGGCTGACCCGCCCGTTTGTAAAATTATTGACTACAATAAGTTTTTGTACGAGAAAAAGAAAAAGGAAAAGGAGATGAAAGCAAAAAGCAAAGTCTCCGAAGTAAAAGAGATACGATTTACGCCAAACACAGATGATCATGATTTTGATTTTAAAAGTAAGCATGCACAAAATTTTTTAAAAGATGGTAATAAAGTAAAAGCTTATGTTCAATTTAAAGGAAGAGCAATAATGTTTAAAGAAAGAGGTGAATTGCTGCTTCTGAAATTTGCTGAAAGACTTGTTGAATTCGGAACATTAGAGAGTATGCCTAAATTGGAAGGAAAAAGAATGTTCGCGATTTTTGCACCAAAAAGTCAAAAGAAAAAAGTAATAACTAATCAATAATTTTTTATGGCTATCAACCTTGTAGAGACCATACAAAAGAATTTAGGATTTCCTCAATTGCAAAAAATAGATCCTAATACACAGGATGTAAAAAAACCGGAGGAGATGTCAGTGCAGGACTATTTACCACAGGCAGCAATTCCTGTGGTTTTACTTGGGTTGTACAAATTTAGCCGAACAGAGGAGGGTAATATAGAATTACTAAAAGGTGAATTGCAGAATAAGCTTTTGAAAACCATTTTTGGTAAATCAACCGAGAAGATAATTACTACAGTAGCTTCAAATACCGGAAATACCACTGCATTTGCTGCTAGTAAAATGGAAGTAATTGCATGGGAAGCCTTGAGTATTATAAGAAAAGATTTATCGGTTCAGCCAACTGATGCTAATGTAAAAACCTATCTCGCTGATCAGCGCCACAATCTTTTAGTGCATCTGCCGGCATCATTGCAAATTGGAGAAGCATTGCACGATGATACCATTGATGACAGAACACATAAAATGGAAGGTCCAATATCAAACCATATGCATTGGCTCGAAAAATTCTTTCCAAGTACTGATAGGAAGAAAGAAGAGAATTTTTAAATTTTTTACAGTTTTATATAGGTAAATAACCTTAATTCCCCTACTTTTGCGCCTCGTTAAGCATTTGTGTTTATGCTGATGTTATAAGCATCTAAAAACATATTGCCCACAAGGCTCCACAAGTTCCCGTCAGTTCGGGACGCCAGTAGGGTGTAAAAATAAAATTAGTATAATGCCAAAGGTTAAAACCAACTCCAGCGCAAAAAAGCGCTTTAAAGTAACCGGAACTGGAGAAATTACGTTTCAAAAAGCTTTCAAGAGACACATCTTAACAAAAAAATCTACCAAACGTAAACGCAGTATGCGTATCGACGGTAAAGTAAAAGGGCCTAACAGAGATTTCGTTATGCGATTGCTAAGATTGAAATAAAGCCATCTTCTCCGAAAGGGGAAAAGAACCTTAAAACCTTACACCTATTAAACTCTAAACTAATTAACTTTTAACTTATTAACTAATTTATATGCCACGTTCAGTAAATGCAGTCGCATCAAGAGCAAGAAGAAAAAAAATATTAAAAGCAGCAAAAGGATATTATGGCAAACGTAAAAATGTTTACACAGTCGCCAAAAATGTGGTGGAAAAAGGTATGACCTACAGTTATGTTGGTCGTAAACTTAAAAAGCGTGAGTATCGCACTTTATGGATTGCACGTATAAACGCAGCTGTAAGAGCAGAAGGAATGACTTATAGCCAGTTCATAAATAAATTAGGAACAAAGAATATTGATCTAAACAGAAAAGTATTGGCTGACCTTGCAATGAATGAACCTGAAAGTTTTAAGATATTAATTCAATCAGTAAAATAATTTCTTCAAACCCATATTGCAACCGTCCCGAAATCAGGACGGTTTTTTTATTGCATAAATATTTCATTCATTTACATTTGCAATCATAATTTAAAATCTATCCCATAAATGAATAATTCTTACACCGACCTGGTGAAGCAAACGTTTAATTTTCCGCAGGAAGATTTTACTCTCAAAGATGATTATCTCCAATACAATAGTGTTAATATAAAAGCTTTAATAGATAGATATGGTACGCCATTAAAAGTAACTTATCTGCCCAAAATAGGAATGCAGATTAATAAGGCAAAAAAAATGTTTGCAAATGCTTTAAAAAAACATAAGTATGAAGGCGAATACTTTTATTGCTACTGTACAAAAAGTTCTCACTTTTCTTTTATAGTAGAAGAAGCATTGAAAAATGATATTCACATTGAAACATCGTATGCATACGATATAGAAATAATAAATAAGCTTTATGAACAAAAAAAGATTGACAAAAATATATTTATAATTTGCAACGGCTTCAAACAAAAAAACTACACAAGCCGTATTGCAAGATTGCTAAACACAGGCTTTGAAAATGTTATACCTGTATTGGATAATAAAGATGAGTTAAAGGTTTATAAAAAATCGGTGAGAGTACCATTTAAAGTAGGTATAAGAGTAGCCGCAGAAGAAGAACCCACTTTCCCGTTCTATACCTCAAGGTTAGGAATGCGGGCAAGAGATATTTTAGAATTTTATGTTGATGAGATAGAGGGAAATGAACATCGCTTTCAATTAAAAATGCTTCATATCTTTTTAAATAAAGGAATTAAAGATGATTTATATTACTGGAGCGAATTAAATAAGATCATCAATCTTTATTGCCAACTAAGAAAAATCTGTCCCGAACTTGATTCAATAAACATTGGCGGTGGCTTCCCCATAAAACACTCATTAGGGTTTGAATACGATTATCAATTCATGATAAATGAAATTGTAAGGAATATAAAAGCCGGATGTAAACGAAGTAAAGTGCCGATGCCTAATATTTTTACAGAGTTTGGAAGTTACACGGTAGGAGAGAGCATGGCGCATATTTATAGCGTTATTGGAGAAAAAAATCAGAATGATCGTGAAATATGGTATATGATCGATTCATCTTTTATTACAACCCTACCGGATACATGGGGTATTGGAGAAAAATTTTTAATGCTTCCAATAAATAAATGGGATGAGGAGTATCAGCGGGTAACTCTTGGAGGCATAACATGCGACAGTCATGATTATTACGATTCAGAAGAACATATTAATGAAGTTTTTCTCCCTAAGCTAACAAATGGCGAACCTTTGTATGTAGGGTTTTTTCACACAGGCGCCTACCAGGATCAAATAAGCGGGTATGGAGGAATAAAGCATTGTCTTATACCTTCCCCAAAACATATAATTGTAGAACACGACAAACACGGAAAATTAATAGATTGGGTTTATGCGAAAGAGCAAACTTCGCAAAGTATGTTGAAGATTTTAGGATATGAGAACAATAAAAAAAACCTCCCGAAGATGAGAGGCTTTTAAAGTGTATTTCAATTGGGGTTTAATCGTGTTTATGTTTCCCTTTTCCATGATCCTTATTTTTCCCTCCTTTATCATGGTCGTCATTGTCATACTCATGTTTCTTGTTTTTATTATGTCCCGGTGCATAATCTCTTGCCTTTCCTCCATATATTTTTTTGGCTTGACCTGGTGGTAGCCATTTCCGATTTTTATTTTTGTTGCTTGAATTTCTTACGGTACCGTCAGGATATCTTACCGTGCCATCTGGGTACTTAACTCTTCCATCCGGATAAATGATACTTCCATCCTGCTGCCTTGTACCAGTATTTGTACGGGGTTTAGTACTTCCATCGGGATAGATCACAGTGCCATCAGGTAAACGTTTTCCCTGGGTTTTTGGATACCTTATCTCACCATTAGGAAGTTTTACCGAACCATCAGAATAAACTACTGTACCATCAGGTAAGCGTTTTGTAATTACCTGCGCATAGGTACCGTATGTATGTGCTACAAAGGTTATAACCAAACCTGAAATAAGCCACTTAAGTAATTTTTTATTTTTCATGATTAAAGTGTTTTATATAAGTAGTCAATTTTGTTACCAGAGTTGTGTAAGAAAATCATTTATTAATCTCTTATAGATTTATTAACAGCAATAAATGTTTATGAATAAGTTTTAAGTACCTTAAATTTGCACTTCTAAACTTATTATATGTATCCGGAAGAATTAGTAACACCTATGAAAGAGGAGTTAACCGAAAGAGGGTTTGAAGAATTGTTGAATGCTAACGAGGTAGACGAGACGCTAAAAAAACAAGGCACAGCATTAGTTATGATAAATTCGGTTTGTGGTTGTTCAGCAGGTACCGCAAGGCCGGGAGTTTTAATGGCGGTTGCAAACGCCACTAAAAAACCAGACATATTAGCAACCAGTTTTGCTGGGTTTGATGTAGAAGCTGTAAAAAGTATTCGCAGGCATCTCATGCCTTATCCGCCCTCTTCTCCTTCTATCGCATTATTTAAAGACGGTAACCTTGTTCATTTTATTGAGAGGCATAATATTGAAGGAAGGTCCGCCCAAATGATTGCCAATAATCTTGTCTCTGCATTTGATGAATTTTGCTGAGAAGTTATCAATATATCTTTTTAAAATGATCAAGCTAATATATTGCTAGTATAGAGATGATGTAACCGGGTTAAACTATAATTTATTACAGAGTCATCATATATTCCTATTCACCTTCATATTCATTTTCTCAAATAGTTAAGGCTAATTTTAAATCTCACCAAACACAAAGCTATATAACCTCTATAGCGCAAAGCGGATTTAAGACAATAAATGATAAATTGCGCCTCAATACTAAAACGGTACTATGTATCCTAATTTATATCATGCAATTAAAGATTGGTTTGGGGTTGCAATAAATGCCTTTAACATATTTTACACCTTCGGAATATTTGTTGCCCTTGCGTTTATAGTTGGTGCAATTGTTCTTTCTAAAGAATTAAAAAGAAGAGAAAAACAAGGATTATTATTACCAAGAGAAGAAACAATAACTGTTGGCAAACCACTTAACCTGATTGATATTTTAATAAATGGATTTATTGGTTTTGTATTTGGTTTTAAATTACTTGGAGCTTTTTTAGCGAGCAGAGACCAGGCAATTGATCTTCAGGAATATATTTTTTCATTGCAGGGAAGTATTATCGGGGGATTGCTTTTAGCAGCAGTTTTAATTTTTTTAAAATATCGTGAAAACAACAAGCAAAAACTTGCCAGGCCCGAAGAAAGAATTATACGCATTTGGCCACATGATAGAGTAGGGGACATAATTGTTCTTGCTCTTATATTTGGAATTTTAGGAGCTAAGCTTTTCGATAATCTGGAAAACTGGGATCGTTTTATTAAAAACCCCATAGCAAATTTGTTTTCGCCAAGTGGTCTTACATTTTATGGTGGACTTATTTGTGCTGCGATAGCAATAGCCATTTATATTGGGAAAAAAGGAATAACCTTTTGGCATATGGCAGATTCGATGGCTCCAGCCCTTATGATTGCATACGCTATAGGCAGAATTGGCTGCCAGGTTTCAGGAGATGGAGATTGGGGAATTTATAACAGCGCTTATGTAAGTGATTTTCCAGGGCATGTAATCGAAGCATCTCCGGTTGAGTTTAATAAAAAATTAAATGAAAATGCATCTTACTTTCTTGAAGGCAGAGTTCGAGATCAGGATTCTACAATTAATAATGTAACAGATAGACAAGCGGTGAGTCTTGAAACCGTTCCGCATAAAGGGTTTAAAGGACCAGCTTATTTTCCAAAGTGGTTATTTGCTTATACCTACCCACATAATGTAAACGAAGATGGAATCCAATTGTCAGATTGTGAGGGGAAATATTGTCGTGCCCTACCGCAACCCGTTTATCCTACTCCAATATATGAAATAGCAATGTGCGGCATTTTATTTTTACTTCTTTTGGTGATACGTAATAGAGTAAGTAAGCCGGGGATCATTTCAGGTATATATTTAATTTTTACCGGATTGGAACGGTATTTTATAGAAAAGATCCGGGTAAATTCTACCTATACTGTTTTTGGGCTTCATCCTACGCAGGCAGAAATAATTTCTGTAATATTAATTATTATTGGAACCTTCATTCTTCTTTTTAAAAGGAAGCATTGATTTGTTTTCCACTATCTCTGTAACTTTCTTATCTACCCTGCCGTTTATCCTAAAAAGATTCCAAAAAAATAGAATTTTATGCCTTTTATGTATCCCTATGTACTATGCAAAACAAAGTACCTATGTTTGTGTTGTAATATTTAAAGCATAGTATTAAAACAAAATAAAATGAATACAAAAATTAGCTTTCTAACAGCTTTATTAGCAATCTCTTCCTTGGTTGGCTTTGCCCAAACTAACGGAAAAATTTCAGGAAAAATCATAGATGGTGGCGATCAAAAAATAATTGATGCTGCTACTATATCTCTTCTCAGGACCAAAGATTCAAGTCTCGTAAAACTATCATTAACGGATAAGGAAGGACATTTTTCTTTTGAAAATGTAAAAGCCGGTAATTATCTAGTAATGGCCTCTTCCATCGGTCACCGTAAAGTTTATAGTACCCCGGTAACAATTACAGAGGGATCAAACATAGCTTTAGGCACGTTGCAATTGGTTACACAAGCTACAACATTGCAAGCAGTGGCGGTTGATACTAAAAAACCTTTTATTGAAAGGCAAATTGACAAAACCGTTTTAAATGTAGATGCATTAATATCAAACGCAGGAAGTACCGCAATGGAAGTTTTAGAAAAAGCACCAGGAGTTTCAGTAGATAAAGATGGCAATATTAGCCTTAAGGGAAAGCAGGGAGTAATCATAATGATGGATGGGAAGCCTGCATATTTAAGTGGACAGCAATTATCTAATCTTTTAAAAAGCATGCCATCATCTGCAATTGAACAAATTGAAATTATGACAAATCCATCTGCTAAATATGATGCTTCGGGCAATTCAGGGATTATTAATTTAAAAACGAGGAAAAATAAAATGCTTGGATTTAATGGAAGCAATTCTACCAGTTATAGCCAGGGAGTTTATGCAAGATTTTCAAATAATATAAACCTGAATTATCGCAAAGGCAAAATAAACCTGTTTGGTAATTACAATTATGCCAAGCGTCTTGGCTTTGAAGATCTATCAATTGAAAGAAATTTTAGAAATTCCACAACAAAAGAAATTGAAACCATTTTTGACCAAACAGCTTTTAATAAAAATAAGGGTGAAAGCCATAACGTTAAAGCCGGACTGGATTTTTATGCAGATAAAAAAACAACAATAGGTGTGGTATTGAGCGGCTATATTAACCCTGGAAAAAACACAGGAGAAAATACTACACAATTAAAAAATAAAGATGGAGGAATAGATTCTATTTTATATGCTACGAATTATTCTAAAAATTTATCAACAAATTTCGGCACAAACTTTAATTTCCGCCATGTATTCGACAGCACAAAAAAAGAAATAACTGCAGACTTGGATTATCGTACTTATGATCAATCAACAAACCAGTTTTTTACAAACAATTATCTTAATTCGGATTTTTCAAAAAGAAGAAACAGCAGTGAGCTAAATGGAGATCTTCCTTCAAAAATAAAAATATATTCTGCCAAGATAGATTATACAATGCCGTTAAAAAAAGGTGCTAAGTTTGAAGCAGGAGCAAAATCAAGCTATGTAAATACTGATAACGATGCCCGCTATAATAATAATACCGGAAATGGATGGATAACAGATTATGGTAAAACAAATCAATTTCTTTATAAAGAAAATATCAACGCGGCTTACCTAAATTATAATAAGCAATTTAAGAAATTGGGTGTTCAAACTGGGCTTAGGGTTGAAAATACAATAGCCAAAGGGCATCAACTAGGAAATGCACAAAGACCTGATTCAGCCTTTACAAGAAACTATACTGATTTTTTTCCAACGGTTTATTTAAGTTACCAGGCAAATAAGAAAAATAATTTTAATTTAAATTTTGGCAGAAGAATAGACCGCCCTTCTTACCAGGATCTTAATCCATTCTATTATTTTCTTGATGAATATACTTATAAGGTAGGAAACACATTATTAAAACCACAGTTTACCAATAGCCTTGAATTTTCGCATACATATAAAGGATTTTTAACTACTACCCTAAACTACAGCAAAACAACAGATGTATTTGCAGATGTTCTTGATCAGATAAACAGTGAGCGTAAAACTTTTGTAAGCCAAAAAAATATCGCAACCAGACAAAATTTAGGTTTAGCTGTCAGCGCTAACTTTCCCATAGGTAAGATCTGGTCTACGAATATTTATGTCAACGGTTTTAATAATAAATATAAGGGCGCTCTAAATACGGGTATCCTGGATGTAAATGCAACTATGTTTATGACCAATATTAATAACCAATTTAAATTTAAAAAAGGGTGGAGTGCTGAATTAAGTGGTTTTTACAGATCAAAGGGAATAGAAGGCCAGATTATTGCAAATCCTATGTGGCAGGTAACCTCAGGAGTACAAAAACAAGTTATTAAAAATAAAGGAACCTTAAAATTTAGTGTTAGCGATATTTTCAATTCCCAGGTTTTTTCAGGCGCCGTAAAATACCAGGATATAGATGTTAAAATAAGAGGTGCTGGTGACAGAAGAAGAGCTTCACTTACTTTCACCTATCGGTTTGGTAAACCAATTCAAAATCAACCGCGTAAAAAAAGCGGCGGATTAGATGAAGAGTCAAGAGTTAAAAGCTAAGAATTAAATTTCTCATGTGTTAAAAACGTAGTTCAGTAATGACCTGCGTTTTTTTATATTTGTACTCACTAAAAATATTTGTATGCCATCGTTTGATCTTGTTAGCAAAGTTGATCTGCAAACTTTAGACAATGCTGTTAATGTTGTAGAAAAGGAAATTAAGAACAGGTTTGATTTTAAAGGGTCGCATGTGGTGATTGATCTTAATAAAAAAGAATTTAAACTAAATCTTGAAGCTGAGAGTGAAATGAAACTGCAACAGGTAATTGATGTACTCATCAGCCGAAGCATGAAGCAGGGTTTAGCTGCAGAAATTTATGATCTTACCAAAGAGCCTTTTCAAAGCGGTAAGGTTATGAAAAAAGAAGTGCCTGTAAGAAATGGGATAAAGCAGGAAGACGCAAAAAAAATCGTAAAGCTTATAAAAGATTCCAACTTAAAAGTGCAAGCTGCAATTATGGATGATATTATCAGGATAACTGGTAAAAAGATAGATGATCTTCAGACAGTGATACAAGCTTCTAAAGGCTGGGATTTAGGATTGGCTTTACAATATATAAATATGAAAAATTGAGCTGAATCATTTTTGCCTGTAACTTGAAAAGCGTTACATTTGCACCTCTAAAAAAGCATGGCAAATTCCATGCATTAAAATAAAACTCATGAAAAAAGATTTGCATCCGGGTAATTACAGAACCGTTGTTTT
>JBPCQG010000420.1:0-5327 GCA_050998315.1 Chitinophagaceae bacterium
TACTGAAAAAATAGTGGCTCAGCCTTACAATATTCGTCAAGATTTAATCAGCAGATGGGAAAATAAAAAAAATTAATTGAAATTTTAAGACCCTTTTTTATAGATCGTCTATTTACAGGAATACCCACCGGATTTTACTAAATTGGTTATTAATACTTTTCCTGTCTGCAAAATTTCCATAGTTAGTTAATGAAAAAAATTCTTTTAGTTGAAGATGATCCGGGGAGATTTCCGAAATGCTTAACCTTCATTTCGACCGCAACTTATACAATCTTACCTCATCCTTTTCAGCCAAAGATGCATTAACAAAAATATCAGATGCGATCTACGATCTTATTATCCTGGATATACAATTGCCTGAAACCAACGGACTGGAAATATGTAAAAAACTTAGAGAAAATGATTCGCATACTCCTGTTATGATGCTTACAAGCCGGGGTGAGGAGAGTGACAAAGTATTGGCACTGGAATTGGGAGCGGATGATTACGTATAAAGCCATTTGGCATATTGGAATTACTGGCACGGATAAAAGCATTGCTGCGCAGAGGAAAAATGCATTTAATAACTAATGAAAAACAAAACAATGACATTACCTATAAAGATCTACACATCGACAGAAATAAAAAGAAAGCAACTTTAAAGGGTAAACGACTTGATCTTACAGCAAAAGAATTCGATCTTTTATTACTGCTGGCAGGCGATCCGGGAAAAACCTCTACACTTGAGGAGTTACTAAAAACGGTATGGGGAATGGCCTTTGCCGGTTATGAGCATACCATCACAGCACATGTAAACCGGTTAAGAATAAAAATAGAATCAAATTTAAATAACCCGGAATACATTTTAACTTCCTGGGGAACGGGCTACAGATTTACAGAATGAAAGCAAAAAACTTAAGCATTTTTAGGCGCATCATCATTTTGGTTTTTGTTTTAATAACAGTTCTTGGCGTGTTGTTCATGGGTATAACTTATTATGCTACCACGCACTTTCACCTTGCCAGCACACAATTGTTAAATAAAGATGTTGCTGCTCACATTGTAAAATTTGCATCACCTTACGATGGTACAGAAATTAATAAGCGCCGGGCAGATTCAGTTTTTAAAAATGCAATGATAATAAGCCCCAGCGCAGAGGTATATTTTTTAGATACCGCCGGAAATGTGCTGGATTTTTACGGGCCAACAAAAGATATCAAACTTTGGAGAGTATCTTTAAAAAATATTGATAAATATATTGCTTCAAAAGGGCAGGAATATATAAAGGCGCCTGACCCGAGAGATCCGTCATATCCAAAAATATTCTCTGCCGCCGACGTTAGAAACGGTTCTAAAAAATATGGTTACGTCTATGTTATTTTAGGCAGTAATGAGTATAGAACTGTTAGTGATATGCTCTTCAGCAGCCACGTTAGCAATCTTGCCATTAAGGCTTTTTGTTTTATAATAATATTATCAATTCTTTTCACTTTGCTGTATATAAAGAGAATACAAAAAAGTTTTCAACGTATGATTGGCGTACTTGAAAAATTTCAGCATGGAGATTATAATGCACGGTTTACAATAAAGGATAATGATGAACTGGCGCCAGTTTCGCACGCATTTAATAAAATGGCTGATCTGTTAACATATAACATTAGCCAGCTTGAACTTTCAGAAATTGAAAGAAAGGATTTTATTGCAAACATATCTCACGATTTAAGAACACCACTTTCTATTGCAAGAGGATATGCAGAAACTTTGCAGATAAAAAAACAAGACGGTGTTATAACAAATGAAGAACACGATACTTACATGCAAATGATCTTAAAAAAAATTTTGCAGGTGGAGCATATGGTTACGCACTTATTTGAAATTTCAAAAATGCAATCACCGGAATTTAAAATTAAGAAAGAACCTTTTGTACTCTCAGAGATAGTACAGGAAACAGTAAATACTTTTCAGTTAAAAGCTGCAGAAAAAAATGAGATTTTAAAATGCGCCCAATGTCAGTATCATGTATGGATAAATGCTGATGTAAGCCTAATGGAAAGAGTTATTCAAAACCTGGTTGATAATGCGCTAAAAAGTACTCCTGAGAATGGACTTATACAAGCGGGTTTAAGTGTTGTAAATAATAACCTGATTTTTAAAATAGAAAATACAGGAAAGCCCTTGCCTGAAGATCTGTTAGATTGGATTAATAGGACTGCAAATAATAATGGCCAATATATAAACCTGCGTGGCAGTTCAGGATTAGGGTTATCTATCGTAAAAAAAATGCTTCAATTGCATAATACCTTTTTAAAAGCCTGGTCTCAAAATAATCTAAACGTTTTCACTTTTAGCATGCCGATCTATAATCGTGAGACTGAGATATAAGTGAATAATATTCTCACTGTATAAAATAATCCGCTGTTCCCATATTCTCATTCCCTCTGCGGGTATTCATTTCCCCTTTTCCAAAAGGAATTTTTGTAGAAAACTGCTTGAACATTTATAGAATATAAAAAATATACTTCTGTGATATATAATAAAACATGCAGGCATACTTGTTTTTATAATCGCAACAACTTCCTTAATAAATTTTGAAAAAAAACTGTGGTAATGGATGTTTAACTAAGAGAGCAGATTAACATCCCTATACCAAATCTCTTGCAATCCAGGATAATGTCCATATTAATTAATTGTGCTGCAGTTGCTTAACCAGAATATTCTGATAAAAACTTTGCTTTAATTACAATACTATAAATCATGAATTTTTCTGATATCTGATTTAGAATTGAAATCGTATACTTCTGTGATAACTATTTGCCATGATGGTCTGCTCTTTGTAATCACATTTACAATTATTAATACTATTAAAAAATATACAATGAAAAAAAGAATCAAAATATTTGCTATTGCAATCATCGGAGCTTTAGTAATAATGTTCTTTTCAAACAATGTAAAAGCGCAGGATGATATGTCATCTGATAAAATGAAAATGAAAGATGACAAGATGAGTATGGGAACTAAAAGGATGGAGATGGCTATTCCTGGCGCTCTTAAACCCAGTGGCAGATACAATAACGATAAGCAGGTTTTCATAAAAAGTGTTCTTGATATAGATGTATCTGATAAAACAGCCAAGTCTGCCACGTTCCCACTGCTGCAGGGTTGGACGGCAAAAGGAGAAAAAACCTATTATATTATTACAGAGTCTTCAAATTATGATGATGCTAAAAAGCTTGGGGTAAATTATTCTCCCATAATGAAGTTTGCCATAGGCACACAGGCAGTGCAAAATGTAACCAGGGGAAATGGTGATAAAATAAGATTTAAAGGCACTGTTGATTTTAGCCCTGTAAGAGTTTTGATACAAGGTTCGCCAAAGCCATTTCCTCCTTCTACATTTAAACCGGGAGCAATAGGGGATGCCGATTATTCCCCATTGATTGTTATGCTCGATGGCATTGTTTATAATGCTCCGCAGCTTGCCAATAAAACGGGTGTTCAGGACAGGGTTATAAGCATCGATTATGATAAGATGACCATAAAAATTCTCATCTCTGATGGCTGGTACAAAGGCGATAAATTTTTCTACCATCTTGTTACCGATGCATCTGACCCTTTGCCTGCAGCTATTGAAAATGCTATTTATGCACCAAGGTTAAAATTTCTTCCGCAATTCGGTAAAAACACTTTAGCAGATAAATCTGTAAATCGCGGTTTTGCTTTGGTAGCAAATGGAGAAACAGGTATAGATAATCCGGGGCGGCAGGGCCTGGTATCTACTATTATTGATGGAGGCCTGGAACCCATAAATGTTTTTCAACAAGATCCGCAAAACGATAATAAAGAGACCAACAACTACAGCGCCATGTGGGATGCACATGTTTTAGTGTGGACAGATGAAGCAATAGCGGCGGGGAAAAGAAAGCCGATCAAAACGCTTAAGGCAATAGAGGAATTGCTTGCTGACGGATCAATTATAAAAGATCCGACAGCCATGGGAATTATCAATCCTACTATTGCAGGATTAAAAAATAACATGTTAATCATTAATTGTGCTGTTGTTTCCCAACCGAAATAATTAGAATATAACTGTCGCTTAGAGAATAAAATTTAATAAACCAATCATCTTCAATTTAAAAAATACAAACATGAAATCACTAAAAATTTTATTAACAGGTTTTGCCCTTGTTATGCTGATATTTTCAGCCTGCAAAAAAAATTCAGATACAGGTATGGCTGCTTACATTAGTGAAGCCGATGGACTTTTAGCTACTGCCGCTCAGCAGAGAAAAGTAAGCAAGGAAGACTTTATGAAATCCCTTGTAAACGTATCAAAATTTACTGCTGATCAAAATGTATTTTTCCCCAGTGCCTTGGCTGTTGACTTTACAAAAAAATGGGTTACTCTGCCGGTGTATAAAGGTATTGGTCCCAGTGGAAGTCCTACTTATTTTATTGTTACTGAGTCTGCTGATTTTGATGTAGCAAAAATGATGGGGGTAAATTATGCGCCTAAACTTGTAAATGGCCGAGGCACAGCCGGCAGCCAGCAAGTAACCATTGAGAATGGAATGATAAAATTTAAGGGAGACGTTGACTTCACTCCTGTACGTTCGGTAACACCTGGTCCATTCCCAAATACTTTTCCACCCGCAAAAGCCCAGCCAGGGTCTGTCGGTGATGCTGAATATTCTCCTGTTATCGTTTTACCCAGTGGTTCCGTAATGAGTGCTTCCATTGTTGCCAATGGCACAGGCAATCATGACCATTTGGTAAGCATTGATTATGCAAAAGGAACTGTCGTATTTGAACTGCTTGACGGGTTTGAAGGTGGTGAGCAATATTATTTTCACTTAGTTACTGAATCATCTGATATGGGTGCAGCCACTATCGAGAGAGGGACATTTACTCCGCGATTAGCAAACCTGCCTATGTTTGGCAAAAGCATGCCTAATGACAAATCTGCCTTGTTAGGTTTTGCCCCAACTGCCAACGGCGAAACAGGAGCCAATAATCCGGAGAGGCAAGGTTTAAATTCAACGATTCTTGATGGACCTTCATTTGACCCACTCAATGTTTTTCCGTTGGATCCTGATAATAACAAGCGGGAGAATAATAACTATAGCCCAATGTGGGATGCACATATTTATGTATGGACGGATGCAGCTATTCAGGCTGGCAAAAGAAGGCGGGTAAAGAGTATTGCAGATTTAACCAGCCTTTTGAAAGATGGCTCAGTTAAAAATGCTCCACCTAATAAAGGAGATGCAAATCCTTTTATAGCAGGTTTAATGCCAACGGGCGCCATCATTAACTGCCCGGTTATAGCCCAGCCAGCCAAAGAATTAGTA
>JBPCQG010000421.1:0-2743 GCA_050998315.1 Chitinophagaceae bacterium
CACTCTTTTATTACAGGAAATCCTTTTTCTTTGAGCCATGCAGTGTCCTGTGTTACTGCAAAATAATTCCACGCAGCAATGGCAACATCTGCCGTTATATGATGCTCAAATGGGCCGCTCAGTGCCCAGACGGGTGTTTCTTCGTTGCCACTTGCAGCACTTTCCCAGGGATACATTGCACCTTTATAACCATGAGCAAACGCATTATGCTTTGCCGGCTCCAATCTTTGATATCGATATTCAACCATACTTTTTGCCATTTCAGGATGTAGTACAACCAGGGCAGGAAACATCCACAATTCAGTATCCCAAAAAACGTGACCGTTATATCCCAATCCACTTAAACCCATTGGCGATGGGCTATATGCAGTTCCTTCCCTTACAAAAGAATATAAATGATACATGGCAGAATGCACGTCACGTTGGCTTTCATCATCGCCTTCTATAACAATATCACTCTTCCATAACTCATTCCATGCAGCGTTGTGAAATTGCAATAATCGTTTTGTTCCTTGCAATTTTGCATAAATCACATATCGCTCAGCTTCGTTGAGCGGATCATCATGCTGCGCTGTTGTAATAGAGGCACCGGCAATAGCAAAATGATATGAAGTGCCGGCTTTTAAATTCTTTTTAAATTTTGAAAGATGCATATTATTATCCCACATCTCATGTATCAATTGCGGCTCTGTTCCATGAGCCTCACCAAATAAAAATGTAGTGGAAGAGGCAAAAGTTAATTTACCTGTTGGGCTTTTTGCCATTGAGGAAAGCAGGCTTAGTTTTACATGCGGACGGTCAATCTCATTATAGTAATTCTGGACATCTTTCAATGCATCCGGCGCTTCCATTACACTTGCAGGAATGATCTCAATATCTTTTTTTGCAGTTATTGTTACATCAACCAAAACATTGTAGGGTAGATGACGTAAGGCATAATAAGAATATGAAATAGTAGCCTTGTTTTGATAATCGAATGTAGTGGTAATGCTGGCATGCTTCATATCAAGCACCTGTTTCATGTTTGTGGCATCTACATTAGTTATACGATGGCCATCAATATCAAGATTCATGTTCACCAGGTTAAAGCTTTGCAGAAAATTGCTTACTCTTCCCCGTCCATACTGGTCGTAAGCACCATTCAGCACAACATCTTTGCAACGTAAAACGTTGGGTGAAGATACTATTCCAATAACTCCATTGGCTACTGTAACACCATAGTAATTCTGCTGGTCAATTTTATCTGCAACAATTCTCCAGGCATCTTGTTTCTGAGAATAAGAAAGTAAAAAAAAGGATGTTGATATTAAAAGAAAAAATATTTTTTTCATGAGCTGCACGATTTAAAAAGTGATTAAATATAAAATAAATTGCTTTACCAGTATGGTTAACGTATAAAGATAATTACCAATTGAAATGTTGTTTACCTATTTTGCAGTCCTGAAAAAATATTTATGAAAAAATGGTTGATGGTGCTTTTAGTTTTATGTGGACTTGCCCTAATATGCAGTTATTTTTTTATTCCTGCCAGGATTAATTTTGCGAAGGTTACCTATATAAAAGCTAATATAAACAGCGCAACCAGGTATATATATGATGAAACTAAATGGCGAAAATGGTGGCCTGCTGCTATGCAAGGTGGCTTATCAGACAGTGGAAAGAATGAACAACTCTACAGTTATAAAAATTATTCTTATGTGATAAAGCGTAAGATGCATGAGGGAATGAGCATATCAATTGAGCATGATTCTAATATGGTAAATAGTTTTTTGCACATAATTGCATTAAATAGAGATTCCATTGCTGTGGAATGGAAAGGAGATTTGCCCGCCACCTATAATCCTTTAAAAAAAATCTCAAACTACATATTGGCAACAAAAGCGAAAAGGAATATTTCTGAAGTACTGCAAACTGCCAAAATGTTTTTAGAAAACAAAGAAAATGTTTATGGTTTACAAATTATCCAGGAGAAAGTAGAGGATACCTTATTAATATCAACCAGGCATACTTCAAAAGAATATCCTTCCACGGCAACGATTTATAATTTAATTAAAAACCTGAGCGATTATATTTTCTTACATGGCGCCAAAGAAACCAATTACCCTATGTTGAATGTAATGCAGGATAGCAGCGTTTATAATACGATGGTGGCTATTCCCATTAACAAAGGAATTCCACCAAATGAAAATTTTCTTTTAAAGAAAATGGTGCCGGGAAAAATTTTAGTTACCGAAGTTAAAGGAGGTAGGTTCACTGCCGATGACGGGCTTAAACGATTAACCATATACATGGAAGATAATCTTATGCGTTCGCCTGCAATACCTTTTGAATCTTTGGTGACGGACAGAACAAAGGAACCGGACACTGCAAAATGGATCACTAAAATCTATTATCCCGTTTATTGATTTTATTATCTGAAAATTTTATCACCATCGCACTATCATTATTTTTTACAAGAATATAAGCTTCCTGTTTACCGATATTTATTTTTTTTATGTGGCGAACCTGCCCCTTTACTTGTAAGCCATTAATGCTTTCACAATCAAATTTTCCATTGCCTCTGTTAATGAGCAGCATACCGAAATCTGCATCATTTCTTCCCATCTGGATATTGTTATCATAGAAATTTCCGAATAATAATATATCGGGTAAATTATCATTGTTTGCATTTACAACAACTCCATCTTTGTACTGGCTAAATTGGGCAAGCCACGGTAATGAGTGTGTTGTAAAATTCATTTTA
>JBPCQG010000017.1:0-15005 GCA_050998315.1 Chitinophagaceae bacterium
CTACACTCTCATCGCTAATGTTTCGAATATGCTTAAGCATTAATAATGAAACCATCAACCGAATCGGTTTTGCAGGACGACCTTCGTCTGAATATAATTTTGCAAAAGCTTCTTCGAAAATGTTCCAGTTAATTTTGTTGGCTAAAATATAGAGCGGATGACTGTGACTCAACTGCTCTTCAAATGTGCTGTAAAAGCCAATTTGAGCTGTGGATTGTTTTTTTGCTAGCATAATTAAATTTGCAAGGTTTTGAATATAAATTTCAATTTTCTTGCAGACTATTGCAAACCTTTTTTTCCTCAAACCCTTGCCAATTGTGGATTACTTGTATATTTAAGGGACGACTAAATAGCGGAGAAGAGCTTGGCGATGTAGCGGCAAAAGCGTTACGTCAGCTCAAATATAATCGTTCAATAGAATTTCTGTTGCTGATTGGCATTTGTCTGCCGCTATTTTGGCAAACAGAAATGTTGGCTGCAGTCTCATTTCACCAAAGAGTTTTGGTCAACGACTTGGTAGACCAGTTCTATAGTGTAACATGCTATTATACCAGAGTTCTCTTCAACATAGTCTTGTGTCGGCACTCCACCCTTTTTCGTGAATTTACTTTCGTGAAAATAACCAGATATAATTCCCATTATACAATTTCTATTTGAAAAACTATCATAGAAAACGATTGGACCACCAGAAAAACCTGGATTATTATGTCCATCAAGAAAAGTGAGATAGTAGTTATTAACCCTTCTTACTCCGGAAAAAACCGCCTTTTTTACTAAAGGTAAAATTCCGAAGCTGTTGTCTTGAGTAGCAAAAAGATTGTTATCAAATGACGGATAACCTAAAAAGTACACATCTTGTCCTGTCTTCACTTGCCCTCCAGTAGTGAAAGGAAATGCATGCTTAATTTGTGTGGGCAGTTGTAAAACTGCAATATCTATTGTTGGGTCTTGATGGATGTATAGTTTGGCTTTGAACTTAAGTACATCTTTCTGCTTAACGAGTATAATGTCTCTTTCTTTCCCATTTTTAGCATTCTTAAAAATATGCTTTGCTGTCACAAGAAACTCTTGATTTTTTAATTCTATAATGAAACAAGTTCCTTGTGATGAGTCGACTTGAATAAGAAACACGTTGTGCGTTACACTGTCGTTTATAGGAATATTTTGAGCCATAGTAATATGATTGGAGAATATTGTAAGTATCAATAGTAAATTTCTCAATGTCATGAAGTTGAGATGATTGCAGGCAACACATAAATATAAGCTACTAATATAAAATTTAGTTGATAATCATCCTCTTTTTAGCGCTTGTCTTGCCTGGAGTTATTTTTGCCAACAAGAAATACGCTACTACCGTAACGGTAAAAATTTTCTAATTATAAGAGGATTCAGTTTTGGAGTAATTTGCTCTTAAGATGGTGCAGACAATAAATATCTCCTTAAAAAAAATGTTATTCGAATTCCAGCGAATAATAACAGCTCATGGATTTGCAGAAGACAAGGCTTTGCAATGCGCAGAAATTTTTACCAACAATAGTGTTGATGGAGTATACACTCATGGAGTAAACCGCTTTGCAACTTTTGTAAAAATGGTTGATGATGGTTTTGTAAAACCAAACAATATTCCTTCATTAAAAAGTAAAAATGCAGGCATAGAGCGGTGGGATGGAAACCTTGGAGCCGGTCCTCTGAATGCCATACAAGCAACAGACACTGCAATAAAACTTTCGCGTCAAAATGGAATAGGTTGTGTTGCATTATCAAACACTAACCATTGGATGCGTGGCGGAGCGTACGGATGGCATGCGGCAAAGAAGGGTTTTATTTTTATAGGCTGGACAAATACTATCGCCAATATGCCGGCGTGGGGAGCAGTTGATAACAGGCTTGGCAATAATCCTCTCGTGATAGCAGTGCCTTTTAAAGAGGAGGCAATTGTTTTGGATATGGCAATGAGTCAATATTCTTTCGGCAGTATGGAACTGGCAAGAATGAAAGATGAAAAACTTTTGGTACATGGAGGTTATAATATATCAGGACAATTGACCAAAGATCCATCTGAAATTATAGAATCAAAACGTCCGCTGCCAATAGGTTACTGGAAAGGCGCAGGCTTATCATTGTTGCTTGATATTTTGGCTACAATATTATCAGGTGGATCATCTACCAATGAAATAAGTAAAAACAAAGTTGAAACGGGAGTATCACAGGTTTTTATTGCAATTGATATTTCAAGGTTAGGAAACCATTCTTCGATTCCTGCTATTATCAATAACATCATTAATGATTATAGTCAGTCAGCAACAAATGATGAAAAAAGTAATATCATGTACCCCGGCAAACGTGTTCTTAAAACAAGAAAAAATAATCTTGCAAACGGCATTCCTGTAATAAAAACTATATGGGAAGAAATTCTGCGGTTATAAAAAAATGACGCTCTACATTATCTTCTTCTAAATAAAAATTATTCCATCACATCATTCCATTAATTGCCTGTGCGCTGTCTAAATGCCTTTGAAGTGTAGGTAAAGTTTTACCGGCAAAACTTTTAAACACATCGTTACCGGATCTATTAGCTGCTTTCCTAAATTCATTAATATCTTGTTTGTGATCGTCCAGCATCATCTCGATGTAATGTTTGTCAAAATCAGCGCCTGACATTTTACTCATCATATCATAATGCTTTTGATGATCGGGAAGCATCGCTGATGATACTGTTATATTTTGTGATGAAGCCAGGCTTTTCAACTCATCATTAGCTTTACTGTAATCTGTAACCATCATACTTCCAAAATCTTTTACCCTTTGGCTTTTTGCTTTTTGTTGTGCTAATTGTCCCAGCCGCATTTCCAGCATTCCACCGCTTGCCGCCTTTGTTACAAAGTCCAGCGACTCTTTATCCGGAGCATAATTGTTTGCTATTGAAGTGGTATCTGCCGGTTTATCACCCCGTGTACTATCCGTGCCCGATTTACTGGAGTTGGTATTACTGGTATCGGTACTGCCATTCTCATCCCTGTTATTGCATGCCGCAAAAAAGAGAGCCGCAGAAAAAAACGCAATGCTTGCTTTTTTCATATTGAAAACTTTTTTTGAATAAAATAATTGTAAAATTCTCTCAAAAGGCGGGCCATTGTAAATCTGTTTTTACCAGAATCTTTTTAGTACGATATTATCTTTTTACAAGTCTTTATCAGATCATTCTAACGGTGGTTCAACATATTCTTCATTTCTTGGTTTCAGATGATGGGTCATTATCAGGCGTGCGCAGGTGTTCCAGCGGAGGATTGCGTCATCATTTGCCTGCGGACGAAGAGATTCCGCCTTTTCATAAAACGCCATAGCTTCATTTAACCAATCATAAGCAACAAAGTGGCCACCTGTTATTTTCCGGTTTAATATTGCCATCCCCTGGCGTTCATTTATAATACCGGCATAATAATTTTTTTCATATTCGTTTTGAAGCCGGGGTAATAATTGTTGTGCCTGATCCACACCAGCTGAGGCTGAAGTTGAGAATTCATCGGTAATTGCCAAAAGCAAAATAATAATGGACTTCGTGTTTTCCGGATCTGCCTCCAGAACATCGAGACAAATGCTTTGAGCTAACCGTGGCTCATTGAGCAGGCGGTACCGTTCAGCTTTTTCAAGAGCCACCGGAATACTTTCTTTGGAGATGGGTTTAAGTTGATGCATAGCAGTTTATTTTTATTAATTTCAAAAGTTAAGACACAAACGTTCAAGAGGTTGAAAGGTTCAAGAACCCATTGACGAAAACAGAGGCTCATAAGTTTAGGTAACTTTTAAACCTTTGGACTTTCTTTGAACTAAAAATTCTGAACAGTCTTTTCACCGGATCATAAAATCTGTCTGCCACTCGCTCTTTCAGCGGAATGATGGCATTGTCAGTAATAGTAATATCTTCAGGGCAAACATGTGTACAGCATTTCGTGATGTTGCAATAACCAATGCCATTAGTTTTCTTTAAATCTTCAAGCCTGTCTTCAACATCAAGAGGGTGCATTTCCAGGGCGGCAACATATACTAAAAAGCGTGGACCAATAAACTCATCATAAAGCTGATGCTCACGAAGAACATGGCACACATCCTGGCACAAAGAACATTCTATGCATTTGCGAAACTCCTGCACCCTGTCTACATCTTCCTGGGCAATTCTCCATGTACCATCATCTGCGTCAGGGCTTCTTGGGTTAAATTTTTTTATTTTTTTCTTTACCCTGAAATTCCATGAGACATCTGTTACCAGGTCCTTGATCAAAGGAAACGCTTTCATTGGTTGCAGCAAAACCGGTTTATCAAGATCAAGGTCACTAAGGCGTGCCATGCACATTAGTTTGGGCATACCATTTATCTCTGCCGAGCAGGAGCCGCATTTGCCGGCCTTACAATTCCAGCGTACTGCCAGATCATTGGCCTTTTCTGCCTGTATCTGATGTACGGCATCAAGAACCACCATGCCCTCAGAAGTTTCAGTGGAATAACTTTCAAAGTTTCCGCCTGAAGCATTTCCCCGCCATATTTGAAATGTTGCTACCGCCATTTGGTATTTATTTTCTTCAATTAGTTGTTTGAGGTCTTCATGTGCGTTTGCCCCTAAATCCCCTAAAAGGGGACCTTGCGAGGTCTTAAATAGTATTCCTCCGATAATAAATTTTCAGGTACATCTTTTATCTATTTTAAATATTTCAAATCCATTTTCATAGTGTTTCAAAAGCCCAAACTAATGTATCAAAGTTCATCTTGGCCACTCAGCCAAAGTCCCTTTAGGGGATCTAGGGGCATTATTTCATTTCTTCAATTATTTGTTTGAGGTCTTCCCGAATTTCTCGAAGTGGTTCACGCCTCAACTGCATCTTGCCATCTTCTCCTTTAAAAATAATAAGATTAAATTTACCATTTTTTTCATCCTTCTCCGGATGATCTTCCCTGAAATGTGCACCACGGCTTTCCTTTCTCTCCAATGCTGATATAGTAACGGCTTCTGATACAGTAAGTAAATTTTTCAGGTCCAATGCAGTATGCCAGCCATTATTGTATTCCCTGTTTCCTGTTACCCTTACATTATCTGCACGTGCTTGCATCAGTCGCAAATGTTCAACAGCACGAAGCATTTCATTTTCATTGCGAACGATCCCAACCAACTGTTGCATCATTTCCTGCAAAGCAAATTGAACGTCAAATGGATTGTCTCCTTTATCTCTTTCAAAAAAAGACAAAGCCCAGGTTGCTGATTCCGTGATTTCTTTTTCATCAATAACGCTGAGCGTATTTTCCTTTGCGAACCTTGCTGCATATTCACCGGACCTCTTTCCAAACACAAGAAGATCGGAAAGAGAGTTACCACCAAGCCTGTTTGCACCATGTAAACCCGCAGCAGATTCGCCTGCAGCAAAAAGTCCGGGTATTGTTGACATTTGTGTATCCGCATCCACACGAATACCACCCATCATGTAATGCGTTGTAGGTCCTACTTCCATAGGCTCTTTGGTAATGTCAATGTCTGCAAGTTTTTTAAATTGATCGTACATGCTCGGCAACTTTTTCTTTATGTGTTCCGTTGCATTGGGAAGCTTGTTTTTGATCCATGAAATATCAAGGAACACTCCATTGTGTGGACTGCCTCTTCCTTCCTTAATTTCACGAACAATACATCGTGCCACATGATCCCGGGTCAGGAGTTCCGGTGGCCGTCTTGCGTTGCGGTCACCCTGGGTATATCTCCATCCTTCTTCTTCATTGTCTGCTGTTTGGTTGCGATATAACTCAGGTATCTCATCAAACATAAATCGCTTGTTCTCCTTATTTAGCAACACTCCTCCTTCACCCCTTACCCCTTCAGTCACCAAAATTCCACGAACACTTGGCGGCCATACCATACCGGTTGGATGAAACTGTAAGAACTCCATATCCATAATTTCTGCACCTGCATGATAGGCCAGTGAATGACCATCGCCGGTATACTCCCAACTGTTACTGGTTATCTTAAACGCTCTGCCAATGCCGCCTGTTGCTATTACGATTGCTTTTGCCCGGAACAATTTAAACTTTCCTTTTTCCCGTTCATATCCAAATGCGCCTGCTACCCGTTCACCATTTTTAAGAAGTGTTACAATGGTGCATTCCATATGAACCTCTATTCCCTGGTGAATGCCGTGATCCTGTAGTGTGCGGATCATTTCTAATCCTGTACGGTCGCCAACATGTGCCAGGCGGGGATATTTATGACCTCCAAAATTTCGTTGCAGAATGCGGCCGTCTTTAGTTCTATCAAAGAGTGCGCCCCATGCTTCTAATTCTCTAACACGATCTGGAGCTTCTTTAGCATGCAGCTCAGCCATACGCCAGTTATTTACATATTGTCCTCCCCGCATTGTATCAGCAAAATGCACTTTCCAGCTATCTCTCTCATCAACATTTGATAATGCTGCCGCAATACCACCTTCGGCCATTACCGTGTGAGCCTTGCCCAGTAATGATTTACAGACCAGACCAACAGAAACTCCTTGTGCAGCAGTTTCTATTGCAGCACTAAGTCCGGCACCACCGGCGCCTATCACAAGCACATCGTAATTGTATGTATCGTATGAAGACATTAACCCTAAATCCCTAAAGGAACTTTTAAATTTTTCTTTTATGACAAGTTGTATTTCCTTATTCTAAAATAATATTCGTTGGTGGGTTTATAAAATTCTCCAGTCAGTCCATATACCCATAGAACATACCCGGACATAAATATCTGTAAACGCAACCCAGAACAAACTCATCCATGCCCACATCATATGCCTCCGGTTGAAACAACTTACACACATATATACTTTGCGGCGTACCGGTGCACCGGAAAGACGATCCAAAAATCCCCCAACCATGTGGCGCAAAGAATGGCAACCGAAAGTGTAACCGGCGAGCAAGACCGCATTGATGGCTAACACCAATGTACCCACACCAAGGCCAAAAGACTTTTCACCTGTAACGGTGTTGGTAAACCATAACGCTTTCCAGACATCGATAGAGAGAAAAATAATAAAGAACAAAGCGATGTAAAGAAAGTAACGATGAATATTTTGTATGATGAGTGGAAAAGAATTTTCGCCCCGATATTTTTTGCGTGGCTCAGAAACAGTGCAGGAAGGAGGATCGGCCCAAAATGATTTGTAATATGCACCACGATAATAATAGCAGGTTAAGCGAAACAGTCCCGGTGCCCATAATACCAGCAGCGCAGGCGACCACGGTAATATTCCCGGCCACCAACCTGGCTTAGGACCAAACCAGCTATGTGAGGAATCTCCAAAAAGTTCAGGAGAATAAAGAGGAGATATATAAGGACCGGACGTGTAATGTTCACCTTGCAATGCAGCCCAGGTTACATAAATAACAAATGCAGAGAGACCTATAAAAATGATGAGGGGCCGTGCCCACCATACATCTTTGCGGTTAGTGTAACCAAACCGATAGCGTGGAGTTGCCAGGTTTATTTCAGACATAATTGCTTCTTATTATTAAGGATGAACATCAACACACAATGAATAAGAAAAAAAACAGTTCTCTAAGATAATTCAAAAGCTGAAATGACCAAGCGAAAATAATTAATCAAAAACTATCACGCTAAGCCGCAGGTGTTGGGAGAATTAAATTTTTAAGAGACGGGCTACAGCTTCCTCCAAAGTACTTTCTTTTTTTGCAAAACAAAAGCGCAGCACTTTATCATCTTTACCCAGTTTATAAAAAGCAGATGTTGGAATTGTTGCTACGCCATACTCTTTTGTTAGCCGGATAGCGAAATCTTTCTCACTTTCCTCACTCAAGCCCTCATAGCTGTACAATTGAAAATAACTTCCGTGAGAAGGCACAGGTTTAAACTTTGTTTGTTTCATCAGCTCCTGAAAATAATCTCTTTTCTTTTGTAAAAAATCCCCTAGTGCCAAATAAGATTCTTTGTATTTTAAAAAGTCGGCAAGCGCAAATTGCATAGGCGAGTTGCAGGTAAAACAATTGAATTGATGAACTTTTCTAAATTCCTTCATTAATGCTGAGGGAGCAATACAATACCCTAGTTTCCAACCGGTGCAGTGATATACTTTTCCGAATGAAAAGCAAACAAAACTTCTTTGGAAAAGATCAGGATATCGCAACATGCTTTCATGCTGCTTACCATCAAAAATTAAATGTTCATATACCTCATCACTCAATATAAAAATACCTGTATCGGAAACAATGTTTTGGAGTTGAATAATATCTTCTTTACT
This sequence comes from Chitinophagaceae bacterium, assembly GCA_050998315.1. Taxonomy (GTDB): domain Bacteria; phylum Bacteroidota; class Bacteroidia; order Chitinophagales; family Chitinophagaceae; genus Ginsengibacter. The sequence continues at coordinate 8,268 of JBPCQG010000017.1, forward strand.
CAACACACTACCGGTAGGGTTATGCGGTGAGTTAAACATTATCATTTTTGTTTTTATAGAAATTCTTTTTCTTACTTCATTCCAATCAATTTTATAATCCGGATTAGTGAGCGGGATCAAGACAGGCACAGCGCCGTTGATCTCAATATTTGGAATGTAGCTATCATAAGCCGGCTCAAAAACAATTACTTCATCACCAGCTTGTAAAACTGTTGTAAGGGCAGTATAAATAGCATAGGTTCCGCCGGGTGTAACTGTAATTTCTGTATCAGGCTCTATATGTTGCTGATATAAGCTATATATTTTTTCAGCAATAACATTTCTTAATTCGGGCAAACCGTTCATATGCACATATTGGTTATGCCCGTCTTTCATATGTTGATCTACCAATGATATCAATTCTTTGTTCATTGAATAATCAGGAAAGCCCTGCCCCAGATTGATGGCTTTATGCTCATTCGCTATAGAACTCATAACCGTGAAAATAGTAGGACCTGTTGATGGAAGCTTGCTTGTAATTAATGGCGGGAGCAAATTAAAAAGATTGATGGTAAATTCATCAAAAATAATTAATAGAGAGGTGTAAAAAATTTAGCCCGGTTACTTATTTTTTTACGACGATAAAAAACAAATACTAGAGGAAAAAGCCACATTGATTTTGAAAGATATTTTGTGGTGGTGTGAAAAGCAGATACACGGGGCGCAGCAGCAGCATTAACATTCCCGAAGATAACATCGCGATTTTTCCCAAATGCCCAATCAAGATCCTTAAACCGTGCAGTATCGTAATATTTTTTAAGACTATCAGTACAGCTATTCCATTTGCTTTCCAAACGGTTGCTGTCGGGAATATTTGGTTCCATGTTAGGATCAAAAAAATACCAATTATTATTAAATTTTATTTCAGTTGCGTAATGATGGGGAAATCCAACAAAACGATACGAAACATTCTTTCTTTTCATAGCTTCCATCAAAACGATTGATTGTTGCGAGCATCCTCCAAAGCTGTATTTTAAAATATCATCAGGCTTAACAATAGAAGCCAAGCCATAACCAAAAAAATACTCACCTACGGCGGCTATCCAGTTTTGGTTAACGGGATACCTTGAAAAACCATGATAGAACCGGTTTTTCAAAATCTGCGAAACGATGATTGCATAGGCTAACGAATCATGTGAAACATTTTTTTGTTTTGCTATGCTGTCCGATATCTCAATAAGTTTTTCTGTAGAGTTTATATAAGCAAGGCGGGGATCGAACTGTTCTTTTTGATCATATTTAGGTGGGCTTTCAAGGTGAACTTTGAAAAAATTTGGCAGTAATAACAATGCAGATATGGCTATCAACAATAATTTCATAGAATATTATCTTGGGTAAATGCAAACTTGTGTAAAGAAGATAAACGTAAAAGGGAGGAATTTATTATTCAATTTTTTGGCGAGATCTATATAAATTTATCCCCCTTATTCCTCTTTACTTCAGCCAGGTATTCTTTTATTTCCTGCTCTTTGTCTTTTTTGCAAATTAGTAAGACATCTTTTGTGTCAACTACTATAAAATCTTCAAGCCCCTGTATCAATACCAGCTTTTTATTATCTGCGTGAACAACGTTTTTTGAAGCATCAAATACCATTACGTTATCTCCTGCCACAGCATTTTCCAGGTAATCTTTTTCCAGGTTTTCGTAAGCGCTTCCCCAGGTTCCAAGATCACTCCATCCAAAGGATGAGGGTATAACGTAAATATTATCAGCTTTTTCTATAATGCCATAATCAATTGAAATATTTACGCATTGAGGGTATATTTTTTCTATGGCCTCTTTTTCATGAGAAGTATTAAAAAATTTTTTTTCTGCATCGAACACTTCATGTATTTCCGGCAAATATTTTTCAAACGCAGCAATTATACTTTTTGTTTGCCATACAAAGATGCCGGAGTTCCATAAAAAATCACCACTTACAATAAAGGTTTTAGCCAATTCAAGATCCGGCTTTTCTGTAAAAGTTTTTACTTTATAAATATTGTCGGTTACGGATTGTTCCTCGTATTGGATATATCCGTAACCGGTATTTGGATGAGATGGTTTAATGCCCATCGTTAACAGGGCATTATGTTTTTCTGTAAAAGCAAGTGCCTCCAGACTTACTTTTATAAAAGAGGTATCTTCTAAAATAACATGATCAGCGGGTGCACATATTAAAATACTTTTTGGATCGAGCTGATATAATTTGTAAGAAATATATGCAACACAGGGGGCTGTATTTTTTCTTGAAGGCTCACACAAAATATTCTCCTTGTTTATATCAGGGAGTTGTTTGGAAACGATATCACTATACTGTTGAGTAGTAACTACATAAATATTTTCTTTCGGAACAAATTGTGCAAACCTGTCATAGGTAGACTGGATCAATGTTCTGCCCCGATTTAAAATATCCAAAAACTGCTTTGGATAGGCGGTCCGGCTCATTGGCCAAAAGCGGCTTCCTATTCCGCCGGCCATTATTGCTACATAATTATTTTTTTTCATAGTGTTTTAGCCTTTTAAATTATTCCTTCACGAACCAGATCGTGTAAATGAATAATGCCGGCATACCTTTTATTATCAACTACCAGCAGCTGGCTGATATTGTTTTTTCTCATAAGGTCTAATGCATTCACTGCAAGATCGTTTTGTGAAATAGTTTTTGGATTAACCGACATAATATCTTTCGCGGTAATATCCTGTAATAAAAAGTTTTTTTCCAGCATCCTGCGCAAATCACCGTCTGTAATTATACCTGCTACATGCTCATTTTTATCCAATACTGCGGTAGCCCCTAATCGTTTTTTGGTCATCTCTACAATTACATCTTTTAGAGAACCTGCTTCATCTACAAATGGCTTTTCATTATGCAAAGAAAGATCCGAAACTTTCAGGTACAACTTTTTGCCCAGCATACCCCCTGGATGAAATTTGGCAAATTCATCTGCACTGAAACCTTTTGCATGCATTAAACAAATTGCAATTGCATCACCCATTACCATTTGTGCTGTTGTACTGCTTGTTGGTGCCAAATTATTAGGACATGCCTCTTTTTCTACAGTTGTATTTAAAATAAGATCTGTTTGTTTTGCTAAATAAGACTGGGTTTGCCCAACCATTGCAATTATTTTATTTCCAAAATTTTTTATGATTGGCACCAAAACTTTTATTTCAGGACTATCACCACTTTTGCTAATGATCATTACCACATCATCCTGCTGTATCATTCCAATATCTCCATGTATAGCATCAGCAGCATGCATAAACAAGGAGGGAGCCCCTGTACTGTTAAGTGTTGCTACAATTTTTTGAGCAATAATTGCACTTTTACCGATACCACTTATTACCAGCCTTCCTTTAGAACTTGTTAAAAGGTCAATTATATTTTTAAAGTCTTCGTTGATAAATGCCGCCATGCCGGCTACAGACTCAGCTTCCTGGGCTATAGTTTTTTTGGCTAAAGAAATTATATCAGTTTTTTGCATTTAAATTTCATTAATGAAGAAATGTAGAAAAAAACAAACAAATTTTTATTGCCACAATTATTTATTTCGTCATTAAAAAAATCTAAAAAAGATCTGTGCAAACGTACTTTAATTGCATGATAAAGCAAAAATCTAAAATCTTATTTTAAAAATCTGTTTAAAAAATTGTATCTTAATCTTATTAATAAATTCTGACAAAGACATACAGCGTTCTCAATCGTTTTGTATTGCCTTATTATTAAATTAGCTTTGTGAACTTTTAAAATGAGGGGATGGAAAGAATGTTATGATGACGATAAATACAAAAAATAAAAGTGACTCAAAAACCACTGGAAAGAAAAATGTCCCTGATAAACCTGCTTCAGAATTTACCAAACATCTCCGGGAACATTTTGGATTTGATGGATTTAAAACTCCTCAGGAAGAAATCATCAAAAGCCTTTTGGAAGGGGAAGACACATTTGTAATTATGCCCACCGGCGGCGGTAAAAGCCTTTGCTACCAGTTACCGGCACTTATTAGTAAAGGTTGTGCAATCATTGTATCTCCATTAATTGCATTGATGAAAAACCAGGTTGATCTTATGCGTGGTTATAGCAGCAAGGACAATGTTGCCCATTTTTTAAACAGCACACTTAACAAAGGACAGCAAAAAATTGTGAAAGATGATTTGGTATCCGGAAGAACCAAAATGCTTTATGTTGCCCCCGAAACGCTTACCAAAGAAGAGAATGTAGAGTTTTTTAAAGATCTTGATATTTGTTTTTTTGCAGTGGATGAAGCACATTGTATCAGTGAATGGGGGCATGATTTCCGCCCTGAATACCGAAGGCTTAGAGAAATAATGGACCAGATAAATAAAAAGATTCCTGTAATAGCCTTAACCGCGACCGCGACCCCTAAAGTGCAAAGCGATATTGTAAAAAACCTTGGTTTGCGTGATCCGAATATTTTTATTTCTTCTTTTAATCGCCCGAATTTACATTATGAAGTTCTATCTAAAATAAATAAAGATGATGCAGTAAAGAGCATAGTAAAATTTATTTCTCAAAACATGGGTAAGAGCGGGATCATTTATACATTAAACAGAAAAACCACTGAAGAGTTAGCTGAAATGCTTATGGCTAACGGAATAAAAGCCGTGGCTTATCATGCAGGGTTAGATGCGAAACTAAGATCAAGCCGTCAGGACCAGTTTTTAAATGAAGGTGTGCAAGTAATAGTTGCCACCATTGCTTTTGGTATGGGTATAGATAAACCGGATGTGAGGTTTGTTATCCACTACAATATTCCAAAATCTATAGAAAATTATTATCAGGAAACTGGGAGAGCAGGCAGAGATGGACTTGAGGGCAAATGCATATTATACTATTCTCATAAGGATGTCGCCAAGCTAGAACATTTAATGAGAGATAAAGCATTAAGCGAAAGAGAGGTGGGAGCACAATTAATAAATGAAACTGTAGCTTACTCAGAAAGTTCGGTTTGTAGAAGGAAAATTCTGCTAAGTTATTTTGGTGAAGAATATAATAAAGAAACCTGCGATGGGATGTGTGACAATTGCAGAAATCCGAAAGAATTATTAGAAGCAAAGGCTGAAACCCAGCAAGCTCTTAAGGTACTTAAAGCTGTTAATGAAGGGTTTATAATGAATTATATTATTTGTGTGCTAAAAGGTAGTCCAAATCCGCAAATAAAGATGTATAGGCATGATGAGCTTGAAGCATTTGGTATTGGTAAAAACAAAGATGAGCACTTTTGGAATTCCCTGTTACGGAAAATGCTACTTGAAAATATTATTCGAAAAGATATAGAAGAATATGGCGTTTTAAAGGTTACTAAAAAAGGAGAAAACTTTCTAAAGAAGCCAATATCTTTCAAAATAGCCTTGAACAATAAATTTGAAGAAGCAATCGCAGATGATGAAGAGGCAGAAAATTCCGAAATTAATGCAAGCGCAGCTGATGAAACTTTGTTTGAAATGCTGAAAAAGCTACGGCAGGAGGAAGCAAAAAAACATAACTTGCCTCCCTTTGTTTTATTTCTTGAAAACAGTTTACAGGATATGGCAACACTATATCCTACAACGTTGCAGGAATTGGAAAAATGTCAGGGTATTAGTAAGGGCAAATCTTTAAGATTCGGAAAGCCTTTCGCTACACTTATAAGAAAATATGTAGAAGAAAATGAGATTGAGAAGCCTGATGAGTTTATAATGAAAAGCGTATTGAATAAAAACAACAATAAAGTTTTTATTATTCAAAATGTTGACAAGAAAATGCCTTTAGAGCTTATTGCAAGTAATAAAACTTTAAAGCTGGAAGAGCTTTTAGAAGAAATGGAAACTATTGTTGCAAGCGGAACAAGATTGAACCTGGATTATGCAATCGAAGACCTTGTTGAGGAATATGAAAGGGAAGAGATAATTGATTATTTTAAAGGATGCCAAACCTCGAGTCTTGACATTGCAAAAGAAGAATTGGCAGATGGGAATTACAGTTGGGAGCAATTAAAAATAATGCGGATAAAGTTTTTGTGTGAATACGGGAATTAGATAAATTGTAAAAACCATATATTTGCTGCCCGAATGAAGAAGGTGCGGTAGCTCAGTCGGTAGAGCAAAGGACTGAAAATCCTTGTGTCGGCGGTTCGATCCCGCCCCACACCACATTGCCTATTATAATGCCCACACAAATGTGGGGTTTTATTTAAAATAACATTCCAGCTAATTGGAATTAATTTAATCTAATCTTTCTTATGTTCTTCAGCCTTTTTAACCTCCTCTATAATATGTTCTATTGAGTGTGAAGATTGCATTGTATCTGAAGTTTTAACCTTTTCCGCAATAGTGTTGTAGTGCTTTGCCAAATCTCTTATCTCCTGTTCGGTTTTGTCTTCTACATTAATCATCCGGTTACTTGCATTATCGTGTGAGGCAACTAATTCATTCATTTTTACGTGTAATGCTGCCGAAAACCTATTTACAGATTTTTGAATAATGAAAATACTTAAGAAGGTTATTGAAAAAATAATATCCATAATAGTGCGATGCCGGGGTTGTGTATATACTTCTTCATCAGTAAAATATCCTATCACTAAAACTAAAGCAACAAGAAACGTGATAGAATTACCAGGCACCCTTGTAGCTGCCATACTAAATCTTTCAAAAACAGTTTCAACTTTTTTATAGATAATTTTCATGGGGTGATTCTCATCAGCAATCAGATTGTT
>JBPCQG010000021.1:0-9332 GCA_050998315.1 Chitinophagaceae bacterium
ATAAGTTTCTTGACCGTTTGCTTGGCAACATAAAAACCCATGGAGTCGTTCACATACCTTCCGGAATTAATTACCTGTGCATGATACCCCAATTCCTGTGCTTTATAAGTCAGGTAATAAGGATCAACTCCGATACAATGTCCTCCTACAAGGCCGGGGAAAAATTTTAAAAAATTCCATTTAGTTCCGGCAGCTTCCAGCACTTCATAAGTGTTTATATTCATTTTATCAAAGATGATGGAAAGCTCATTCATCAATGCAATATTGAGATCTCTTTGTGTATTCTCAATAATTTTTGCAGCTTCTGCAACTTTTATTGACGAAGTTTTATGAACACCGGCATCAACAACTAAACTATACACCTTTGCTATTACCTCTAAACTTTCTTTATCGCAGCCGCTAACTACTTTTACGATGCTGCTCAAAGTATGTTCTTTATCGCCGGGATTAATTCTTTCAGGTGAATAGCCAATTTTAAAGTCAACTATATTTTTCAAGCCTGATAACATTTCTATGATTGGGAGACAATCATCTTCTGTGCAGCCCGGATATACAGTTGATTCAAATACAACATAATCCCCTTTTTTAATAACCTTCCCAATAGTTTCACTTGCTTTTTTTAAAGGGCGCAGATCTGGAAAATTGTGTTCATCAACCGGTGTTGGTACTGCAACAATATAAAAGTTTGCGGTTTTTAAAACATCCAAACCCGAGGTGAATTCAATATTACAATCTTTGAAAGCCTCTTTATTTAATTCGTGGCTGGGATCTATTCCATGCCTCATTAAATGTATACGATCGTTGTTTATATCAAACCCAATTACAAAAAGTTTCCTGGCAAATTCAAGGGCAATAGGTAATCCCACATAGCCAAGCCCTATCACTGCTAATTTTTTTTTCTTATCAATTAAATCCTGGTACATTTTTTTTTATTTTATCTTCTGCTTTCAAACTCTTTTGGTAGCTTGTTTAATTCTTCTAAAGGCAACGATCTAAAATAATCATACGTAATATTTAATCCTGCCTGCCTGGAGATTTTTGGCTTCCAACCTAATATTTTTTTTGCTTTAGAAATATCCGGCTGTCGTTGTTTTGGATCATCCTCCGGCAAAGGTTTATTGATAATTTTTTGTTTCGTACCAGTGAGATTAATAATTTCTTCAGCAAAATCTCTTAAAGTTATTTGATCGGGGTTGCCTATATTCATTGGTAAAGCATAATCACTCATTAATAAACGATAAATTCCTTCTATCAAATCGTCAACATAACAAAAACTTCTTGTCTGGCTGCCATCACCAAAAACAGTCAGGTCCTCTCCTCTTAAAGCCTGTCCTATAAAAGCAGGCAATGCCCTCCCATCATTTAACCGCATCCGCGGACCATAGGTATTAAATATCCTCACAATTCTTGTATCCAGTTTATGAAAAGTCTGATATGCCATTGTAATAGCTTCCTGAAAACGCTTGGCTTCATCATATACACCACGTGGTCCTACAGGATTTACATTTCCCCAATATTCCTCCTTTTGCGGATGTTCTAAAGGATCACCATAAACTTCACTGGTAGATGCAACTAGTATCCTTGCTTTTTTTGAAAGTGCTAAACCCAAACAATTATGAGTTCCTAATGAGCTTACTTTTAAAGTTTGTATAGGAATTTTTAAATAATCAATTGGGCTTGCAGGAGAAGCAAAATGCAATATATAATCAAGGTTCCCCGGTACATGAATAAACTTTGAAACATCATGATGATAAAATTCAAATTGCTTTAATTTGAAAAGGTGATCAATATTCTTAAGGTCTCCGGTTATAAGATTATCCATCCCCATAACAAAAAAACCTTCCTTAATAAATTTGTCACATAAATGAGAACCTAAAAATCCTGCAGCACCTGTTATAAGCACGCGTTTTTGCATGTAAGGAATTAATTAGTTGATTATAGTTCTTCTACCTATGCTTTCATAATAAAAACCGCATTCTTCCATTTGCTCTACATCAAATAAATTACGTCCATCAAAAATTACTTTATTCTTTAATAGCGAACCCATCTTATTAAAATCAGGCGTTCTGAATTCACTCCATTCTGTAGCAATAACCAAGGCATCTGCCCCCTCTAAAGCATTATACTGATTTTCTACGTACTCAATTTTATTGGCTAATTCCTTTTTTACATTCGGCATAGCTTCAGGATCAAAAGCAGTAATTTTTGCGCCGGCTTTTATTAACTCTTCGATAATAATTAATGAAGAAGCTTCCCTTATATCATCAGTATTAGGTTTGAATGCGAGACCCCACAAGCCTATTTTTTTCCCTTTAAGATCATTATTAAAATAGGCTTTTATTTTTTCAACCAAATGCAATTTCTGTTTTTCATTAACCTGCATTACTGCTTTAAGTATCTTAAAATCATACCCAATTTCACGTGATGCCTGCTCTAATGCTTTTACATCTTTTGGAAAGCAGCTTCCTCCATAACCAATACCGGGAAATAAAAACCTTCTTCCAATCCTTTCATCACTGCCTATTCCTTTGCGAACCATATCAACATCAGCTCCTACCCTTTCACAAAGCTGTGCTATCTCATTCATAAAAGAAATTTTAGCAGCAAGAAAGGAATTAGCTGCATATTTCGTTAGTTCCGCAGATTTTTCATCCATAAAAATTATTGGGTTTCCTTGTCTTACAAAAGGGGCATACAATTCTCCTAATATTTTTTTTGCTTTTTCTGATGATGTGCCGATAACAACTCTGTCTGGTTTCATAAAATCATCTACGGCTACACCTTCACGCAAAAACTCAGGATTGCTTACGATATCAAATGACTCCACCAAACCTTCTCCCAAAGGAGATGCCTCTAAAATTGTATTTCTTACTTTTTCAGCAGTGCCTACGGGTACTGTACTTTTATCAATAATAATTTTATAATCATCTTTATCAAGTAAGCTGCTTAAATCTTTTGCTACACCTAAAACATATTTAAGATCAGCATTTCCGTCACCGTCCGGAGGTGTCGGTAATGCAAGAAAAATAATTTTTGCTTCTTTAATTCCCTCCTTTAATGAAGTAGTGAAATGCAATCTTCCTTCTTTTTCATTTCTAACAAAAATCTTCTCCAGCCCCGGTTCATATATTGTTACCTGCCCTGAAGTTAATTTTTCCACTTTACTTTTATCAATATCTACACACGTAACATCATTCCCCGTTTCAGCAAAGCAAGTACCCGTTACCAATCCTACATAACCTGTTCCTATAACTGCTATCTTCATTTATCTATTATCTATTTATTTACAAATTTCAATACCTGATCAATTATATATGACTGCTGCTCTTCATCTAATTCTGTATGTATTGGCAGTGATATTACTCTGTCAGTTAACCAGTCTGTTACCGGTAAATTATAATCACCACCTCCTAATGCTTCAAACATTTTCTGCCGGTGTGCCGGTACGGGATAATATATCATGGAAGGAATATTTTTTTCCGCCAGAAAAGTATGTAATGCATTCCGATAGCTGCCGGAATTATCCGTATTCTGTAAAACCAGTGTATACTGATGAAAAACATGCGTACAATATTTGGCTCTGAATGGGACTGTTAATTTTGCGTGGTTTGCGAAAGCCTTATCATAACAATCAGCAGCTTTTTGGCGGGCTGAAATGTATTCATTGAGCAATGAAAGTTTAATATTTAATACAGAAGCCTGTATAGCATCCAGCCTGGAATTGCAGCCAACCATCTCATGGTAATATCTTATCTTTTGTCCATGATTGGCTATCATTTTTAATTTTTCAGCCAGTGCTTCATCATTAGTGAATATTGCGCCCCCATCACCATAACATCCTAAATTTTTACTGGGAAAAAATGAGGTACATCCAACCGTTCCAATAGTCCCGGATTTCTTTTTTGTTCCATTCTTAAAAATATAATCCCCACCGATTGCCTGGGCATTATCTTCAACTACAAATAAATTATGTTCTTTTGCAATAGCCATTATTTCCTCCATATTAGCGGTATGCCCATATAAATGTACCGGCACAATAGCTTTAGTATTGGGAGTAATAGCATTTTTAACAGCAGCTGTGTCTATACAAAACGTAGATCTGTCAACATCTACAAATACCGGTTTTAATTTAAGTAACGCAATAACTTCGGTGGTAGCAATGTAGGTGAAAGAAGGAGTAATAACTTCATCACCTGGCTGCAGACCGAGTGCCATCATTGCAATTTGGAGAGCGTCTGTGCCATTAGCACACGGAATTGTATGCTTAACCCCTAGATATTGTGAAAGATTAGTTGCAAAATCAGTTACCTGTTTACCTCCAATAAAGACAGAACTATCCAACACATCTAAAAGAGCAGTATCTATCTTAGGTTTTATATTAAGATACTGTTGTTTTAAATCTACCATTTGTATGGTTTTCATATACACTTTTTTAACGGGGTGCAAAGATAGTATTTGAATCAGGAAACTGAACTATCATGAAAGGATTCATTGGGAAACAAATTATTCGTTATTAACTTCTTTGGGAAGAAATTAGATTTGTTGATTAAACCGATAAGGTGAGCTTATTATTTTATACTATTTTTTTAAAGTTATATCTTTTAGGTATTCGCATTGCTTCCTTATGGAATGATAAAGCAAAACAATGGTTAAATGGCAGAAAAAAATTCCCCTTCATTAAAAATGCTGAAGGTGCCAATGACACAATCTGGATGCATTGCGCCAGCCTTGGTGAATTTGAACAAGGGCGACCTTTGATTGAAAAAATAAGAACAGCGTACCCGTTGTATAAAATTGTAATTACTTTTTTTTCTCCATCAGGCTATGAGATAGAAAAAAATTTTAAAGGTGCTGATCATATTTTTTATTTGCCTGCGGACTCGGCTTCAAATGCAAAAAAATTTATTGATCTTATAAATCCAAAATTAGTATTATGGATAAAATATGAATACTGGTATTATTATTTACATGAATTAAAAAAAAATGATATCCCTATATTATTAATATCTGGTGTCTTTAGAGAAGCTCATCTATTTTTTAAATGGTATGGAGACTTCTGGAGAAAAATGCTTGATTGTTTTACCTATTATTTTTTACAAAACGAAGACTCAAAAATTTTATTGGAAAACATCGGTATTAAAAATGTAACTGTTTCAGGAGATACAAGGTTTGACAGGGTAATAAATATTGCTGAAAATTTTGATGATGTGCCATTGATAAAAGAGTTTTGCAGCGTTTATAAAGTTATTGTTGCTGGCAGTACATGGGAAGATGATGAATCTGAACTGGTGCATTATGCAAAAACAAATACAGACATTAAATTTATTATCGCACCTCATGAAGTTGATAAAGAAAATCTCAGGGATGTAAAGAAAGAATTTCCTGATTCATTTTTTTATTCTGAATGGATAACCGGTGCCGGGCAACAGGCAATAGGCAATCGGCAACCGAATTGCCTCATTATTGATAGCATTGGTTTGCTTTCAAAGCTCTATAAATATGCTGACATAACCTATGTTGGTGGCGGATTTGGTTATGATGGGTTACACAATATACTGGAAGCTGCTGTTTATGGAAAACCTGTAATTTTTGGACCTGAGTTTGAAAAAAATTTTGAAGCGCAGGAATTAATTGATTGTGGCGGGGGAATAACGATTAAAAATGCGCTTGAGCTTGAAAAAATTTTAACCCACCTGATTAACAATACTGATGAGTTAGAAAAGAGAAGTTATGCTGCTAAAAATTATGTGTTGAAAAACGCAGGTGCAACAAAAAAGATAATAGAATACATTCAGGAAAACCGCCTCTTAACCAACTGATCAAACTGCTTAACAATATCTGAATCTCTCCATCCTATTTTTACTTTTAGCTCTCTTTCTATCCAATATTGCGCCTCAGGATAAATTGAAAAATTATTGATCGTTTTTATACTTCGCTCATACATAGCTTCATCACCGCGAAATAATTCATGAATAAATAAATAACGGTCATTAACTCCAATTGCCCTGCGCAGGTCTCTTAGAGGAACTTCTGTAAGCATATCAGAAAGCTCGATCTTACTTTGCTTCAATTTATCATTTAATGATTCCGGTCTGGAAGCAGAATCATTAATATTTTTTTGTGGATTAGTTAGTGGTGTCTGATGAGTTAATGTTGGAACATCCTCAATCGGATCAAAAAGTAAAGAAGGTTTTGCATTTACACTCATCTGATTTTTTGCCTCCGCATTTCTTTTCATTTCTTCCAGCTCTTCTTCAATCTCTTTTTCATCTACTTTTAAAACCTCAATAATTTTTTCTTCTTCCTGGGCAGGTTCTTGAGTTTGGTTTATATAAGATTGATCGCGGTAACCATTGTTTAAAACTCCCGGCATTATTACCGCTACCTTACCTTTATTTATTGAGGTGGCGTTACCTTTTTGATGAAGTAATTCAGATTGAAGCATGTGTACGGTAACCAATAAATTATCTGCGGAAGCATTATCAGCTATTTGTTGTTGTAGTTTTTCTATGAGTGTGCGCACTTTTTCCATCTAATTTAGTTTGCTTTATGCCCCGGATTTTTAATACAGCGAAAAAATGAAATTAATGTTTTTGATTTCATGTAAAATGATTTTAACCTTTGCATTACAGGCTAAGTTACAAATTGAATTTAAAAATATTCACTTATTATGTTTATAGAACCCAATTATAAAGGTGAACGCAGAGGCTGGATAGAAGTTGTTTGCGGCAGTATGTTCAGTGGAAAAACCGAAGAACTGATCCGCAGGTTAAAAAGAGTTAGGATAGCTAATCTAAAAGCGGAGATATTTAAGCCGGCGATTGATGTTCGTTATGATGCGATAAAAATTGTAAGTCATGATGAGAATAAAATACTTTCAACTCCTGTTGATAATTCTCAAACCATATTATTGATGGCTCAGGATGTAGATGTGGTAGGTATTGACGAAGCTCAATTCTTTGATGAGCAGGTTGTTTCAGTATGTGAGCAACTGGCTTTAAGAGGCATCCGTGTTATTGTTGCAGGGCTTGATATGGATTACCTGGGTAACCCTTTTGGACCAATGCCTAAGCTATTGGCTATAGCAGATTATATAACAAAACTACATGCAATATGTATGCAGTGCGGTAATATTGCAAATATATCTTACCGTAAAATTGCCCTTGAGGGACAGGTTGTATTGGGGGAAAAAGATATTTACGAACCAAGATGCAGGCACTGTGCACAATTATAGAAAAAGATTGACCTTTTGGGAAAGGTTCCAGACTTAACCCGCAGCTCCAGTCTTAAATGAACTTTATAGTTATCAGTTTCAGGATGCATTATTTGTTCGGCTAAAATTGGCTCTGTCGATAAATTTTAATCTTACAGTAACATGAAATCAATTTTTGCTCTGCTTAAGAAAGATATCATTCTTGAATTAAGGCAACAGCATACTTTCTATGGAGTTCTTTTATACATAGCATCTACTATTTTCGTTTTATATCTTTCTATTGATGAACCAGCGGCCAATGTATGGAATGGTTTATTTTGGGTGATTCAATTATTTGTTTGCATTAATACTGTTGCAAAAAGTTTTTTACAGGAAGGAAAAGGCAGGATGCTGTATTTTTATTCCATCACTTCTCCTGTAGAATTTATCATTAGTAAATTATTATACAATATCATGCTGATGATCTTGATGAGTGTTATTAGTCTTATCCTCTTTTTTATCTTTTTAAATAATCCTGTTAGTAACACTATTCGATTTACGGGCATTGTTATAGTAGGGGGAATCGGGTTAAGCATGGTTTTTACTTTAATGAGTGCCATTGCAGCCAAAGCGCAGCAAAATGCAGCCCTTATTGCAATACTTGGTTTCCCTGTTATTCTCCCTCAATTATTATTACTTATACGATTAAGCAGAAGTGCATTTGCAGAAGTATTTAAAGAAAGTGCGGTACTTCAGCTAACTGGTTTAATAATAGGTTTAGATGTTTTAATTTTTGTATTGGCAATAATTCTTTTCCCTTATTTATGGAAGGAGTGAGAAAAGCTTATGAAGAAGTAAGAAAGATTAAATAGGGAGTTTTGGGAGGAATAAATAATTTGAAGTTGAAAGGTTAAAATAGCTTTTAAAAAAGCAAATGAATTAATAGCAATCTTTTAAAAAAGTATGTGAAGGCGATAAAATAAAATTGTATCCGCTTTCAAATTCTTTATATTTTATTGTTATTTAAATACTATCTGTTTTGCCCACCAGGCATTTAATAAAGCCTCATGATTTTTTAAACTCTTTGAACCATATTCCCCTAACTTCGCCCCTGAAAAAATATTTCTTTCTTTGTGAGGAAAAGCTGGTGGAAAATATTATCCTTTTTATTACTTGCCTATACAATTATTGGTGGCTTTTTATTAGATGTGCCGCGTTTACCAATCTTAAATGAATCAATCCGCAATCTTCATTTGCACGTTTGCATGTGGTTTGGTATGATGATCTTATTTATTGTAAGCTTTATTTATAGCATAAAATACCTGCATACATCAAACCATCGTAATGATATTTTTGCAAACAATTTTGCAGCCATTGGAAGTCTCTTCGGAATATTGGGTTATGCAACCGGTACAATCTGGGCAAATTATACATGGATAACGGATCAAAATCAATCTCTGGCAAATGTTTTAAAGGAACCTAAACTTATTGGCGCTGCTATTGCACTATTAATTTACGGCGCATACTTTGTTTTAAGAGGTTCTTTTACTGATATTGATAAAAGAGCCAGGGTAAGTGCTGTGTATAATATTTTTGCTTTTGCAATGCTTTTTCCGAGCATTTGGATAATCCCAAGATTGGTGGGAAGCCTGCATCCTGGCGCTCCAGGTAGTGATAGCGGAAATCCGGCACTTAATTTCAATGAAATTGACAGCAGGTTACGAATAGTATTTTATCCTGCCATTATCGGATGGACATTATTAGGAGTTTGGATTGCAACGATAAAAATTCGCCTGCAATTATTAAAAGATAAAACATTGATTAATGCATAACTTATTTGTACGTTTCCTATTTGCGGCAGGCAGTTTGTTTTTAAGTAGTGCATCATTTGCGCAGGACAAAGTTGAGATGGCAGACACTATGCGAAGCAACGGAAAGATTGATGTTGTAGTGGCTGTATGCCTTACTATTTTAATTGGCTTGTTTATTTATGTATTTATGCTCGATAAAAAAATAAGCAGGTTTGAAAAGAACAGAGAATAGATTTGCAAGTTAGTGATGGACATCAACCACTTAAAAATGCCAGGATAGGAGTCCCCACCAACCGAAAGGCGGAAAATAAAAGAACTTTATATAAACC
>JBPCQG010000145.1:0-7872 GCA_050998315.1 Chitinophagaceae bacterium
ACCTGCTATTGCCTTACCGGTCATAAACAAATTGATAATATTGAGTTCAACCGATGTGAATTACTTATTTTTGAGATTGACTTTTAAACATGATTGCATATTTAGCAGGCAAATTTTCTTATAAAAACCCGGCAGTTGTTTATTTAGATGTTAATGGGCTTGGATACGAAGTTAATATTAGCTTAAACACCTGGTCGCAGATACAAAATCTTTCAGAAGGAAAATTATTTGCATATCTTCAGATTAAAGAAGATGCTCATATCTTGTATGGCTTTTTTGACTTAGCGGAGAAGGAGATGTTTGTAATGTTGATAGGAGTTTCGGGTGTTGGTGCAGCAACTGCAAGAATGATGTTGTCCAGTATGAAACCAGATGAAATAAGCAAGGCAATTTTGCAGAATAATGCAAGATTACTGGAAAGTGTAAAGGGAATAGGTAGAAAAACTGCTGAGAGACTGGTTTTGGAGTTGAGGGATAAGGTAAATAAACAGTCCTTTGACGTGAACATTTCAACTGCTAAAGGCAATAGTTTAGAGCAGGATGCGTTAAATGCTTTGGTGGCTTTAGGAATATCGAAACCTGTTGCGGAACAATCAATTAATAAAATTATTCGTACTGAACCATCCATAACACACTTAGAGGACCTAATTAAAAAAGCGTTAAAAGCTATTTGACAAAATTCTACCTAATTAATTGATGGATGTTGCTTGAAAGAAAACTAATTCCAAAACTCCTTGGCTTAGTATTATTATTTTTTATTGTATTTGCTTCTTCGCATAATATATATGCTCAGAGTTCATCTAATAAAACAGATTCACTTCCTTATCCCATCCAGGACAGGCGCGGGGATTTCATTTCAACTGATCAAAGAACTTTCGATCTTAAACAGCCTTCCAACATAAAAGATTCTGTTGCCTACGACCCGGTTACAAAAAGGTATTATGTCTATGAAAAAATAGGAAGTAAATATTATAGAACGCCAACCTGGTATACGTTTGATGAATTTATGGCGATTCAGGGTAAAAAAGATGAAAAGGAATATTTTCAAAAACGTGCAAACACATTAAATCTCTTAAACAGGCGGCTGATAAAACCAAAGCTTAATATTTATGATAATCTTTTCAACCGCTTATTTGGTAATGGAAAGATAGAGATACAACCCCAGGGCAACGTTGATATAACCGCGGGTTACCAGGGGCAAAATATTAAAAATCCGACCTTACCCGAAAGAGCAAGAAAGAACGGTGGTTTTGATTTTGATATGGCGGCTCAATTAAATGTAAATGCCAACATCGGCAATAAATTAAGGTTTCCCATAAGCTATAATACTTTAGCCAATCTTGATTTTACCAATCAATTAAAATTAGATTATTCCGGCACCGATGATGAAATTATTAAACGCATAGAGGCAGGAAATGTATCCTTTGCTTCAAGAAGTACTTTGATACCGGGGGCACAATCATTATTCGGTTTAAAAACACAATTACAATTTGGTAAATTATATATCACAGCGCTCTTAGCTAGTCAAAAATCGCAACGGCAGTCAGTTAATTTGCAGGGTGGTGCGGCAGCACAGCAGTTTGAAATAAAAGCAGATGAATATGAAGAGAACAGGCATTTTTTGATGGGGCAGTATTTTAAAAATAATTATAATAAAGCCATGAGCACTTTGCCGGCTGTTACAACCCCGGTGCAAATTTTAAGGATGGAAGTTTGGGTTACCAATAAAAACGGTACTACAACTGATGCAAGAGAAATTGTTGGACTAATGGATCTTGCAGAGTCAAATCCTTACCGGCCATTTACAGTTTTTGGAACATTACCTTCAAATAATGCTAATTCAGAATACAGTACAATTATAAATAATCCAAACAACAGAAACCCTGCTTTGATCACAAGCCAGTTGCTTGCATTAGGATTAAGTCCGGTCCAGGATTTTGAAAAAACATTTGCAAGAAAATTAGATTCAAGCCAATACATATATAACCCCAAAATTGGTTTTTTATCTCTTAACCAGCCTTTGCAGCCTGATGAAGTTTTAGCTGTGGCTTATCAGTATACTTACAATGGAAAAGTTTTCCAGGTGGGAGAATTTTCTCAGGATCTGCCACCTGATACAACATCAGGCAACCAAAAAGTATTATTCTTAAAATTATTAAAGGCAACATCTCAAAGACCATCATTGCCTATATGGCAATTAATGCTGAAGAATGTATACAGCGTTGGTTACGGAACTTTGCAAAGACAGGATTTTAAACTGGACGTTTTATACGAAGAGCCTGGCTTAGGCGCAAAACGTTATTTCCCTTTTGGTGATATTAACCAGGGCACTCCAATTCTTACATTAGTAAATTTAGACAGGTTAAATAATCAGAATGATCCTCAGCCTGATGGTGTTTTTGATTATGTAGATTATTATACAGTAATTCCTCAATACAGCAGGGTTATCTTTCCTGTGCTGGAACCTTTTGGGAGAGACCTTGCAAAACAGGTTTACGCCGCACCTCCCACAACAGCAAAAGGTACTTTGTATTATCCTTTATATGATTCAATTAAAGCTGTAGCACAGCAGTTTCCAAATCTTAATAGATTTCTTTTAAAAGGATCAGCAAAAACATCTTCTACATCTGACATAAGTATCGGGTACAACATTCCTCAGGGTTCTGTTACAGTAACAGCCGGCGGTCAACAGCTAAAGGAAAATATTGATTATACCATTAACTATGACCTGGGAACAATAAAAATAATTAACCAGGCAATTACAAATGCAGGGTTACCGGTGCAGGTAAATTATGAGAATAACGCAAGCTTTGGTTTGCAGCAGAGAAATTATATGGCTCTACGGCTGGATTATCTTGCTAAAAATACAGCCCGTAAACAATTGAGTTTTGGTGCAACAATGGTGAGACTTGGTGAAAGACCATACTTTACAAAAGTAGATTTTGGTGAAGACCCGATCCGGAATACCATGTATGGTGTTGATATGAATTACAGGCAGGATATTCCGCGGTTAACTAAATTTTTAAACAAACTTCCTTTTTATAAAACAACAGCGCCTTCAACAATTAATGCATATGTTGAAGCAGCATATCTGCAGCCGGGGCATGCGCCGCAAATTGGTAAAGGCAACAGCGGTACTATTTACATTGATAATTTTGAAGGCAGTAAAAGTGATATTGATCTTCGGTTTCCCCCAATCAGTTGGGCGCTTGCATCCACACCGTTAGGCGCTACAGATGGGAATGGAAATATTCTCTTCCCTGAAGCTTCATTAAATAATAGCCTTGACTATGGCAAGAACAGGGCCCGGATTGGATGGTACCAAATTGAACCTACGCTACAAGATCTTCGAAGTTTGTCAAATCCTTTAAAAGGAAATAAAACCGAACTATCTGACCCAAGAGTACGCTCTGTTTCACAAACAGAAATTTTTCCGCAGCGTACCACCAGCTTTGGCCAAAATCAATTAATAACTTTTGATCTTGCCTATTATCCAACAGATCGGGGACCTTATAATTACGACGCTTCTGCCGGAAGAGTTGGTGCAAATGGTAAGTTGCTTAATCCTAAAAATAGGTGGGGAGGTTTGATGCGTAATGTTGATCAGACAGATTTTGAAACTGCCAACATTGAATTTATAGAATGCTGGGTACAGGATCCATTTATTTTAAATCCTGCAAGCACAGGAGGAAAATTTTATATAAACCTTGGTAATATATCAGAAGATGCTTTAAAAGACAGCCGCAGATTTTATGAGAATGGATTGCCAACTCCTAAACTTCCATCCCAGGTAGATAATTCAGTTTGGGGAAGAGTGCCACGTAATCCGATACAGGTTACCAATGCATTCAGTAACGATCCTAACGACAGGCAATATCAGGATGTGGGGTTTGATGGACTCAATAATGATTCAGAAGTTGTGAGAAGAAGAACTGATTATCTTGATATATTAAGCACAACATTTGGCGCCAGCTCAAAAGTATATTTAGATGCATTAAAAGATCCTTCAAGTGATGACTATCATTATTACCGGGGTGGTGATCTTGATGCTCAGAACCTTGGCATTTTAGGCAGGTATAAAAAATTTAATAATCCACAAGGTAATTCGCCGTTGGCTGATAATAGTTCCGAGTTTTCTTCTGCTCAAACATTATATCCTGACCAGGAAGATCTTAACAGGGATAATACATTAAATGAAACGGAAGAATATTTTCAATACATCGTTGATCTTAAACCACCCACTGCGCCGCAGATGAATATAGGGCAGAATTATATTGTTGATAAAAAACTGGTATCTGTAAAATTAGCTGATGGTTCCGCACGTAATGAAACGTGGTACCAGCTTAGAATACCTATTAATTCTTATAGCCAGAAGGTGGGTAATATTCCTGACTTTAAATCGATCCGGTTTATAAGAATGTTTCTTACTGATTTTGAAGACAGTGTTGTGGTTCGCTTTGGTAAACTTGATCTTGTGAGAAATACATGGAGAAAATTTCAATACAAATTAGATTCCACAGGAATTTATTCTCCTACCTCATCAGCAGAGTTTAATGTTGGCGCTGTTAATATTGAAGAAAATGATAAGCGTACTCCTTTGCCATACCGCACACCACGGGAAATAGAAAGAGTGCAAACTTTAAGTAATGAGGGAGTAAACTTATTGCAGAATGAGCAGGCATTAAACTTACAATTCTG
Source organism: Chitinophagaceae bacterium (assembly GCA_050998315.1). Classification (GTDB taxonomy): domain Bacteria; phylum Bacteroidota; class Bacteroidia; order Chitinophagales; family Chitinophagaceae; genus Ginsengibacter. Next base: position 4,699 of record JBPCQG010000145.1, read on the forward strand.
TAATCTCCGCAAGGACAGCGCTAAGGGAGTATTTCAAACTTTCGCCACAAAAGATATTAGAAACTTCCGAAAACTTCAAATGTATATCCATGCAGAAAAGAAAAACATCTTCAGCAATTTAAGAAACAATGATCTTACTGCTGTTGTGCGTATCGGAACCGATTTTGTAAGCAATTATTATGAGGTAAGAATTCCATTAAAATTAACTCCATTAGATGCAGCAAGTAAGTTTGAGCCCAACAGTAATCAATATAATGATACTTTATGGATACCCACAAATAGTTTAGACCTCGACCTGCAGATATTTACCAGACTTAAAAATGACAGGAACTTATCAAGCCTTCCTCTTAATAGAATTTACAGGCAGTTGCAGCCTAATGGTCATACCTATGCTATTATTGGTAATCCAAACCTTGGTGAAGTGAAAGGAATGTTGCTGGGTGTGGAGAATACTAATAATGCAACCGATGCATGTGGTGAGGTATGGTATAATGAATTACGCTTGTCAGCAGTGGATGAACGTGGCGGGTGGGCTGCATTAGGAAGGATAGATGCCAACCTTGCAGACCTTGGAACGATCTCCATTTCCGCAAATACACATAGCAATGGTTTTGGCACGTTAGAGCAAAGGATTACTGAGAGATATAGAGATGATTTCGTACAGTTTGATGCGGCAGCAAACCTTGAGCTTGGAAAACTATTACCTAAAAAAGCAGGGCTTTCAATTCCTGTTTATGCAAGCATTTCACAAACTGTAAGTACGCCTGAATATGACCCATACGATCTCGATATAAGATTAAAGGAAAAATTAAAAAATGCGTCGGGCGGTAAAAAAGATTCTATAAGAACAAATTCAGTGGATTTTACTTCGATAAAAACTGTAAATTTTACTAACGTTCGTAAAAATAAAACGAATGGTAAAAAACCTAAGATCTATGACGTATCAAATATTGATGTTAGCTATTCTTATACAAAAACTGAGGCCCATAATCCTCTCATAGAATATAATGATGTAACAAAACAAAGGGCGGGGCTGGGCTACAACTTTGCACCAAAGCCAAAATATCTTGAACCTTTTAAAAAACTTATTAAAACAAAATCACATTGGCTTGATCTTATAAAAGATATCAATTTCAATCCTGTACCATCGCAGTTAAGCTTCCGGGCTGATGTTTTCAGGCAATTTGGAGTTATTAAGCCACGAAGCGTAACCAGCGACTTTAAAAATATAAAATACAATACTCCCGAAACGTATGATAAATATTTTACGTTCGACAGGAATTATATTTTGCGATGGGACCTTACGCGTTCTCTCAACCTTGATTATTCTGCATTGAATAATGCAAGAATTGATGAGCCTTACGGCAGATTAGATACAAAAGAAAAAAGAGATACTGTACAAAGAAATTTCTGGAAAGGTGGAAGAAATGTTGTCTTTACGCAGATTGCAAATTTTTCATACACAGTTCCTACAACTAAATTTCCATTAATTGACTGGACAACAATCCGGTTAAAATATGCAGCAAATTACAGATGGATAGGCGCATCAAGATTAGCATATAACCTTGGAAATTTTTTAGAGAATGGTCAGCAGGAAGAAGCAAATGTGCAATTGGATTTTAATAAGCTTTACAGTAAATTAAAATTCTTAAGGGCATTGGATCAACCTGCAGTGCCCCAACCCCAGCAAGCATCTGATAGTGTAAAAGGTAAAAGACCAAAGGCTGAAAAAATACCCGGCGAGGTAAAAGGCGTTACAAGATTTTTTGGAAAACTGGTAACAAGTTTAAAAACTATCAATGCAACCTTATCCCAAAACAGTAATACAAGATTGCCGGGCTATACTGACAGTACACAATTTTTAGGAGAGAATTTCAGGAGTATGGCCCCTGGCTTTGATTTTATTTTAGGCAAACAACCTGATGAAGAATGGCTTAATAATGCTGCACGACGAGGTTTGATAACAAGAGATACTTTGTTCAATGACTTGTTCACGCAAACTTTTGATCAGCGTCTTGCGCTGTCAGCGCAGTTAGAGCCTTTCCGTGATTTTACAATTGACGTGAACCTGGATAAAACATTCAATAAAAATTATTCTGAATTATTTAAGGATACTACCGGCACAGGAAATAATTTTGCTCACTTAAGTCCGTATGCAGGTGGTGGTTTTAATGTTAGTTATATTGCATTTAAAACTCTATTCGGCAAGTTTGATCCTAACCAGGTTTCTGAAACATTTGTAAAATTCCAGGATTACAGGAGAACATTATCTGCAAGATTAGGTAAACTAAATCCTTACAGCCAAACACAAAGTTCAGACGGATATTATTTGGGATACGGACGATATGCAATAGATGTATTAGTGCCGTCTTTTATTGCGGCATACACAGGTCAGGATCCTGAAAAGGTTTCATTGATAAAACAAAATAACCCAAGATTAAAATCAAATCCATTTAAAGGCATATTGCCGAAACCAAACTGGCGTATTTCTTACAACGGACTTAGCAGGATTAAAGGTTTGGAGAAAATTTTTACCAATTTTTCGTTAACCCATGCGTATACTGCAACGCTTGGTATGAACAGCTTTACATCTGCATTATTTTACCAGGATGTTTCAAGATATGGTTATCCATCTTTTATAGATACTGTATCCAGAAACTTTGTTCCATATTACCTGGTTCCTAATATTACAATACAGGAACAGTTTGCTCCATTGATAGGAATTGATTTTAGTTTGGTAAACCAGTTAACAGGAAAGTTTGAATACGTAAAGCAGCGGCAGTTAAGTATGAGCCTTATTGATTTTCAATTGAGCGAAGTAAGATCAACAGAATTCACTATTGGTGCAGGTTACCGTAAACGTGGTTTAAAGCTTCCGTTTAAAGTGCCTTTCTCAAAAAAGGGCGGCAAGCAATTGGATAATGAAATAAATTTCCGTTTTGATTTTAAAGTAAGAGATAATGTAACCGCCAACAGCAGGCTCGATCAGCAAAGTGCATTTGCAACAGCAGGAAGTAAAGAAATAACCCTTAGCCCAACGATAGATTATTACATTAATAATCGTATAAATGTAAAACTCTATTTTGATCAGCGAAGAGTAACTCCATATATTTCTTCGGCAGCACCAACAGTTAATACCAGGGCAGGTATGCAGGTAAGAATATCCTTGGCGCA
>JBPCQG010000194.1:0-9071 GCA_050998315.1 Chitinophagaceae bacterium
ATGTGTGTGGTAAGCTTCCTGCTGATTATCTCGAGCTGTTTTACTTTTTTTTGTATTTCGGGTATGCTAAGCATTTGTCTGAACCATGATTTTTTTGATTATAAGATTTACATGATTAAATATTTTACAGGCAAAATTTTAGTTAGAGGTATTCATCTTTCTCGTAACTCTCATAATCTCCCCAAATCATGATTCAGACTACGGAACATTTACCACTTTTAAAATTTCAGCGATAATCATTTCAACTGATACATTTTCTGCTTCTGCCTCATAGGTTAAACCGATACGATGACGCAAAACATCTCTGCAGATATTTCTCACATCTTCAGGAATCACATAGCCTCTCTTATTTAAATAGGCATACGCTTTTGCTGCCAATGCAAGGTTTATGCTCGCCCTCGGCGAACCCCCAAAGCTTATGAGTGGCTTTAATTTCGGAAGATTATATTTTTCGGCATAGCGTGTTGCGAAAACAATATCTAAAATATAATGCTCAACTTTTTCATCCATGTAAACCTGCCGTACTAGTTCCCTGGCACTTAAAATTTCCTGGGTAGCAACAACAGGGTTTATTAATGCCTGCTTCATGCCCTGAACATTTTGTCGGATGATGTTTTGCTCTTCTGTTTTTGTTGGATAATCTATAATCACTTTCAACATACACCTGTCAACCTGAGCTTCGGGTAAAGGATATGTTCCTTCCTGCTCTATAGGGTTTTGTGTTGCCAAAACAAGAAAGGGCTCTTCAAGATGGTAAGAACTATTTCCAATGGTCACCTGTCTTTCCTGCATTGCCTCCAGTAAAGCGCTTTGCACTTTTGCAGGTGCACGGTTTATTTCATCTGCTAAAATAAAATTTGCAAAGATGGGTCCCTTGCGAACAACAAATTCATTTTTCTGCTGGTTATAGATCATTGTGCCTGTTACATCCGCAGGCAAAAGATCGGGAGTAAATTGTATCCTACTGAACCTTGCATTAATAGTTTGAGCAAGCGATTTTATGGAAAGTGTTTTTGCCAAACCCGGAACACCTTCCAGTAAAATATGACCATTACTTAAAAGACCAATCAGCAATCTTTCAATCATGTGGCTTTGCCCAACAATCACCTTACCTATCTCATCATGTATCTTATCGATAAAAGTGGCTGAATGGGTTATTCTCTCATTGAGTAAGCGAATATCTTCTGCTGTTTGTAGCATAATAAAAAATTAAGCGGTTAAAAACTTTGCGGGCTGCAAAGTACGAAGACCCGTAAACAAAAACACTGCCATGCAACAGCCAGCAAGAAAACTATGTTAATTTTAACGCTAAAATATAAATTATGGTAGACCAACAACTCATAACAACAAGCAACCAGCTTGAAGGGTATAGAATCACCAAACACCTTGGTGTTGTACGTGGCATTACAGTCCGTTCCAGGAATATTTTTGCAAACATAGGAGCAGTTTTGCAAACTATAGGAGGAGGAAAGATTTCGCTGTATGTTGAGCTTTGTGAGAGAACAAGGCAGGAAGCATTTGAAGATTTGGTTCAACATGCTAATGAAAAAGGCGCTAATGCAATTATTAATGTTCGGTATGATGCCAATGAAGTAATGAGCGGCGTTACTGAAGTTTTATGTTATGGAACTGCGGTGCAGGTGGTGAATGTGTAAACCCTCCAAACCTCCCTAAAGGGAGGTCTTTGAAAACATCTTTTATGACAAGCGAACAAGTATTAGATATTATTCTTGATGAAATTAATTCCAAATTTGACATCTCTAACCATCATGGTGTAGACTTAAGAAAAGCATTAATCACTCCAATTTTGCAAGAATATAAAAGTGCTATAGACAAATCACAGACTTTTAAATTATGGACTGTTCTTGAAGAAACTAAAAATAAAAACGGTTACAAGATTTTTTACAATGATGAAGAAAATTATTTTGGACTTGGAATAAAATCTGAAAAGGATGAATTATTATACTTAGGTAACTATGGAACTTTCCTAGAGACTTTAGAAGGTATGTAAGCTCATAAACTTTTATAGTTCATCTTAATTCAAATACTTTCCAACAATAAGCGCTCTTCTACCTACACCAATGCTTTTGGAGAAAACTTCGACAACCTTTTATTAAATTTGTAAAGACACAAATGCCTGAAGCTTTAAAATATATCGTTAACAACAGCGGACACAAAACTTCCGTACTTGTGCCTGTAAAAGTATGGGAAGATTTGAATAGTAACTATCAGAAGCTTCAAAAAAAACTAAGCATTCTAAATGGTATCAGCGAAGGACTCACCGAAGTAAAGCAGGCTAAAAAATCAGAAAGGGAATTGCCAACACTTAAAGACTTATTTAAGTGCCAGTAACTGGTCAAAAACAAAGAATATACATTGACACTTCTGTCTTTGGAGGATATTACGATGAAGAGTTTGAGGAATTCACAAGGCCGCTTTTTGACAGGATAATGAAAGATGAGTTTATTCTTTTATTTTCTGCTGTAACGCAAGATGAATTGGAAGATGCACCAAAAGAAGTGCAGATGTTAGTGAAGCATTTAAAAGAAGAATTTACAGAATTTGTTGAAATTACTGGAGAATCCGTGAATTTGGCAACACAATATATTTCAGAGAAAGTTGCTGGAGAAACAAGCTATGCTGATTGTTTACACACTGCGTTAGCAACAATCAATCATGCAGATTTTTTGATCAGCTGGAATTTTAAGCATATTGTAAACATTCAAAGAATAATGGGCTACAATTCTATTAATATTAAAAATGGTTATAAACAATTAGAAATTCGTTCACCAAGAGATTTAATGACATATGAAGACGATAACTGATAAAAAATTCGACGCAGTAAAATACATGCGGGAACAAAGGCAGAGATTAAGTAAGAAGTTGTCTAAAATGAGTAGGGAAGAAATTATTGAATATTTCCAGCAAAAAAAATTTGTAAATAATGTAAAGCCGTCTGCATAGTATTTATAAATTAATCACTCAATAGATTTAATCAACTCAAATATTTCCCAACAATAGGCACTCTTCTACCTACACCAAATGCTTTTGGTGAGATGCGAATTACAGGACAAAACTGGTTTCGTTTATATTCATTAATATTTACCAGCTTTAAAACCCTGTCAACTAAAGCAGGATCAAAATCCTGCTCTTTTATTTGATCAGGCCCCTGTGTTCTTTCAGTGTATTGATACAAAATTTTATCAAGAACCGCATACTCGGGAAGACTGTCACTGTCTTTTTGATCATGGCGCAATTCTGCGGAAGGCGCTTTGTTAATGATGTTTGTAGGAATAATTTCTTTGTCCCTGTTTATATATTTTGCCAGCTCATAAATTTGCAGCTTATAACAATCGCCAAGCACTCCCAACCCTCCTGCCATATCACCATACAAAGTTCCATAGCCTGTAGCCAACTCGCTTTTATTGGACGTATTCAATAAAATATATCCAAACTTATTGGCAATCGCCATTAATAAACTACCTCTTATCCTGCTTTGAATATTTTCTTCCGCAATGCTAAAAGGTAGATCTTTAAATACAGGCTTTAGCTCTTTTAAAAAATCTTCATAAATATGTTTTATAGGAATAATATCGTAAGGATTACCATTGTTCCTACTCAATTTTTCTGCGTCACTTACCGAATGCGAAGTTGAATATGGCGAAGGCATTAAAACAGCCCGTACATTTTCACAACCCAAAGCTGTGCAGGCAAGTGCAATTACAACGGCGCTATCAATACCGCCACTGCTGCCAACAATAGCTTTACTAAAGCCCATCTTGGTAAAATAATCTCTTATACCAAGAATCAATGCATCGTGTACCTGGGCAATATTTAATGTTTCAGTTAATTGTATTGGCTCCAAAAGCTGCTCGGGTATAGCCAACGCCGGTTTTATAACGGGTGCATCAATAGTGCCGTCATCATTTAAAATTATTTCTTCAATATGCTCTTTAAATTTTGGAAATTCTTTACACAGGTTTCCATCTTTATCAAACACCAGTGAGGCGCCATCAAATACCACTTCAGTTTGCGCACCAATTGCATTGCAATAAAAAAGAGGAAGTTTATATTTTATAACATTTGATTTTATGGTAGCTTTCCTGTCTTCATCATGTGTATAATCAAATGGAGATGCTGAAAGATTTATCATTATATCTGGCTTCTGCTCCATCAAATTATCCATTGGGCAAATTCTGTACAAAGGATTGTTACCGAGATTCCAAATATCTTCGCAAACAGTAACTGCCAGGCGTTTTCCTTTAAACTCCATTACATTCCATGTATATGAAGGCTCAAAATACCTGTACTCATCAAACACATCATAATTAGGCAAACAGGTTTTGTGAGCAACAGCTTTTATTTGTTTTTCATACAAAAGAAAAGCGCCGTTAAAAAGATCTTTACCATCCCATGCTGTATTCCTGTCCGGTGCTCCAACCAAAACACCAATGGTATCAGCATGTTGTTTTATAATATCAATAGCATTGTAGCATTTATCAATAAAATCTTTAAAATCTAAAAAATCTTTTGGAGCATACCCGCAAACACATAATTCGCTAAACACAATAAGGTCTGCCTGATGAATTTTTGCGTGTTGTATTGCATCAATTATTTTGGATGTATTACTTTCAAAATTTCCAATATGATAATTTTGCTGTGCAAGAAAAATTTTCATAGGACAAAATTAACGATTAGCAGATTGTAAATTTGTCGCCTGAGCGTGATTTGCTGTCTGAACCATGATTTCTGAGATTTATGGGATTATGGGATTAAATTTTAAATAATTATGAAAGGGATTTACTTTATTCTACTCTTATGCATTCTCTTTTCCTGTAACAACAATAACATTCCTGATGTTTCAAATATTAAAATTGAATTAAAAGTTCAGCGCTTTGAAAAGGATTTTTTCTCGATTGACACAAATAATATCTTAAACGAATTACAGCGTTTAAGAATTAAATATTCTTATTTCATCAATGATTTTACTAAACAAATACTTGGTTTTAATGGTAATACCCCGCCTGATTCTCTTACAAAATATCTGCATTTATTTATAAGAGATTATCGCTTTGTGAAAGACAGCGCAGACAAGCTTTTTGTAGATTTTGAGCCACAGGCTAAAGAAATAAAAAAGGGATTACAGTTTGTGAAATATTATTTCCCAGAATATAAAGCACCCAGTAAGATCATAACATTTATCGGACCATTCGACGGCTATAGTGATGTAATAACTTCTGATGCATTTGCTGTGGGATTACAGCTTCACATGGGCAGCAATTTTTCTTTTTATAAAAGTGACATATCCCGTGATATTTTTCCTGAATACATATCTAAAAAATTTACACCCGAATATATTCCTGTTAATTGCATAAAAAATATTGTTGATGACATGCATCCCGATAATAGTGTTGGCAAAGCTTTAATAGAGCAGATGGTTGAAAAAGGAAAACGCTTATACCTCCTTGACAAATTTTTACCTCACACTGCTGAACATTTAAAAATTGGATATACTGAAACACAATTAAAAGATTCGTATACCAATGAAGCAATCATCTGGGATTTCTTTTTAAACAACGGTCTGCTAAACAATTCTGATCAAAACATTGTAAAAAATTATATTGGTGAAAGTCCGAAAACGCAGGAATTGGGAGAAGGCTCGCCGGGCAACATTGGTGCATTCAGCGGATGGCAGATAGTAAAAAAATATATGAGCAAAAATTCAAAAATTAGTTTACAGGAATTAATGCAAAAAGATTCCAGAGAAATTTACAGCCAATCAAAATACAAACCGAGAAGCTAATTTTTATTCCGGAATAAATTTCATCGAGATTGAGTTTACACAATGCCTTGTATTTTTTTCCGTAAATCTTTCTCCTGTAAAAACATGACCCAGGTGAGCATCACAATTTGCACAAACAATTTCGGTTCTGCTGCCATCTGCATCCGGCAAGTGTTTTATAGCACCGGGAATTTCATCATCAAAACTTGGCCATCCGCAATTTGAATCAAATTTATCTTTTGAATGATACAATGGTGTATTGCACCGTCTGCAAACATAAGTGCCTGTTTGTTTATTATTATTATACTCGCCTGAAAAGGGCATTTCTGTGCCTTTATTAATGATGACTCTTTCTTCTGCAGTTGTTAATTTATTGTATTCCATTTGTAGTATTTTAAATGTTTAGGCAGGGCATTTTCCCTATATGCCAAAACAGCATTTTGGTTAGTATGGAAATCGTTGGTTTCGATATAAAGAATATCGAATGATCTTCCCTTGTTACCACTATCATTTGTCTTTTCATTTAAGTTTGAACTTTCCTGTTGATTGGATTCTTTTTAATTCTTTATTGCAGGAAAAAAAAGAGTTGTGAGAACACTTAGATAAATTAAATGTTTTAAAAATAATATGTTTTAAAAAATTGGTAATAATATAAATCGCCGGTACTGAATTTTATTTTTTTGCTTCCTGAATTTTAATTATTTATCGGGCCTCGGTGCCTGGTCTTCGGTAGGAGGTGTAGTGGCAAAGCCCAATACCGGGCAGTTTACCAAAAAGTTTGCGGAGCTAAGTTTAGCACCACCGGGATTTGTTACGAAACCACCTACCGAAAGTTGACGAATTGTATTTGCATCTGTTTGGGCAAAGTTTACTTTTCTTGCAACAGCATCATCTGACCAGACAGCAATATTTAAATCCCACAATGGAGTGTATAATTCACGTAAACGTTTATCAGTAAGTGTAGGAAAACTACCCAGAACATTATGTGCATCGCCAAGCTTCCTCAACGATTCAAGCAAGGCAGGATTTTGTAGACTGAGATTACCCGGCGGATTATCAAGTATTACATGTGCTAATCCTTGTGAATTGGGATCACCTGGATTTACTTTACCATTAGCAAAAGTAAAAATAGCACTGCGGGCTCCCTTTGGGTTTTGATCATCATTGGCAAAAGGAATAGTGGCTAATGCCGGTACAAATGTACCTCTTTCCAGTGTTGCAGAAAGGGCTGCGGTTGAACCGAAAGTAAAATAAAAAATTTCTTTACCGTGTGAGAAGGCACGAATAAATTGCAAATCAACAGTCATAGCCTGAATATCCATAGCCATAACTCTATCAAGTGTATTTGTATGTGTAGGGCTAACATCAAAAGGTCCATCACCTGTTGCAATAATTGGGGCATTATACACAGCATTACTTCCTTCTAGCCTTACTAAATCACTATATCCCGGTCCCGCTATAGAACCAGGTTGCGCCATTAAAGGCGGAAAGCCTGTAGGTCCTGGTATGAGTACACGCATAGGGCTAAAGTCAACAGTCCCCGCAAAAACAACAGCAGCTTTCCCCAAAACCGGATCTAAAGACTTAACAGTTTGTATGCACCCCGGGCACCCGTTATCCGCATTTACAAGACGAGGGGCAAAATTAAGCCCGAGTGTTTTTGCAAGGGCTGAGTCTGATACATCCATCCTCACATACCAAACAGTATTGCCATTAAATGTTCCTTTAAACAAGGGTACTCTTGCAATGTTCCGGTCAAGATCAACCTGTATCACACTTGTCATAGTTAATTTAGAACGATCAAGCATTCCGCTTAAGGGAGGTACCCCGGTAAGGTGTTCTGCTGGTTGCGTAAAAGAATCGTCAGTATTATTTTTTTTGCAGCTTAATGCAAGCAGACAAGCAGCCAACAGATAAATAAATTGTTTCATTGGAAATTTGTTTTTAAATAAAAATTATAAAAAGCTGTAATCATAGCTTACATTCCAATTGTTATTACATCCGCAACAGGAGCGCTCATGTGTGTTTATTAACTCATCTACAATCTGATTTCCTAAATAAATAATAACTACCTATTTTAAAATAGTGATCTGATCACATTTTGTGCTCCATCGATTTGTTCATTTTCATCTTGCTCATCTTTCCATTCATCATCATCATATCACCGTTTTTCATCATCATAGTTTTACCATTTTTCATTTTTACAGTTCCGTCCATCATAACCATCGTACCATTACTTAGTGTCATGTCTTTATCCATCATCATCATTTTACCGTCTTTCATCATCATCATCTTTCCGTCTTTCATCATCATGCCATCCTTCTTCATCATCTTTTGGTCCATCTTATGATCCATTTTGTCCATCTTGTCTTGTGCAAATACGCCTGAGCTTAATGTAAATGCAGTAACTAAAATCAATAACTTTTTCATAATTTAAAATTTTGTGGCTTCCACAGCTTATGCTGTTGGTTGCCCGTTAAAAAAATAGAACCTATTAATACAGCTTATTGATCAATCTAAATATCCATATCGTGCCATAGGGATTAAAACGCACTGCTAATAAGCTGCTAATCCTGCTGACCAAACTGGAACATTTGTAACATGGCCAATTGTATGCAGCGTTCCAAGAGGTCCCCGATAATATTCGCCGATAGTATGATCAGTTACGTTCAGCACATACAGGTAATAATTGTCAATGATTGCCAGATCCCGTGGTCTTCTATCGGTTGGAGCTGCCGCGGCATTTATTAAATATAAAGTGCCGTTTGTACCTATGTAGTAAGAAGAAATATTATCACTAAAGCTGTTGGCAATATAGGCAAACCGTCCGTGATCGGTGGTGGCTGTCCAACAGGCTGCTGTCTGATTATTAGCAACATTGCCATTTATAGCAGTTACACTTCCTGAATTACTTAAAGAGTAGGAGCTGGCTCCACCCAGATTAGGAAAATCCATATGGGCATTTGCCACAACCATGTAATTGCCGGCAAAGTCGAAGCCAAACGGTGTTACGCCAGCCGAAGCGCTCACCCTGCGGTCATAAGCAACGCCTTTTCCACTTACCTGGAAGCTGGTGATCTTATCGGTTCCCCTTTCAGTAATATATAATTGGGTTCCATTAGGATGAAAGGATATCTGGCCTGGATCGGCTGTGTGTGCACTCAATGCCAGGTTTGTTGATGGGATAGCGGTTAAGCTTCCATCGGAACCAACTTTATAGCCATTGATGTTGGCGCTAACCTGATTCACCACATATAAATAGTTTTTGTTCACGGTTACACTTACCGGC
>JBPCQG010000251.1:0-2969 GCA_050998315.1 Chitinophagaceae bacterium
ATGGTAATATTAATTTGGAAGTAGTGCTTTACAAGGGGAAAGCAAAATTTGAAATAATTTTGTCATTTCGTCCTAAGATTTTTAATTTTTCTTTTTAAATTATTACGCAAATAAAACACCACTGTTATAAAATGAAAAAAATACTGGTTGCCTTAGGTATAATTCTGCACTTAAATGCCTGCAATACAAAAAAAGATTTTGAAACTATTTTTAAAAATCCTATTCTTTATTCTGAAACCGTCCATGAACTTAATCGGGTTGTTATGGGCAATAACTTCAGTCCTATTGTTGCATCACGAAATTATTTATATGCAAATATTGCTGCGTATGAAGTTATAGCTGCAGGCTTTCCTAATCAATATCATTCTCTGGTTCACCAACTAAAAGGGTTGGAAACCATACCTAAACCTGATAACAGTAAAAAGATAAATTTTGAATTTGCCTCTCTCATGGCGTTTTGCACTCTTGGTGAGTCGGTTACTTTTCCAGCAGGTAGTATGCAAGTATATATTGACAGTTTGAAAAGCTTAGCAAAAAAACATGGTATGCCTGATACAGAATTTGAAAATTCACTTCAGTATGCAAATACAGTATCAAAATCCATAATGGCATGGAGTAAGAAAGATAATTACTTACAGGTAAAAGGTATGCCTTTATATACTGTAGATATGTCAGATTCTGGAAGATGGGTTCCAACTCCACCGGCTTACACCGAAGCAATGGAGCCTCATTGGAATATGATGCGTCCTTTGATACTGGATAGTGCAAATCAATTTCTACCACCTCCTCCCATAAAATTTAATATAACCGATAAGAATAGTGATTATTATAAACAAATCATCCAAGTAAAAAACGCAATTGATAGCCTTACGCCTGAACAAAAACATATGGCTATGTTCTGGGATGACAATCCATTCAAATTAAATGTAGAGGGGCATTTGATGTATGGAACTAAAAAGTTTTCACCTCCAGGTCATTGGATGAGTATAGTAGGGATTGCGGCTAAGAAGGCAAAAGCAAATTATGCTACTACCGTTTATGCTTATGCAAAAACAGCAATTGGCTTATTTGAAGGATTTATTCAATGTTGGGATGCAAAGTATAAATACAATACAGTACGGCCGGAAACTGTTATCAATAAATATATAGACCAAGACTGGCACCCTTATCTTCAAACCCCGCCCTTTCCAGAGTATACCTGCGGCCATTCTACAGGATCTTCGGCAGCAGCGGAAGTTCTTACCAGTGTGTTTGGTGATAATTTTGCATATACTGATACCTCTGAATTGGAATTTGGAATCAAAAGCCGAAGTTTTAAGTCTTTCAGAGCCGCCGCAGAGGAGAATAATATGGCCCGTTTTTATGGAGGAATTCACTTTCATCCAACGTGCATTATCAGCAGTGTTTATGGTAAAAAAGTTGGTAATTTAATAGTAGATCGGTTAAATATGAAAAAGGGTTAATGACTCATATTAATCAGGTCAAATTATAAAACATATGGTCAAATCAAGAAGATTACTGATTATTCCTTTTATAGTATTTACTGGCTTCGTTCACGTAAATGCACAGTCAACACAAAAGCAGGAAGATACCCTAACCACAAAAACATTAGACCCAATTTTTGTTAGTGCCTATCTCAAGAATGCAGCTCCAAAATTTATTGCCGAAGTTGCAGGAATGAATATTTATTCCGGCAAAAAGACAAACCAGGTTTACTTTGATGCTTCCCGTATGAACCTTGCACAAAATGTATCAAGAACAGCCTTTGCACAAATACCAGGCTTAACCATGTGGGATATGGACGGCGCAGGTTTACAAATCAATATTGGATCAAGAGGTACGGATAGCCATCGTTCCATAGAAATGAATATGCGGCAAAACGGCTACAACATCAATTCGGATATGTTTGGTTATCCTGAAGACCATTATACACCCCCTTTGCAGGCAGTACAACAGGTTCAGTTAGTTCGCGGTTCAGCAGCGCTGCAATTTGGTAGCCAGTTTGGGGGCATGATGAACTATGTTATGAAGGAGGCGGATAGTACAAAGCCCTTGTCATTTGTAAGTGAGCAAACAACCGGCTCAAACAATTTTTTCAACTCCTTTAATTCTGTTGGCGGCACAAAAGGTAAGTTGAGTTATTACACCTACTATGATTACCGGCATGGCGATGGATGGCGACCGAATGCAGGATTTAATTACCATGCTTATTATGCCAATATCCGTTATGCGTTTACTACCAAAACCAGTTTATCTTTTCAGTTTGCCAGAATGGATTATGTGCAAAAGATAGCAGGAGGTTTAACAGATATTCAGTTCAATCAAAATGCAAAACAGTCTTTTCGTTCAAGAAACTGGTTTAATCCTGAAATAAATATTCCTGCATTAATCTTTAAGCACAGCATTTCGGCTAATACTAATGTTGAAATTACAGCCAATGCCTTATTTGGTCAGCGCAACAGTGTACAGTTTATAGCCGCCCCAGCTATTGCGGATACTTTTAATACAACCTTAAGTTTATATAATCCCCGCCAGGTAGACAGAGATTATTACAGTGGCTTTACCACGGAAGCAAGATTATTACACCATTACAAGTTAGGGGGTGTAAGTAATGTATTGGCAACCGGCTTACGTTATTCAAACGAAACAACTAAGCGCAGGCAAAAGGGAGTAGGAACTACAGGTAATGATTTTGATTTAAGTCTTGTAAAGCCTTATGGCATTGACCTTCTTTTTTCAACAAAAAATTATGCAGTATTTGCAGAAAATATATTTCAGTTGACAAAGCGCTTTTCCATAACACCCGGTATGCGTTATGAAATTATCAATACCAGTTTAACGGGGAAAATTATTAATGCTTCAGTTGATGTGGCATACAAAGGCAACAGGCACTTCCCTTTGTTTGGTACAGGCGTACAATATCAGGTAAATAAATTAAGCCAGTTATATGGAAATATTTCGCAGGCTTA
>JBPCQG010000300.1:0-4045 GCA_050998315.1 Chitinophagaceae bacterium
ACCGGCATCGTGCAGTTTTTTTATTCCTTTCCCATCTACTTCTTTATAAACATCTTTACAGCCAATTCCAACTTTCGGAATTTTGTTTTTTATGATAAGATCTGTACAGGGTGGAGTTTTGCCAAAATGAGAACAGGGTTCGAGTGAAACATACAATGTGCTTTTCTCAATTAAATTTTTATCTTCTTGTTTAACACTATTGATGCAGTTAACCTCAGCATGGGCATCGCCAAATTTGTTATGATAGCCTTCGCCGATTATTTTTTCATTGTAAACCAGAACTGCTCCTACCATCGGATTGGGCGCAACATTGCCAGCCCCAAGTTTTGCCAGTTGAAGGCAATGGTACATGTATAGATTATGCTGATTCAATATTTTTTTCTTTTTCCTTTTGAAACTCTTTCCATGCCATCACAAGCCTTATTTCTCCAAAGCTTACCTCACTACCAAGTTGTTGTTTTATGGGTGTAATAGAATTTCCACCAAAGTTTTTAATTAGAGGCTCTATTAATACTACTTTTTCGCGGCTTACCAGCTCATCAATTTTAATTTCTCCTTTGCTAACATAATATGCAAGATGCCCTTCAATAGTTTGCAGGGCAAAATTTCTGATGGATGCTATTTCATTTACAGTTTTGCCTTCTTTGTATAATTTAAAGGATTCCAATTTTGTATCCGGCTTCGGTTCGCTTTTCTCCTTTCGCTGTCGTTTTGGTATTTTTTGATGAATAAGTGAACTGAGTTTATGCTGCTCACAATATTGTTTTATAACATTTATAAACTGATTACCATAAGCATCCAGCTTTACTTTTCCAAAGCCGCTGATCTTTGCAAGCTCATCAATATTCTGAGGAAGAAAAGTTGACATTTCATTCAGCGTAACACTTCCTGCCACCATATATATGGGCTGATTTTTTTTGGCACAGATATCATCTCTTAACTTTCTTAACTGCTGGTGCAATGCCGGGTGTGGGCTGTCAGTTGGTTTATAAGACGAAGCTCCGGCGTAAGCATTTACAGTAAATGAAGGAAGTTTGAATTCTTTTTTCTTTTGATGCCATGCAGGTGCATCAAAGCCATTTTTACAAAACTCAAACAGGAATTTTTTTTCTGCCAGCAATGAATGTATTTCAAAAAGCGTTTCATTGAATTGTTTGGCAAGAATACGGCTATCAGTAACCGCAGGGCATTGTTGTAAAAAATTGGTTTGCTTCTCCAGTTCTGAATGAAAATATCTAGCTGCTGCTTTTACCCTGTCTTGCAACGCAGAATTTTCATGCGGGAGAATTGGCTGTTGAAAGAATTCCTGGAGTTGCGCATGAAATTTTTGAGAAACTTCCTGGAGTGTTTTAAAATTTGTAATTAGTTTTTTTGTCCATGATAAACTTTCTGCGTTAAACGAGGCTGCATTTTCATTTAAAAGTAAAAGTAATTCCTCACTCATTTTTACCATCAATGAAAAATCAAATAATTGCAATAACAAATTTTGCTGGTAATCATGTTTTGCCTGTAACAGCTTATTTTCTAATTGGGATAATGAGTTTTTGTTTTCAGAAAATTCGGTTATCCGCTCATCGTTTTTAATACTATATTGATTTATACGACTGTGTAAAATCAATCCTTCAAGATTCGTACAACGGCTCAATGCCACATATACCTGACCCGAAGCAAATGCAGCGCCGGCATCTATTATAGCCTTTTCAAAAGTTAATCCCTGGCTTTTGTGAATGGTTATTGCCCATGCAAGCCGCAAAGGAAATTGACTGAATGAGCCAATCACCTCTTCTTTTAATTGC
This sequence comes from Chitinophagaceae bacterium, assembly GCA_050998315.1. GTDB lineage: Bacteria > Bacteroidota > Bacteroidia > Chitinophagales > Chitinophagaceae > Ginsengibacter. The sequence goes on from JBPCQG010000300.1 coordinate 1,797, forward strand.
TGGCTTTGTTTATCAAAAGTGTAGCGGATGTTTTCCCATTTCTCTTTACTGACTTTAATTGTTTCAGTTTCATTTTTGCATTGTACATAAATGTTTTCTTTATCAATTTTTGTTACCGTCCCTATCTTACCGTTATAATACCTGCGTATTTTTTCTGAATCATTTTTAATGAACATCACCTGCGCACCTGCTTTCAATTGCAACACCTCATCTGCAGGAAATACTTTCTCAAAAAAATCACCATCCATAATTGCTTTAAAGGAATATAATGGAGTATTTAACTTACTTAGTTCAGTATTGTTTATTGCATCGGCTTTATAATTATGAGTGGTGAGAATAATATAACCATCTTCCTTTGCAGGATTAAACTCAGGCTTATAGCGACTATGCAATAAACACATAGCATCTTCATCCAGTTCATTATTACGAACCTGGTTAAGCAATTGAATAAATTGTTCATCGCTTTGGCGATAAATTTTTTCAAAAGAAATAAAAGCAGGAGAGTTCTCCTGCAAAACCCTGCTACTGAAAAAATATTGACTGCCGTAAAACTGGGAAAGAATATTCCATTCGCTATCCGTTATTACTGGGGGCAATTGATGCATATCACCAATCATTAATAATTGCACGCCGCCAAAGGGTTCGTGATAGCGATTGCGAAAATGACGCAATATTGTATCAATTGCATCAAGCATATCACAACGCACCATGCTTATCTCATCAATAATAAGCAGCTCCAGCAATTGTAAAATTTTACGCTTTTCATTATTCATTTTTATCCTTCCTAATAAACCGTGTTTGGTAGTAATTTCGGTAGGCGCACTTGCAGCTACCTTATCAATATGCCCCGGAATAAAAGGTGAGAATGGTAATTGGAAAAAAGAGTGGATAGTAGTGCCGCCTGCATTTATAGCCGCAACACCTGTTGGCGCAATTACAGCAGTTTGTTTGCCGCAGTTTTCTGTTATATATTTTAGAAAAGTTGTTTTGCCCGTGCCTGCTTTGCCCGTAAGGAAAATATTTTGGGAGCTGTGATTAACCATGTCAGCAGCCAGTTGAAAGAGAGTGTTGGATGTATCAAAATCAGGCATGAATTATAAGCGATGGTTGAATGTAATAGTTCTTGGGCAAAAACAGACGAAAATTATTTTGGGGCGTTCATCAATTAGTTCATTATGCAACAGAGGCCTGGCTGTTCGCTTGTAGTCCTCCCCCGTGTAACGCAAAGCTACGGCTCGTAGCTCGCCTTGTTTGCTAACACCGGGTTGCGGGCTACCGCTACCATTCCATAGTTCAATGTTATTAAGTTAAAAACTTAAGCCCCGTAAGGGGCTACGTGTTTATAGAAAAGTAAACCCAAAAGAATGTTTGACTCCGCAGGAGTCGCCTATAGTTTGTGTACAAAGGAAGCACCTACGGAGCTTTTTTGATGCTTTAAAAATTTTTTCTATAAACACGCTGCTCCTCCGGAGCTTAACTTAATGACATTGTCCCCTAGCCTCTCAACAATAGAATATTATGGGGCATAAAGAAACCACACATCATAATCAATTCCAATCAAAATTGCTGAAGAGGGTAATTTATATTTCACAAATTTACCTCAGTTTAAAAATAAATTTCTATTCAAGAATGTTTTATTGAAATTTGTCCTTGATAATTATCGGGATAAAAAGGCTGAAAAATTTGAGGCATACTTTATTGAAACTGAAATAAAACTAATTAATGAAGCTACATCCTATTACAAAAGCTATAAGAACACAAACAGAGCGTACCAATGAGGGTGAGCATTCCACACCTTTATTTTTAACTAGCAGTTTTTGCTTTAATAATGCAGAAGATATGAGAGCTGCATTTGCAGACGAAACAGATGATAATATTTACAGCCGGTTCAGCAATCCATCCGTAAATGAATTTGTTGATAAAATGGTTGAGCTGGAAGGAGCAGAAGCAGGCGTGGCAACTGCAACCGGCATGAGTGCTGTATTTGCAACTTTTATGGCGTTATTAAAAACAGGTGATCATCTTTTATCATGTAATGCGGTTTTTGGAAGTACTCACAACATCATAAAAAAATATTTGCCTAATTATGGTATTGAATGCAGTTATGTAAGCGCAGATAAACCGGAAGAATGGGAAGCCGCAATCCGCCCAAATACAAAAATGATCTACCTGGAGACACCTACCAATCCCGGGCTTGATATTATTGATCTTGAATTTATGGCTGCACTTTCAAAACAACACAATCTTAT
>JBPCQG010000408.1:0-6455 GCA_050998315.1 Chitinophagaceae bacterium
TTAACTCAGATTTTTATCATGCAGGATTAAAGAATAACGAACGCACAACAAAACAGGAAAGTTGGATAAAGAATGAAACAAGAATAATAGCCTGCACCAATGCGTTTGGAATGGGCATTGATAAAAGCAATGTTAAAACTGTTGTGCATTACGATGTGCCAGATGCATTGGAAAGTTATTACCAGGAAGCAGGACGGGCAGGCAGAGATGAAAAGAAAGCCTACGCAGTTTTGCTTTTTCACCAGAGTGAATTAGATGACCTGGAAAAACAATCTGCAATCAGCTACCCTCCTTTTGAAGACGTAAGAGGTGTTTACAAAGCGCTGGTAAATTACCTGCAATTACCGTCAGGGAGTGGCGAAGGAATTTATTTTGATTTTGATATAAATGATTTTGTAAAAAAATTTAACCTGAATATTTATACCGTTAATTATTCATTGAAAATTCTGGAGCAGGAAGAATTTATTTCTTATAATGAACAGATATTTTTGCCATCAACGGTTGTTTTTTGCTGTGATAAAATTCATTTGGAGGAGTTTGAAAATTCCTATCCCGATTTAGAGCCTGTAGTAAAAGGTTTGCTTCGCAGTTATGAAGGAATTTTTGATTATCCTTCTCCCATTTATGAAAATCAGTTAGCCGGTTTTATAAAAAAAGAGGTTAATGCTTTAAAGTCCGATCTAAAAAAATTAGAGCAGTTTGGAATTATTGAATATCATCCGCAAAAAGATGAACCACAAATTCGGTTTTTACGCAACAGGGTCAACATAGAAGATTTTGCTATCAATCAAAATAATTTATCTAAAAGAAAAATTGCTTTTGAAAAAAGAGTAAAGGCAATGATAAGCTATGTAAAAGCAAATGCTTGCAGAAGTAAAATAATTGGAAATTATTTTAATGATCTGTCCATAAAATCATGCGGTATTTGTGATAATTGTATAAAGGAGAAAAATATAGTGGTTTCAACAACTGAATTTGAGAATATCACTATGATTATTGAGAAACTGACCCTTAGAGGTCCTGTTCACTCAAATTTATTATTGAAGAATTTAAACACCTTTAAAAAAGAGAAAGTATGGAAAGTACTTAATTACCTACAGGCTGAGAATAAAATATGCATAACAGAGGGTGGACTGGTTGGTAAACGGTAAGTCTATAAAATAAAAAAGGGACCCAGATAGAAATCTAGTCCCGCTTTAAAATCCAATATCCTATGAAAAACCATGACAAAGATAACGAGAAAAAGCTCTTAAGCAAATAAAATAAAAATATTTTTTATAAACAGCTGTATTATAGGGTAAAAGCTATTAATATTTTTATCCCCAATTAGCTTAAAACCAGCTAGTTCCTTTTCTTCTTGTAGTTCTTGCTCTTCCACCTAATCCCAATGATCCTAATAAAGAACGTACAATTGTATTGCCTGCTGTTCGCATAATGCTTTTTGTAACGCTGCTATTGGCTACCTTTTCAAAGGTACTCTGTTCTTGTTTTGCCGATTTTTGAGTTTTTGTAGCTTCAGGCGGGTTTTCTGCTGCCGTCTGCAATTTTGCCGTAAGCATTTCATAGGCGCTCTGGCTATCTATAACCTGGTTATACTTGGCAGTAAGTTTTGATTTACTTACAATATTATCTATCTCTCCATCAGTTAATACATCCATGCGACTTCTCGGCGCCAGCATCATTGTGGCAGCAAGAGGAGTTGGAATACCTTTTTCATTCAGTAGCGTCACCAGCGCTTCCCCAATTCCCAATTGAGTAATGAGGTCTTCCGTTTTATAAAAAGATGTTTCAGGGTAATTTTCAGCGGTTTGTTTTATTGCTTTTCTATCCATGGCTGTAAATGCCCGAAGAGAATGCTGAATCTTTAAACCTAGTTGTCCCAATACACTTGCAGGTATGTCCATGGGATTTTGTGTACTGAAATAAATGCCTATGCCTTTTGAGCGGATAAGTTTTATTACCGTTTCTATTTGCTCCAACAATGCAGAGCTTGCTTCCTGGAAGATAAGATGGGCTTCATCGATAAAAATGATCAGTTTGGGTTTGTCAAGATCACCGACTTCTGGAGATGATGCATATAATTCAGCAAGCATTTGAAGCATAAAAGTTGAAAACAATTTTGGTCTGTCCTGCAGATCAGTTACCCGTAATATACTTATCATTCCACGTCCGTCATCGCTTATTCGCATTAGGTCATCTACTTCAAAACTCTTCTCACCAAAAAATATATCAGCACCCTGTTGCTGTAATTCTATCACCTTACGTAAAATAGTTCCCGTAGAAGTAGTCGAAATATTGCCATAAGATTTTTGCAATTCTGCTTTTCCTTCATTGCCCACATATTGAAGAATTTTTATAAAATCTTTCAGATCAAGCAATGGCATTTTATTATCATCACAATATTTAAAGATCATTGCAACCACCCCGCCCTGTGTATCATTCAAACCAAGAATTTTCGTGATCAATACAGGACCAAATTCACTAACAGTTGCTCTTAATCGTATACCCTTTTGTTGACTTAACGTAAGCAGATCAACCGGGAATTGAGCAGGCGTATACTCCATTTTTAAAGCAGCATATCTCCCGGTAATTTTATCATTAGCTGTGCCCGCAGCGCCGATTCCACTTAAATCACCTTTTATATCCATTAGTAAAATGGGGATGCTTGCATCGCTTAAACCTTCTGAAATCATCTGGAAAGTTTTTGTTTTTCCGGTACCGGTTGCGCCAGCTACAAGCCCATGCCTGTTTAGTGTTTTCAGTGGCAGATAAATTTCAGCTTCGGGTACCACTTCTCCATCAAGCATTGCAGCGCCAATCTTTATTTTCTCCCCCTTAAATGTATAACCCTCTTTTATTTGTTTAAGAAAAGCTTCTTTGTTTGCCATAATGATTTTTTTGAAAGTTACTAAGTTGATATTTGATTTACGCAAAAAATTTAGGCATAGATATAGCTGTAAAGAGATTTGATTTTTCTCCTCAAAACTAAATATCTTTATTTCACAATTAATATTAATATGGAAAATAAAAAACCTAAAATACTTCTTTGCGAAGATGATACAAACCTCGGAATGGTTTTAAAAAATTACCTCGAGCTGAACGATTATGACGTTATACTGGAAAGAGATGGAAGGCTTGGACTTGCCGCCTTTCAGCGTGAAAAATTTGACATTTGCCTGCTTGATGTAATGATGCCTAACATGGATGGATTTACAGTGGCAGAAGAAATTCGAGATGTAGATCCGGATATGCCCTTGTTTTTTATTTCTGCAAAAACAATGAAGGAAGATATTATACAGGGATATAAGCTTGGCGCTGATGATTATATTACCAAGCCTTTTGACAGTGAAGTATTGCTGCATAAAATAAAAGCAATTTTAAAACGCAATGAAGAACTGCACAGGGAGGAAGCCAATGCAGAATATGATATGGGTAAATATCATTTCAATCCACGTTTACGCCAGTTAACTGCAGATAAACAAACACAAACATTATCTCCCAAGGAAAATGAATTGCTAAAGATGCTTTGTGAGTACAAAAATGATCTATTACCCCGAGAGGCGGCTCTTAAAAAAATATGGGGAAGCGATACATATTTTAACGGCCGAAGCATGGATGTTTATATAGCAAAGCTTCGCAAGTATTTAAAGGATGATAATACTATCGAGATCGTTAATATTCATGGAAATGGCTTCAGGCTGGTTGTGCAGGAGTAAGTCTGAACCATGATTTGGGTAGATTAAAGGATTAAATGGAAATTGGTTATCATCGCCTTTATCATTCCTTATTTTTTATTTCTTATTCCTTATTTCATTTTTCTTACACCGTACATCTTACTTCGTATCTCGAACATTAAGAAAACAACAACGGCGTTCCCCCACTTGTATAAGGTTTTTTGCCAAGATGCTCATAAGCTTTAGGAGTAACTTCTCTGCCACGAGGTGTTCGCATTAAAAATCCTTCCTGTATCAAAAACGGTTCGTACACTTCTTCCAGCGTTCCTGTTTCTTCACCTACAGCAGTGGCAATGGTGGTAATTCCTACAGGTCCGCCCTTAAATTTTTCAATTATAACTAAAAGTATTTTGTTATCCATTTCATCGAGTCCATGCTCATCTACATTTAATGCTTTTAAAGAATGTTCAGTAATGGCAAGATCAATAACACCATTGCCAAGCACCTGTGCGAAATCTCTAACCCTTCTTAAAAGACCGTTGGCAATACGTGGTGTACCACGGCTTCTTCCCGAAATTTCAGTTGCAGCATCAGAAGTTATTTTTGTGTTGAGTATTGCAGCAGAACGTAATATTATCTTTTGGAGTGTTACAGCATCATAATATTCCAGTCTTGATTTTATCCCAAAACGGGAAAGCAAGGGGGCAGTAAGTAATCCGCTACGTGTAGTGGCGCCGATCAATGTAAATGGATTAAGATTTATCTGAACGCTTCTTGCGTTTGGTCCGGTATCTATCATTATATCAATACGGTAATCTTCCATCGCCGCATATAAATACTCTTCCACCACATTGCTCAGGCGATGTATCTCATCAATAAACAAAACATCATTTGTTTCCAGGTTTGTAAGAAGCCCCGCAAGGTCACCCGGTTTTTCAATAACGGGTCCACTTGTCTCTTTAATATTTACACCTAATTCATTGGCCACTATCCTGCTTAAAGTTGTCTTACCCAAACCGGGAGGTCCATGAAAAAGAACATGATCCAATGCTTCGCTTCTTTGTTTTGCAGCTTTAATAAAAATGCGAAGGTTTTCAATTATCTGGCTTTGTCCGGAAAATTCTTCAATAACGGCCGGGCGAATATTATTCTCATATTCCTTATCGGCAGATGTTAATAATTCCTTTGCTGTATTTAAATTCTGATTAGGCATTCATTTATCTTTATCAGCTTTGTAAAACTAAACATTAAAACTAAAATTGATTAAAATGAAAATCGGAATTCTTGGTACCCGGCATGGTTGGCAACACTTTGGGTACAGCACTTATTGCAAAAGGACACGAAGTAAAAATGGGAAGCCGTGATGCAGTAAATAAAAAAGCCGCAGAGTGGACAAATGTAAATGGCAAAAATGCGTCGCAGGGAACTTTTGAAGATGCAGCCATGTTTGGTGATATTATTTTCAATTGCACAAAAGGGGAGCATTCCCTGGAGGTACTTAATTCTGCCGGTGAACAAAATCTTGCAGGAAAAATTTTAGTGGATGTTGCCAATCCGCTTGACTTTTCAAAGGGTATGCCTCCCACTTTATCTTTGGTTAATGATACTTCGCTTGGCGAAACAATACAAAAAACCTTTCCCCAGGTTAAAGTAGTTAAAACATTAAACACACTGAACTGCACCCTTATGATTGATGCTAACAAGCTTGCTAATGGTGATCATAATTTATTTATCTGTGGAAATGACGAAAGAGCAAAGCAACAGGTGAAGGAATTACTTCATGACAACTTTAACTGGAAAACCGAAAATATTATTGACCTTGGTGATATAACCAATTCAAGAGGTACTGAACAGCTTTTACCCATCTGGATAAGATTATGGGGAGCATTAGGTACTGCAGATTTTAATTTTAAGATAGTACAATAAATATAGAATCCTCTATGTTTACAATTATCAAACAAAACTTAACCTTTCAGCAGCACATTTCACCATTAATAAAATGCATCTACTCATTAGCCTTATAACAAAGTAATTTTGACATCTTGAAAATTCATCTAAGATATTGGATATGCCAGGTTGCGGGCTGGGGGGGCTGGACTATGATAAACCTTTTTTTTGTCTACCTGTTTGCCAATGATATGTATCTAAAACCGCCCGAAAAAAGCAGGATCTTTTTGACAGATCTTTTTATAGAACTTGTTTGGTCAATTCTGGCAACTCATCTACTCCGCCTTGTATTAAAAAAGATGCAATGGATGCGACTTCCTTCTAAACAAATAATTATGCTTTTTATTTCAGGAGTGTGCTTAACCGGGCTCCTGTGCTATTATGGTCCTAAGACCACTGCAAGACTTACCAATACTTCCCTTATTGAATATGAAAAAAAGGATGCACTCAAAAATGCAATAAAGAAGGAACAGCAATTGAACGTAGCTGGCACTAATTATTATCTTACAAATCCTGGTAAAATACAAAATCAGGATGCTTCAAAATCAGCATTAAACTATGCTGCAGCTGCAATTTCCATAAAAAAATCTACAGGCTGGTTTAGAAATGAGAATGGCGCATGGCAATACGAAGAGCAACGGAAAGGCAGGTTTTGGTGGGAGATAATTTTTACATTTATACTTGTTTCTTTATGGCTATTGTTATATATGGTTTGGCATTTTGTTGAAAAGAATCGTAATGACCAGGTAGACCGATTAACACTGGAGAAAACAGTAAAAGAACTTGAAGTAAAAACCATCAAGTCTCATATCAATCCTCATTTTATATTCAACT
>JBPCQG010000442.1:0-9788 GCA_050998315.1 Chitinophagaceae bacterium
AAGCCCAAAAACCAGAGCCAATTTTCATAATGTTTTCCGGTGAAGGATGAATATTTTGATTTACCATTTTTATATGTTTTTGTTAAGTTTAAAAAGCCATCCAAGTTTAAAAAGCCATCCAAATTTCCGGCAACGGTAGGTATTGCCGATGGCAGGTTATTCATTTGAATGTCCAGCCCGGAACCGAAGCCGATTAATGTTACAAAAGTTGAAGATAAGAACAAATGCCAAGTAGCATTCCGTCTCCCCTGAACTAAAGATGATTAGCAAAAGCTAAAGCTAACAATGTCCAGCCCCGCTTTTGGCAATACCAATGTTGTACGTTCGCCCTTCGTCTTGGTGTATAACCAGAATGTCTGTATGAATTGAAGTTGGGTGTACCAGAAGCGTCGGAACAAGGCTGGCTCTTTTGCAAGGTTGGCTTTGTGTGTCGGCTTTGTGCGCTTTGCAAATGTGCCTGACTTGGTGCGTGGGCTATACAATTTGCTCTTCTATTAAATCTTTCCAAATAATAAATCCCTTCCTTTCATCAGAATAGTCATGTAAAATTTTTGAAAAGTTGTTTGGGTTCGTTTCCAAAAATATCTGTCTGCCATTGTTTCGGATGAGATTAAGCTGCTGGTCTATTTCTTTTACTTTTTTAATTAAAGATTCTTTACTCTTTTCAACATGCCATAAATAAGTTGCTTCTTCGGTATCGAGTGTTTCTAAAATTATATGAAGCTGGTTTTCACCTGCTAATAGTAACACAAATGAAAATGGATTTAGTACAAAGCGAATTTTCATCAAACTGCCTTCATGTTTATTTGCGAGGTAGCGCAAATGTTTTGAATGTCTGTAATTCTTATTTTTTAAAATATCATCTAAAAGTTCTTGCCCGTCAGTGTAAAGTTGTTCTTCTTTATTTTGAACTTCATTCACCGTTAAAAGGTTTTCACTTGTCTTTGGTAGCTGCCCTAATATTTTAATACTTACAAATCTGAATTTCGCTGCTTCAATTACTTGTTGATTTATCTTTTCAATATCAGCAGAAGTTGCTATTTGCGAAATAAGCTTTCCATCTTCAAATTCAGCATGAATATCAACTTTTACATTTTTAGATTTTATAGATTTAACGAAGTAAGATTTTAGCACTTCAAATTCCGGTCGTACTTCTAAATTTTCAATCTCAAATTCAATTTCAGTTTTCATTTCCTGAACAATGAATTTGAAAGCAATACTTCCGTAAAGAAATTCAAGCTGCTCAATTGGAATTTTTACTTTTTGTTCAACAGTAAATATATCTTTTGAATTAGTAACTTCTTCTGCAGGCTCATCAAACAATGTTGCCTGCCTAATAATTTTCCTGTAATAAGTATTTCGTTTTAGAAAAAGTTTGTTCAGATAGTCAATTTTAATATCACAATAATCATAAATCGTTGGTGCAATTTCTGAACGCTAAATTCTGCCAATGTACTGAATGAGCTTGCCTTCGAATGAAAATGGGTAAACAAGAAAAAGACAGTTGGCATTTTGCAGGTCTGTTCCTTCGCCAAAAAATTGTCCTGTTGTAATCAACACTTGATAATTCCCATCTTTCAGTAATTTCCATTTAGCGCTTCGATTGTTTTCAGAATCTTCTCCGGTTAATGTGATTGCTTCATAAGATTGTTTCAGGTATTGATACAGTGAATCAATATGTTCTTTTCTTTCAGTAATAATTACAACTTTCTTTCCGGTTTTCAATTCACTGGTCACATCGTCAAGTATCAATTTATTCCTTGCCGAATCATGAACAAGAATTTTAGACAGTGTTTCAAATTTGTCTGTTTTTAAATTGAAAGGGACATCAAGCGAAGTATTTCTGATAATAATTCTTACCTGCTTTGCAGCAGCAATTTCATTTAATTTTATTTCGGCAATTACTTCTCCTAAATGAGTAAAGATTATTTTTCCATCGTTGTATTTTCTGAATGGGGTTGCTGTTAAACCATATAGATAAAAGGTTTGAAGTTTTGCAATCGTGTTTCTATATGTTTCTGCAGGAATGTGATGGCATTCATCAACGATTATTGTTCCAAAAGAAGTTATAATATTTTGCGGCTTATCTAATTCTTTGGATAAACTTTGTATAGTTGCGATTGTAATTTGCTTGCCAATATTATTTTTTCCTTGCCCTATTTTTCCGATTTCATTTTTAGGAATTCCAAGAAAAGTTTCAATACGTTCAATCCACTGTTCCAATAATTGTTTTCGGTGAACAACAATCAAAGACGGTTGCTGTTTGTCTGCAATAATTTTTAATGCTACAATTGTTTTACCTGAACCAGGCGGCGCTACAATTACACCCAAATCTTTTTTTGCGATATTTTCAATTACTGATTGCTGATGTTCTCTAAGGTAAGCATTGAATGTAAAAAGCATTGGTTTATGTTTCTTTCGTTCGTCAATAAAATCATGCTCAATATTATTTTCCCTGCAAAACCTAATTAGCCTTCCCACAAAACCTCTTGGAACGACTACTTTATTTTCCGTTTCTTCAACAAATTTGAAATAGCGTTCTGTTCCAAAAGTATTTCTACCAATTTTCTTCTTAATGATAAACTCAGAGTTTGCAAAATTCAATTCTTCTCTCAGAAAATTAATTAGTGGTAATGTCATGCCATTACGGCTAATCATCACTGAATTGTTTAATGCAATAGTTAGCTTGCCGGTATTTGAATGAACAACATGCTTTGATGAATTCGAAAATTCTTTATTCAGTTCATCAAGTTCTTCAATAGAAACTCTTCTTATAGTTTTCAAAAATTGCCATTGGTCGGAAAATGGCTGCAATGTTTGTATGTTAATAAAACAACTGTTGCCCTGCTCAAAGCTTTTTTTAAATAAAGGAAGTGCAATCAAATTTCCTAAACCTTTTCCTGAAAGAAAATCCTGATTGGGAAATAACCGGTCAAAACTTGAACTCTTGTCAAACATTGAAAATGCTCCTGATTGTTCAAGTAATGAAATGAAAATTTTCCTGCTTCTTATTGCAGGGTAAGGTTGCTCAAAGAAAATCCACACATGTCCGCCTTTGCCTGAACGGGAACGTTCCAGATAAGCAGGAATATTTTTTTCATTACATACTTTGAGAAACTTCATTGCATCTTCAATCCAGTTTGCTTCATCAAAATCTGCTGCAAGAAACCGTGAAGTATTATCTGTTAATAATGGATATATTCCAATAAGTTTATCGCCGTTTAAATGCTTTGCAATTTCTTCTTCAGTAAATCTTAAATAAGTTTTATCATTATAATTCTGAAAAGTTCCACCTTTCATTACATACGCACGGTACAGATATGGGTCGTAATGATAAGCAGGCATATAACCGCTTTTATTTCCCTTCTCCCAACGAATAGCAAACACCTCTTCTCTGCCTTTAAAAACAGATTTGAAAAGCTGGATTTGATTGGAGACAGGTTCATTCATTTGTTTTATACATCAATCTTATAAATGTGCAATCCAATTACAAACCTCAGTTAATTGTTCATCGTTAGTTAAGTTTGCTGCCTTGCTTAATACACCAGTTTTAAGTTCTGCAAACATTTCGTTTGCCATGCTTTTTTCAATGGCTGCTCCTATAAAAAAAGTTTTGGGAGTAAAATTTAATGTACTAAAGCTGTTTCTAATTCTGATAAGAGCTGAATTAGCAGTCTTCCAATGTTCGTCTGCGCCTGCAGGATCAATGCCACCTTTTAATTCGCCCAAGGCTAAAAACTTATTTGGTTGATGAATGATTGAATTTATTCCTTTCTTTAAATCTGAAATATTGCCTTCGATTATAGATAAATCAACATTCTTCTTTACTGTTGGAATAGAGATATTCAAGACAAGCAACCTTGAATTTTCTTTTATATTCCATTGCAATGAAGTAAGTCGTTTTTCAATATCTATATCATTGTCACTTTTTTCAATCCAAGATTTTGTTTCACTATCTCTCCATTTGTAAGAAATTCCGGCTAAGTTTAAAACAGATAATAGTGTTCGCAAAAATTTACGTTCTCCAAGTGTTCCTGCGAGGTTCCTGGCTTTTCCTCCAAGTGCATCTCCTTTGATAAGTAAATATCGATATACAAGTTCATCTATAAAATTTTCTCCTGCCGGTTCTAGAAATGTTTCTATCAGACCTTTTATTGCAGTTGTTTTATCTTCTTCTGTTAGGTAATTCAATGATTTTTCAGAAAGCCCTGAAGCAGTTAATAGACCAACTTTTAAATCTTGTTCGTTTAGAAGTTCAATTGGCTTTTTTACCTTTTTGGCAAGAGCTTTCAAGGCTTTTGCTTCTTCAATATACGGAATGGCAATGTAGTTTTTTTCTAATGCCATTGAAATGAAACCTGCCCGTGTTTGCTCACGGGAAGTAACTAAATCTTCTGCTGTTTTGATTGAGCTATTTGTTGTTATATTTTTTGCCATAAGTAAACACATTTTCGAACTTCAGTTCGTCCATAGCTTCCCATTTGCTGACTACTATTACCTTTGCCTTTTGGCAACACAAATATTTTTTTAATATCGAAGCCAAAGCTTTCTGCAAACTCTGATAAGATTAAGTCAACCGGAATTTCTTCTCCACCATATCGAACATTGTCATTAACCATTACACAATAGCCGCCACTTTTAATAACTCTTGCCATTTCATAAATAACAAAACAAAGCTCCAAAAAATAGTTTTTTACCATTCTTGCAATATTGTTGTTGTTGAGTTTGCCGAGCTTGTTTAATTCATCTAATATAGAATTCACTTCGGTCATTGCATCTGAATTTTTGTAAATCTCAAAAACCTTTTCAAATACTTTAATTTTATTTATAGAAGTATAAAACTGTTTTAAGTATTCAATTTTTTCTTTATTCTCAACTGTACAGGATAGCATTGATTGGCGTAAATTTCTTACCTCATCATTATCGTATCCCAAATAAACTAATTCTAAAGCGTAAGTTCTTGTATAATCGTAGCGATTACAATATGGTGGAGAAGTAATGATGAAATCGAAATACTCGCTTTCTAACTTAGGTAACTGTTCAAGGCAAGAACCTTCTATAATATTAATTGGGTGTTGATTAGTTATTGCATTATTAAAGTGTGCAAAAAGAGAAACCGTTTGATTCGGTGAAAGGTCCTGAATAATTTGGTTGAGTTTTGATTTTACCGCTTCTTCAAAAGTCAAAATTTTTCCTTTATCAAAAGGCTTGCCCGATAAGTCTCTTTTGGAACGATAATCCCAACGCAAGTATTGACCGTCTTTTCTTGTATAGCTTATTTCTTCCAGGACTGTGAACGCTGCAAACTTTAAGATAGTTTGAATATGCTTATCTTCTATTTTGGAGCAATAAGTCAAATACTTATTAAGGTATTCTTCTGTATCTTTAGAAAAGGCGTCTTTAGTAATAGCAATATGTTTAATGTTATTGTCATATTCTTTCAATTTTGAAATTTCAACCCAAATATTTTTTGAAATAGTTCTTAATTTAACAACATCAATTTTATTGAGCACCTGTCTTGTTTGCATAACAAAAGTACCAACAGGCAAAAGTTCAATGCCATAAGATTTCCAACCTAATTCTTGCGCCGCAAATAAAGTAGTGCCAGCCCCTGCAAATGGGTCTAAAATGTTTCCTGTTTTTTGACAATATTCTGAAAGAAAGTATTTAACCAAAGCTGATGAAAACCCTTCTTTATATTTAAACCAACGATATATTGGTTCTTCTTTGTTCGCCTGAAAACTAACTACCTTTCTGTTTAAATTATATGCTGTCTCTAACTTTATTGCAAGTTTGTCAAACAGTTTCTCTCTTTCCGATTGGAATATTTCTATTGCTTTAACCATGCCGTAATTTTTTTAAATATGATACTTTATCTTCTGCTACTTTTAAGGTATCTAAGTCTGCATCTTCTTCAATTATTTTATAAGCAATTTGGTCACTTAGCATTTCTTTTATCAATTGTTTTTCATTGACTTTAAAGAATTTTGCAATCTGCTTTACTTTTTCTTTTGTTGGTTGTCTTTCATTTCGTTCAATCTTGCCGAGCAATGAAGTGTCCATATTAATATTACTTGCAACTTCCCTTAAAGAAAGATTTGCTTTCTCTCTTAGTGCTCTTAATTGTTCTCCAATTGTTGCGATGCTTTTAGGTGCTGACATTTGGGACGTAATTTGTCCAAAATTAATAATTGTAACTTTCATGGACGCATTTTGTCCACGAAAGTTATTAACACATGTGAGTTGTTGATTATTGTTTTTGGCTGATGTTTTTATTGTCAAGCTGATAGAATTCCGTCAGCCGATGTGCGTAGGTTCGTGTGCTGGCATTTTTAGCTCTTTGCAAGGTTGGCTTTGTGTCGGGGTGTGTGCGCCTTGCAATGTGCTAAAAATAATGTGGAGCAGCTCGGCAAAGTCTTAGGTTGTGTCAACTTTTACGCTGTGCCAAATAGGGTGACATTCAACGGTTTGCTTTGCGCAACTCTAAAATAATTCTATTTACGTAAAGCAATTCAAATTAGCATGCTTTACGCAATAATGCATAAAGGGTATCGGGCACCTGCGAATCTTGCCATGGCGGTAATGTTGCTATAAAAACAAATGTTCGTTATTGTTTGTTCTACACGATTTCATCATTTTTCCAGTCCCGGCAAAATATCATTCAGAATATCCTCTGCATATTTCAAACCCACAGAAATACGAATGAGTCCGGGTGTAATATTTACTTCCAGCCTTTCATTTTTGCCGGCTAATAATTTTTCGGATGTTGTTTGTAAATATTGATGTCAATGGTTTGAAAGCTGTTGATGAATGAAGTGCAAAGATTTCCATTTTTGTTCAACTTTCATGAACCCATTTACCTCCTGCCATTGTCCGCTCAATGGGAATACTAATTAAAGTAGATGGATCTTCTTTAAATGGATTACGTCCTAATACTACAAGGTCGGCAAGTTTTCCTGCTTCCAATGAACCTTTACTGTTTTCTTCGTAAGAAGCGTAAGCTCCGTTAATAGTGCCGATTTTAATCGCTTCTTCAACGGTAACTCTTTGATTGGCTCCCCAAATATTTCTTTTAATATCGGTACGGGTTACACTGGATTGCAATGCCATCATTGGTTCAAATGGTCCTGGTGGATAATCAGATGCCTGTGTTGGACGGATACCAGCATTAATAAAGCTTCTTAGAGCAAACATATGTTTTAAACGTTCCTCACCATATTGCTTCATCTTTTCACCGTGATAGTAAACATAGGTGGAGAAAGGTGTGGGAATAACCCCCAATGTTTTCATCCGTTGAATAAGATTATCATTTATCACGGTGCAATGTTCAATCCTGAACCTTGGGTCAGTCTTTGGTTTTTCTTTATAGAGGCGTTCATATAATTTAAGTGTGGTATCAATACCTACATCACCATTGGCATGAATACCAATTTGCCAGCCGGCATCGTATGCTTTTTTAGCATAAGGATACATTTGTTCTTCATTCATTACCAAAATACCATAATCATTCGGGCGACCGATATATGGTTGAGATAATCGTGCCGTGCGTTCGGAAATAGAACCATCACAAGTCATTTTCATTCCTCCAATCTTCACCCAATCATTTCCCATTCCCGTTCTTACACCCGCTGCAATCATTTTATCAATGTGTGTATAATAAATCATACAGTAGATGCGGATGTATAAATCTCCTGCCTCATAAGCATCCTCGTAAGCCTGTAAATCTTCCGGGCTTCCCAATGCATCAGTGGCAGAAGTGATTCCAGTCTTGGCCATCATTTTTGAAATCAGTTTTACCCCTTCCCGCATTTCATCACGGGTATTCACATTGGGAATCAGTTTATCAAAAACATTATTAGCTGATTCTTTTACACAACCTGTCAATTTTCCATCGGATGCTTTTTCAAATTCTCCTCCCTGCGGGTTGGGCGTTGAGTCATTTACATTTGCCATTTTAAAAGCCAGTGAATTGAAATAACTGGTATGTCCGCCGCGATGGGTTACCCGTACAGGATGTTCTGGTGCTGCTTCATCTAAATCAGATAAGTTTACCTTACGGCCTTCACTGGTTTTAGTATCATCATATTTAAATCCTTCCACCCAGTTTCCTTTTGGGGTTATAGCTGCTCTTTTGCGGATGGCCTCTTTAATATCCTTGATAGAACGCAAATCGCAATCCACCATTTTTAAATGTTTAATGCCTGAATAAGCAGGATGTGTATGTGCATCAATAAAACCGGGTAGCACCGTTTTATGTTCCAAATCAATTTTTTTTGTACGGCCTGTTGCCATTTTAAGAATATCAGTATTGCTACCAACAGCCATCAACCTTCCTCCTGCAATAGCTACTGCCTGTGCAGTGGGCTGCTTAGGGTTAACTGTGAAAATATTTCCATTGTATAAAATAATTTCCGGTTCCGTTTTGCCAAACGATATCAATGGAATAGCTGCTGCAAAAAGACCAAGGAATTTTCTTCTTGAGTGTAGGTGATTATAAATTTTATTCATAACAGTATCTAATTATTACTTGAGTCTTTTCTTGTAGATATAAAACAAATGCCTGTTACAGTTTGTTGTACCCATTCAGCATTTTTCCAACGCTTGCAAAATATCAATAAGAATATCATCCACATATTCCAATCCCACAGAAATACGTATGAGTCCGGGAGTAATATTTACTTCCTGTCTTTCCTCTTCTGTAAGCTTGCTGTGTGTTGTGCTGGCAGGGTGAGATGCAATACTTCTTGTATCACCTAAGTTGGCTGTCACAGATAACATTTGTAAACTATTCAAAAAAATTCTTCCGCTTTCCAGCCCGCCATTCAATTCAAAACAAACAATGCCACCACCATTTTTCATTTGCTTAACTGCAATATCATACTGCGGATGGCTTTTTAAATAAGGATATTTCAGCCAGGATATTTTTGGATGATTTTCTAACGCTGTTGCAATATGCAGTGCATTTTTTGCATGCCGCTCCATTCGTACATCAAGTGTTTCCAGGCTCTTGCTTAGCACCCAGGCGTTAAACGGTGACAAGGCAGGTCCTGTATTACGGGTAAATAAATATATGTCCTGTATCAATTTTTTATCGCCAACTATTACGCCTCCCAATACCCTACCCTGCCCGTCAATCCATTTGGTTGCGGAATGCAAAACGAGGTGTGCTCCATAATCAATAGGGCGCTGGTTGAGGGGAGTGGCAAAACAATTATCCACATTTAAAATAAGGTTGTGTTTTTTTGAAAGCGCCGAAACAAATTCAAGATCAATAATATCAAGCCCCGGATTGGTCGGTGTTTCCAGGTAGATCATTTTTGTATTTGGGCGGATAGCCGCTTCCCATTCTTCCTGTTTATCTGCACTTACATAACTACATTCAATGCCATAATTAGGCAAGTATTTTTTTATGATATTATGTGTGCTTCCAAAAACCGCATTACATGATAAAAGATGATCGCCTGTTTTTAACACTGCCATAAACGTTGCAAACACAGCAGCCATTCCTGTTGCCGTAGCTACGCCTGCTTCTGCTCCTTCCAGCTCAACCATCTTATCAACAAATTCCTTTACAGATGGATTGCTGAAACGGCTGTAAATATTATCATCTGTTTCATCGGCAAATGCAGCTCTCATATCTTCTGCATTATTAAAGCAAAAACTGCTAGTTAAAAATAAAGGTGTGGAATGCTCACCCTCATTGGTACGCTCTCTTTGTGTTCTTATAGCTTTTGTAATAGGATGTAGCTTCATTAATTAGTTTTATTTCAGTTTCAATAAAGTATGCC
>JBPCQG010000071.1:0-4021 GCA_050998315.1 Chitinophagaceae bacterium
TTATTTGTCTATACCATTTAAATCTGATCAGGAAAATCTTAACCATTCTCACTGCCATAATCACGAACAGTGGTACCCCATACTGATAGGTCTGTTTGCAGGTCTATTTTTTTCCACTGTTGCTATATATGTAGAGTTGGAAAAAATATACCGAACACAAAATGAAGAGAGCCTGAGATAATTATTCTACATCCAACTTTAAAGATGACAAGAAATCTAAGGCATCATTTTTATAGCTATTATTTAAAAGTTATACTATGGAAAACGATAAAACAAATCAACAAAGCAATGCAAACCCACGGAATACTGATAATATAACAAAAAAGGTGGGGGAAAACTTAGAAGCTGATAGTATCAATTTTGAGCAACAACGCGGCACCTATAAGAACAGCGATGGTTTAGGGGTGGCAGGAAAGGAACCGAATCAAAATACAAGAGCTGACCAGGAGAAAGAAAGCAATGAATGATTTGAATCTAAATTATTGTCCAGGCGTGCTTGCATGCCATAAAAAGAGGCTGTCTCAAAAGGTCAGTCTCTTTTTTTTATTTTCAGTTTTTTAGTTGGGTTTATACACAAATTGATGTAGATAAATATTGCCGCCTGTTAATGCAATAAAAGCATCTGTTTTTTTGTCTGGTAGGTATGGCAAAACGTATACTCAGTGTCGCTTTTAAAGCATACCAGCAACATCAGGCAATGCTTCTTCCACCTTCTTTGGAAGAACTGATTTCACAAGGGCATCCGGTAAGGATCGTCAACCAGGTGCTGGATAAAATTGATATAGACCCTTTGTTAAAAAAATACAAAGGCGGAGGCAGCAGCAGCTTTCATCCACGCATGTTGCTTAAAGTATTGGTGTATTCCTATATCAACAACACCTACAGCAGCCGAAAGATAGAAGCAGCCCTAAAAGAAAATATTCACTACATGTGGCTCAGTGGAATGAGCACCCCCGATCATAACACCATTAACCGCTTTAGAAGCGACCGGCTTAAAGAAGTGCTGCGCCAGGTTTTTACACAAGTGGTGGTATTGCTTGCAGAAGAAGGATTGCTGAACATTAAAGAACTTTATAATGATGGCACTAAGATAGAAGCGAGTGCTAACCGCTACACTTTTGTATGGGGCAATGCCATTAAAACAAGTAAAGAAAGAATTAAAAAGCAACTCGATGAGCTGTGGCAGTATGCACAAAAAGTAGCCGCTGCAGAACTGCCCGATACAGACCCAACAAACTTTGATAAAATAGATGCAGACAAAGTCGAGCAAACCATTGAACAAATAAATGAAGCTTTAAAAGATAAACCTGTAAGTAAAGAGGTAAAGCAGAAGCTCAATTATGCAAAGAAGAACTGGCCATCTAACTTAAAAAAATATGAACAGCAGGAAAAGATACTGGGTGCAAGAAGCAGCTACAGCAAGACCGACAATGACGCATCCTTCATGCGTATGAAAGAAGACCATATGCTCAACGGACAATTAAAACCCGCTTACAATTTTCAAATCTCCACCAACAACCAATACATTGTAAACTACTCACTGCATCAAACAACCGCCGATACAACTACACTGCAACAGCATACAGAAATTTATAAAAAGCAATACAATCAAACACCTGAGATCATCACTGCCGATGCCGGTTACGGATCAGAAGAAAACTATCAGTACCTGAAGGATAACGATATTGAGAACTATGTGAAGTATAATTATTTTGATAAGGACCAAAGCCGTAAAGCAGATAAAAGCCATCCCTTTAAACCCGATACACTTTATTACAACAGTGAAAAAGATTGCTACATCTGCCCGATGGGACAACGGATGCAAAGCATAGGTACACATCAAACAAAAACTAAAACCGGTTTTACACAAACCATTACCCGCTACCAGGCAACCAACTGCAACGGCTGCCCGCTGAGAGGAGCCTGTCATAAATCCAAAGGCAACCGGGTAATAGAAGTCAATCACAACCTCAATCAATACAAAGAGCAGGTAAGAGAAAACTTAAACAGCGAACAGGGTATTTATCACCGCAAAAAACGTCCATGCGATGTAGAACCCGTATTTGCAAACATCAAAAATAACCACCACTTTAAACGCTTTATGCTTCGCACAAAGCCGAAAGTGGAAATAGAAGCAGGTTTACTGGCACTGGCACACAATCTTCGCAAAAAAGCAGCCTGAAAGAAGGCTTTTTTTGTCTCATTTATTTCTTACCAAAACAAATATGGCGGTTCAACAGATAACTTCACAAAGCAGAGGTGGTTTTGGAAGAGCAAAATTTTACAAAAAGAAAAAGCCGCCTCGAATTATGAGACGGCCTCTTTTATTCAGGAACCATTCATCAAATATTATTGATAGAAATGTATTACAGAGTAAGGAGGTAATGTTACATCAGCCCTGGTATCAGTGGTAGAAATAATGATTGCAGGAGCTATTGAAGTCAAATCATTTTTATATCCAACTTTCTGCAGTGGAACGGCGGTAGTAAATATGTTGGCCCCTAAATTGACATGCTTGTCTGTACCCGATAAATTAATTAAAACACAATGTGGCGTTCCTGTGCTTGTTTTAAATAAATAACCTTGCACAACAGCTTTTGTATTATCAGGTAATTTAGGCATACCCGTTCCTCCAAAGCTAACACGTGCGGCAGAAGTGGCATCTTTAGTAGCTTCCATAAAAGGCTTTAAAGCAAGAGCCCTGTTATCCAGCCTTCTTCCATTAACAATTTCTGCATCGGGCCTTGCCTGGTTATTAAATTGAAATTGCAGATTCATTGCAGCATTGCCCCTGTCGTATAAATGAACTACTGAAAATGCTTCTACAAGGCATTGCGCCCATTCTTTTTCACCAGAAGGATCTCCATCAAAGCCTCCGTCCCAATTGGCATTATTTTCTGTGTACCATATTTTCCATGGAGTTGCCGCTTGTATAAAATTTGCATCAGCGCCACTACTCTGAAACTTGGTGTTTACTTTCTGATACCAATCCACTAATTGAGTTTGAAAATTCAATTCATTATAGGGGGCAGGCGGGGTAGGCTCAACATAAGCTTCATACGAGTGCAAGGTTACATAGCCCACTTTATTTTTATCAAGCGTTGATTTTAAAGAGTTGTTCCAATTGCTTTTTCTTGTATCGCCTCCCGGCTGACATGTAGCAGTTGCAGCGATTCTTAAATTTATTGGCAAATTAAGTTGTGCATCATTAATAAGTTTATTGGCAATATAATTTGAAGCAGTTCCGTGCCAGGCTCCACCATTGTCCCCAGGAAAAGCTTCTTTAACGTATGTTATATCAAAGTAATACTCATTTCCTAATTCTATAAAACGAACCGTTATCGGATCTGTTCCTGATTTGGCTCTTAACAGCATGGCCTTAAATCTTGCATATCTGTCATCAAGCATTTCGTACCACCCTGTAGTTCCTGCAGAACGATTAATATTAGGCCATCCGGCACCGCCATTAGCAATGCTGGTTTCATAATAATCCTCACCCGGAGTAGCCATATTCATGTGAAAAACAACATTTAAAACCTGTCCGGAGGTTCCGCCTTTAGCAGCATATTTCAAATCATTAACTGAGTTAACTAAAATGCCATTACCATTAGGAGCGGTTATTCCATTTTCTATTCGTTTCCTAATAGCATCAGCAGGATCACTGTTTACCTTAACAGGATCTACCCAACCACCTGCTGCATGAGTTGCTGATGATTGAAACATACGGTCGTTTGCATAATCCCAATAATTTGCGAATGTACCGCCGGGATAACGGATAATATTTGCCTGGGAGCTTACAAGACCCAATTGAATATTAGGATCATGTGGCTGAGAATAAGGTTCCGTAAGCATATAATTCCTGGGATTGTAACCGCAGGCATTTAATAATATATTACTTTCCGGATCAAGGCCAGCAGTATAAACTGTAGAAGCCGTTGTTGCACTGGTATTCATTACACTACCTGATGATAATGTATTATTATCATTCGGCTGAAGTTTTAATTTGTTACATGCATACAGC
>JBPCQG010000125.1:0-13283 GCA_050998315.1 Chitinophagaceae bacterium
CACTCATATCGAAAGCTTTATTAATAAGCCTTGTATCTACAGTAATCTTTTCTTTTTTATGAACTTCTTTTTTTTCTTCTTTCTCAATTTTAGGTTCCAGGTTTTCAACATGTGTAAATATCTCACAAGATTTTACAAATGCATTAGGTGTTTTTTTCTCACCAATTCCCATTACAAAAATGCCATCTTCACGTATGCGTTTAGCCAAACCTGTATAATCACTGTCACTGCTTACAATACAAAATCCATCTACTAAACTATCATGTAAAATATCCATGGCATCAATGATTAATGCACTGTCAGTAGAATTTTTACCTGCAGTGTAAGAAAACTTTTGGATGGGATTAAAAGCCATTTCATTCAATTGCCCTTTCCACGAATTCATGTGAGGTGTTGTCCAATCGCCATAAACTCTGCGTATGGTTACCTTCCCATACTTTGAAGCTTCCTCCAAAACAAGGTTGAGTAATTTTGGTTGTGCATTATCTCCATCAACAAGTAATGCAATTCTGTTAGTTTTATTTTCCATAAAAATGGTAAAGCTATAGATTTAATATTATTGTAGCATACGGAAATACTTTATCCATGGACCAATCGCTTCTTTATATTGCTTTGCCATCACTCTTGCAATTTGTGAAATGTGAGTAAGATCATGCACCGTCCAGGTAGCTAATAATTGTCCAAGCGTTACTTCTTTAAATTCAGGATGAATGCCGGTTTTATTAAAATCATTATCAGCAAGATTAAAACTCTTTAATTTTTGTAAATTATTTTTTCTTAATTCCTTAAACTCAGATAGAAGTTGTTGCAAATTTTTTCCTTTGCTATGTTTAAACTGGGCAAACCTGTCAAATGGAATAAAATTTTTATTGTCGTTATTTAATATTACATCCACTCTATTCATCCAGTCAGTTTGTTCACCATGGATAAGATGTCCAATAATATCGTAAGGACTCCAGGTATCATCACCTTCGTTATTAATTGTCCAGTCATCTGATAATCCGGAAAGCAATTCATTTAAAATTTGTGGAGTTCTTTCCAGCACCTCTATTGTTTTATTAAGATTGAATTCCATTTTTATTTCGAAAATAATATTTCTACATTGTTTATTTTTATTTTTACTCTAAAATTAAATCATATGAGATATTTATCAATTCTGATATCGGCAATCACCCTTTTTTCTTCCTGTAAAGACAATAGCACAACTGCAAAAAAAGAAGTGAAGGAGTATACGATTGAACAGTTTTATAAAACCAGGAACATTAGCGGAGGATACTTTAATAAAGATGAAAGCAAAGTAGCGGTTAACAATAATCAAACTGGCATTTACAATGTTTATGAAATTAATCTTTCTGATACAAGCATGAAAGCCATAACAAATTCCACTAAAGAATCTTTTTTTGTAGATGACTACGTAACAGGAACTGACAATATAATTTATTCTGCAGACAAGGGTGGAAATGAAAATAGTCACCTGTACTTATTGAAAGCCGGTGACAGTGCTAAAGACCTTACCCCCGGGGAAAAAGAAAAGACTAATTTTTTTGGCTGGAATAAAGCTAAAACTATATTGTACTACATAAGTAATAAAAGAGATCCAAGGTATTTTGATCTTTATAAAATGGATACAGCAACCTGGGCTTCTACGATCATCTATAAAAATGATAGCGGATATAATGTAAGCAATATCTCTTTTAATGAGCAATACCTGCTTTTAACTAAAACAATTACAACAGATGAAAATGAAATGTATTTATTTGATGCTACATCAAAGCAGATGAAAAAAATATCTTCTGATACAGCAGGCGCTTCCTATTCTCCTGCTGCATTTGAGAAAAATGATTCTTCCTTTTATTATACAACTAATGAAGGAATAGAATTTGAATACCTGGTAAAATACAGTATCGCAACAGGGCAAAAGGAAAAACTGTTTGAAACGAATTGGGATGTGGTATATATGTACCTGAGTGAGAATGGCAAATACAGGGTGGTGGGTATAAATGAAGATGGCAGAAATAAAGTGCTGCTTTTTAATCATGCTACAGGTGAGCAAATAAAATTTCCTGAAATACCCGATGGCGATGTTCAGGGAGTTAACATTAGCAACAGCGAAAAAAATATGATACTAACTGTTGGCAGTGATAAAAGCCCCAATAATTTATGGCTGTATAATTTTGAAGCACAAAAACTAAAACAAGTAACCAATACCCTAAATCCGGAAATTAATAATGATGACCTGGTAAAATCTGAGATTGTGCGTTTTAAATCTTTTGACGGAGTGGATGTGCCGGCAGTTTATTATCGTCCTTTAACGGCATCTAAAGACAAACGAGTTCCTGCTCTTGTGTGGGTACATGGAGGGCCAGGCGGACAATCAAGAGCTGGATATTCGCAAAGCGCCCAATATTTTATAAATCATGGCTACGCAATTTTAATGGTGAATAACAGGGGCAGTAGTGGTTACGGAAAAACTTTTCATGCAATGGATAATCGCAATCATGGAGACAAAGACCTTATGGATTGCGTATATGGAAAAAGGTGGCTGGCAAAGCAGGAATATATTGACTCTTCTAAAATTGGGATTTATGGAGGTAGTTATGGAGGCTTTATGTCACTGGCAGGTATTATATTTCATCCCAATGAATTTAAGGTTGGAGTAGATTTATATGGTGTTGCCAACTGGCCACGAACTTTAAAAAGCATACCGCCTTATTGGGAAAGCTTTCGCAAAGCTTTGTATGGTGAAATGGGTGATCCATATAGTGCGGATTCTGTTCGTTTGCGAAGTATATCACCATTATACAATACTGAAAAAATAAAAACTCCATTACTGGTATTACAAGGCACAAACGACCCCCGGGTATTGCAGGCTGAAAGCGACGAAATTGTTGCCGGTGCTAAAAGAAACGGAACTCCGGTTGAGTATGTTTTATTCCCCGATGAAGGACATGGGTTTGTAAAAAAAGAAAATCAAATGAAAGCCGCGGAAACAACATTAAAATTCTTAGATAAATACTTAAAAAATCCACAGAAGTCAGGACTGAATTAATATTCCATTATAAAGGTTTGGAAAGGTTATTGTAACAATTTTTTTTCAAACAATGATGTTATGAAGGATAATGTTACAGCTAAAGCAAGAGTTACAGGCAAAAAAAAGTTTCTGTATTATTTTCCAAAGGGGTTTTCTGATGCAAAATATTATAGCTGGGAAAGAGGTTATAAATGGGAAACCCATCTTGCATGGGAACGGGATCTGAATAAAGAAGAATATCTAAGATTTCTTTCTAAAAAAAAATATACAGAGATAGCATTAGAGCTGTTCGCCTGGAAACAAAAACAAACCTTCTTTTTTCCTTTGAGAAAATGGCGCTAAGAGATGCAGTTAAATCTCCGGAAGGTGCAAAAGCTTTTTCAGAGGGTTTATATGAATATGTTTACGGTAAAAATTCTTTTAAAAAAAGATTTGAAAATTTTTCTGAAGCACTTAATTCCTTACCAAGAAAGCAAACCAGGGTGAGAACATGGCCGTTGCAAACAGTATTTGGCTTTATTGCAAATCCCAAAGAACATATTTTTTTAAAACCCAGGGTTACCCTAATAGCAGCAAAAAAATATGAATTTAATTTTATGTATCAATCAAAACCCAATTGGGAAACGTACAATAGCCTGCTTGATTTTGCCGAACAAATTCGAAAAAATACAACTGATTTGAATCCCAAAGACTACGTAGATCTGCAGTCTTTTATATGGGTGATAGGCTCAAACGAGTATGATGATTGAAAGAGTGGTAGTTATACGGTACTCAGAGGCAACAATCAGGCTAAAAACATTGTATTTACTTTTTGTAAAATATTGCTGAACTTGGCTCAGGTATTCAGTA
Source organism: Chitinophagaceae bacterium (assembly GCA_050998315.1). Lineage (GTDB taxonomy): Bacteria > Bacteroidota > Bacteroidia > Chitinophagales > Chitinophagaceae > Ginsengibacter. The sequence goes on from JBPCQG010000125.1 coordinate 3,881, forward strand.
AATTTGTTTTCCTTAACCAATCTACTCTTAATGGCGCTAATTGATATAAAGCTTCCCAAGTCTATTGCCCGTGCCCTTAACTTACCGGTTAGTTCACCGAGACGTCAGCAATTAAACGTATTAAGGAAGATGTTGCGTAAAGCACGCTTTACTGAGTTTGGTCAAAAATATAAGTTCGATGAAATACTTCTCAGCCGTCATGCGGGAAAAATGTTTCAAAAGGCGGTACCAACTTACGATTACAGCAAAATTTTTAAAGAATGGTGGTACAAAACATTACAGGGCAAGCCTGATGTTTGCTGGCCAGGAATAATAAAACTTTTTGCGCTTAGCAGTGGTACCAGCGATTCTTCAAGTAAATATATTCCTATAACAAAAGACCTCATCCGCTCAAATAACATTACAAGCATTCGCCACCTTTTAACATTGGCGACGTACAGCAATGTACCCAAAAGAGTTTCTGTGAGTAAAGGGTGGCTGCTATTGGGAGGCAGTACGCAATTGCAAAAGTCCGCCACTTATTTTGCCGGAGACTTAAGCGGAATACAGGCAAAAAATCTTCCCTTCTGGTTTCAAAGCTTATATAAGCCAGGTAAAAAAATAGCGAAGGAAAAAGATTGGGCTAAAAAACTGGATGAAATTGTAGAGAAAGCTCCTGAATGGGATATTGCCTTCCTGGTTGGTGTACCTGCATGGGTGCAGTTGTGTATGGAAAAAATTATTGAGCGGTATGATCTTAAAAATATACATGAGGTTTGGCCCAATCTTGCTTTTTATGTTCACGGGGGGGTTGCTATGGAGCCATATAAAAGAGGATTTAAAAAACTTTTGGGCAAACCGATCACATACATAGAAACATACCTTGCAAGCGAGGGATTTTTAGCCTATCAAAACAGGCAGGATGCAAAGGGATTAAAGCTTGCTCTCAATAACAATATCTTTTTTGAATTTGTTCCGTTTGATGATAACAATTTTGATAGTGAAGGTAATATGATTGCCTGGCCTAACGCATTAATGATTCATGAAGTGGAGGAAGCAAAAGATTATGCAATAATGATTAGCACTAATGCAGGAGCGTGGAGATATTTAATTGGCGACACCGTTCGCTTTGTTGATATTGATAAAGGTGAAATAATTATCACAGGCAGAACCAAGCATTTCTTAAGCCTTGTTGGGGAGCATCTGAGTGTAGATAATATGAACAAAGCCATTGAATTGGTAAGTGAAGAATTGAATATTTCCATACCTGAATTTACTGTTGCAGGTGTGCGTTACGGAACTTTTTTTGCTCATCAATGGTACATTGCCACAGATGATAAAGTTAATAGTGAAGATTTAAAAATAAGAATTGATAATAAATTAAAAGAACTGAATGATGATTATGAAGTAGAAAGAAAGCATGCTTTAAAAGAAATTTTTGTTGATGTATTAAGTGAGCAAACCTTTATGAATTTTATGAAGGCAAAAGGAAAGATCGGAGGACAGCATAAATTTCCTCGTGTATTAAAAGGGAAGATGCTGGAAGATTGGCAAAGATTTATGAAAGGCGCTCCTGTAAAATAATGCTGTGTGCCGCAAAGTTAAAACTGTAAGTAATAATGGTATTTAAATTCTAGTTTTAAACAGCGGCATTTTTATTTAAAAGATTGAGATGGCTGATTTAACACAGGCGATAATAAAAGGATTTTTAATGGGACTGTTGCTGGTTATATCTGTAGGTCCTGTAATTTTCACTATTATAAAGCAAAGCATCAACAATGGTAAGGAAGGAGGTTTTAGTTTCGTTGCCGGCGTGTGGGTAAGTGATTTGGTATGGGTATTATTAAGCAATCTTTTTTCAGAGTTTGTTACAACACTGCTTGATTTTAAAAAACCTATTGGCATTGCAGGAAGTGCCTTTTTAATAAGTATGGGAGTGTTTTACTTATTTTTTAAAAAAGTAAATGTGCATCCGCAGGATATCTCATTACCGCCCCTCCAGGGAAGTGACCATGCAAAACTTGCATTGCAGGGTTTTTTTGTTAATACCCTTAATCCCGGGGTAATGGTTTTTTGGTTGACTTCCGTTACAGCAATTGCCATTACGCATACCATCAAGGAACGCATAATAATTTTTGGTACCTGTCTTATTATAAACATGGCAGCCGATGTTGGCAAAGTTGTTCTTGCGGGCAAGCTAAGATCAAAACTTACCATACATAATATTAGGGTGATAAACCGGATCTCGGGATTTATATTGCTGTGTTTTGGAACAGTTTTATTAGTCGGTGTTCTATTTTTTATGAAGAAACATCAATAGCTTACTTTTAAAAATGAAGAGCACCCTTCTCTTTTTTATTGCTTTATTTGTTTATGCTTCATGTTTATCACAACCTTACGATTTTATTGTTTTGAAGAAAAAACAACGTACTGTAAAAAGTTTTTTCGCAGGCAGTAGTATTTCTTTTGAAACTGATAAGGGTTATTATTCGGGACTGATAACTTCTGTTAAAATAGATTCGCTTTTTATCGATCAATATGATATAAGAAAATTGCCAACCAATCTTGGAGTGTATGTTTTAGATACAGTAGCCATCTATAGGCTTAGGTTTAATTATAAGGATATTATTAAAATAGAGAATCAAAAAACAAAAGGCTTTAACCTTGCAGCAAGCGGTGGCAGCTTGTTTGGCGGTGGAATTTTAATTACTGCTGTCGGACTCGGTACATGGATATTCACTAAACCCGGAACCCAATATCATGCAAGCCCGGCATTAATTATCACTTCCGCTGCTTTGGGTGGTATTGGATATTTATTGCTCAAATCAAATAATGCTAATTACAAAATTGGTAAAAAATACCGGCTGGAATATATAAAAGTGAAATAACCCCCATCCCTAAAGGGGCGTTGAGAACAGTGATATGAAAATAAAAAACAAATCACAACCAAAGCCAAGGAGCATACTTTTAAAAACCTGGCGAATTTTTATACGATTTCTACTTTATGGTTTTCTCTTTTCTATCTTCTATATTTTGTTTTGTAAATGGATCAACCCTCCCGTAACTATCACCCAGTTAAGAAGTGTTTTTTCAGGCAATAGTTTAAAAAGAAATTATGTTTCACTTGATGAAATGAGTGCTAATATTAAGCTGGCTGTATTGAGTGCAGAAGACCAATTGTTTCCTGACCATAATGGATTTGATTTTAAGAGTATTGAAAAAGCGATGAAGCATAATCAAAAAAGTAAATCGCTGAGAGGAGCAAGCACGATAAGTCAACAGGTTGCAAAAAATGTTTTTCTATGGCAGCATGGAGGCTATTTTAGAAAAGGTTTGGAAGTATATTTTACTTTTATGATAGAACATCTGTGGAGTAAAAAACGAATCTTGGAGATGTATTTAAACGTTTCCGAAATGGGGGGAGGAATTTTTGGTGTAGAGGCTGCGGCAAGAAAATATTTTAATAAGTCTGCAATAAATTTAAGCAGAACCGAAGCTGCGATGATCGCTGCCTGTTTACCAAATCCTAAAGGATATACTGTAAAGCCTTTATCTAAACATGTTGCATCACGATACCCATGGATACTACGGCAAATGGAACATTTAGAAGATGACCCGGATATTCAAAAACTTATTCACTGATCCGGAGATACATGGATGCAATGATACATGGATGTAATAAATGATTGTATTTATGTAAGCTCTACTGAATCGCTGAATTCCTGAATCTTTGTATCAACAGCATTAATTGCAGTTTGTAATCTTTCTTCATAGTTGCCGCTGATATCAATCCAGGGAACTGATTGATTAACCATTATATCTTTATAAAAAAAATAAAGCTTATTTCTTGTCTCCTTATTGGGATATTCTCTTAAGTTATCTTCAATCCACGGCAGATCAACATTACAGAGAAGATATAAATCATATTTCCTTGTGGCAATTTGATTCAATATCCAGCTATGACATTTACCAAAAGCAAATTCACACCACACTTTCATCACGTACATATCGGTATCAATGAAAAGCTTTGAGCTGTTGGCTTTGAGTTTTGAGTTTTGTCGTGTTTTGCTTAAAGCTAATAGCTCATAGCTCATAGCTTCTTCTAAATCAACCTGCCCTTTTGCAATCGTAAGCAGATCGTCATAATTATAGTCTCTACCATGTTTTTCTAAATATTCTCTTGCATATTCAGGACACCATAATGTTTGATAGTGTTCTGCAAGCTGTAAGCATAAAGTGCTTTTGCCTGTTGATTCAGGGCCTACAACAACTATTTTTTTAAGCATCTTTTAAGTGCAATTTTTTCTTCCATGTAATATATCCCATAACCGCAAGTATTAGAAAAACAAGATATTGGAAACTGGTAAATACAAGTTGTTTGGAAAAATTTAATGGTATAGATGCAAGATTTGTAATAATCCACCAAATCCAATTTTCGAGTTTCTTTTTATTCATCAGCCACATGCCTGTAAATGCCGCTGCTGAAGTAAACGCATCTGCTTCTGGCACAGTACTGTCAGTAAATTTTTTTAATATTAGAAAAAGCGTTATTGAACAAATTCCAAAAAAGATAAAAGTGTTTCTCCAATCTGCAACATTTGATTTTGTAATAGTAAGCGTCGTATGACCATCTTTTTTTTGTGACCACATACTCCATCCAATTATACTCATGACCGTGTAATAAAAATTTACAGAAGCATCTGCATACAGTCCATGAGTTATATAGAGATAAATATATATTGATGTATTCACTAAGCCGACCGGATACACAAGAATATTTTCTTTGCGTGAAAACCATACACTTGCAATGCCGAAGAAAACTGCAATGTATTCCAGCGGCGTAGTGGCTTTTATTCCATCAATAAACTGTTGAGTAATCTCTGAAAAATTCAAGTACAAAAGATTAGCCTCAAAAATAGAGCTACTTCATTACAATCTTTTCATATTTATGCAGTTCGTTTATGATGATCTGTATGCAATGGGATGATCATTCTTTTTATTAGGTCCAAGAAACATCCTGGCATATATTCTTAAAACTGCTATCTCAATAAAAATAAAACTTAAGGAAGTTGCTGCAATTAATACAGGCTGATCTTTATGAATGTGTGTAAAGAGAATATCAATGCCTAAAAAAGTAGGTGTGAAGGGAAAGCCTATCAAAGCCAGGCAACTCAGTAAAAATACAAACCCGATGGTTGGCTTTTCATAAGTGGATCCATGAAATCCGTTCAGGGTAATATCATTGAAGTGGCTGTACAAGTTATCAGGATCTATCTTGTAAGGTTCTTTCCAGGTTGCTCTCAACAATCCGGTTTTTGCTGTGTTGTGAATATCGTATTTTTTGTGTAATAATTTTTCTCTCCATTCCAAAACATTTTCCTGCCCTTTTTCTCTTCTATTATCTGATTAAGAATTTCATTTCTTATCCTGCCCGTTTTGTAAATTCTCTAAAATCTGCTAATTGTAAGGTAACCTGGTAACCAAATATCTTAGAAGCCCTGAATATGGCATCATAAAACTTCATGTGCTGGAATGCGTGTAAAGAAGTATGATGAATGAAACCTTTAAGCGTGTTTTGGGTGGAGATAATGCTTTAGTTCATGCAGAACATGTGCTTCATCAAATTTTATGTGTCATAGAATACTTCTCTTAAAATAATTAATCCTGTTTTTTATCATTTAGATCAAACCTGTAGATAGGGTCTATATCTTCATTGCTGTTATGGATAACAGATGGATCTCTTACCAGTCCATTATGTACCCCATATACCCAGCCGTGCAAATGCAACTCTCTTTCGCCCCAGGCCTGTTGTACTATTGTTGTTTTGGCAAGATTTCTTACCTGTTCAATTACATTTAATTCAGTTAAGCGATCGGCTTTATGCTGTTCATCTTCTATGGAATCTAACTCCGGGGAGTATTTGTGGTAAACATCTTTAATATTCCTTAGCCAGTTATCAACGTAGCCGTGATAAGTATTTGTCATAGCTGCCGCCACACCTCCACATCCATAATGTCCGCAAACAATAATGTGTTTTACCCCCAGGTATCGTACCGCATACTCCAGCACACTTAATAAATTAGAATCAGTATGCACAACCAGGTTTGCCACATTGCGATGAACAAAAATTTCCCCGCTTTTTGTATTGGTGATCTCATTTGCCGGCACACGGCTGTCGCTGCAGCCTATCCATAAATAGTTTGGCTTTTGGCCTTTTGATAAATTTTTAAAATATTCAGGATCTTGAAGCAATCTTGTTTCGGCGAAGATTTTATTTCCCTGTAATAATTTTTGATATGATTTTTCCATAAAAAATTTTTAATTATGTACTGATTGCATATGCAATCGATGTTCTATCTCGTATCTATCCAGGAAACCTGCTAATTCGCAATTATTTGATAGCGATGCGTTAAAAGAAATTAAATCTTAGCATGTAAAACCTATTTAATCCGGTTGAATTTAAACTTTTCTATCGCTTTTTTTGTGAAATCACTTAGTACAAGTTTGCCGCTTATAGCTGCACGTTCTTTTAAAAGCGTATCCCAATGTTCAGTTCCTTTCCAAAATATTTTTTTCATTTCTGCCATTGCTTCGGGATTAGAATGAGATAAAGAATTTGTCAACCGATACACCGATTCATCCAGATTCTCAATAGAGTTATGTACTTCAGCAAATAAACCTTTATGTTTTGCCCACTCTGCATTTCTCCAAAGTGCCGCATCAATTGCCAACTGGCTAAATGCCGATGCTCCGATCTTTCTTTCTATTGCGGGCCCTACCACAAATGGCCCGATACCAATTGCTAATTCGCTTAATTTTATTTCTGCTTTATCAACAGCAATTGCATAATCAACAGCAGCAGCAATTCCTACACCACCGCCAACACATTTACCTTGTATCCGCCCAATGATTATTTTTTTACATTTTCGCATAGCATTAATAACATGGGCAAAACCGCTAAAAAATTTTAGTCCCGCTGTTTCATTGTTAATTGCAGCTAGTTCATCAAAGCTTGCACCTGCACAAAAAGCGCCATTACCTGGGCTGCGAAGAATAATAACTTTTGCTTCATCATGTGTTCCCGCAAAATGAATTTCCTGGGCAAGCTGTTCTAATATTTTTGCCGGCAGTGAATTGCTTTGCGGATGGAAAAACTCGATGGTGGTTATTCCATGTTCATTATGGTAGGTTACATAGCCATCTTTTGTTTCATTTTTCATACAAAAAAATTATTGTAACAATGAAAAATTTATGTGTTGATAAAAAATACTGCCTTTTGAAATTTCTAATTCAATCCTATTAGATACACTTGAATTTATTTGTTCTTTAATGCAGTTGCTGATTAGAAAAAACAATCAGCTTATCAATATTCACATAATCATGAGCTACCCTGTTTCTAAAGCCCTTTATTACCTGCCAATTAATTTCTGGAAATTTTTCTTTAGTAACTCTGCTTACTTTGGCAGTCTGCTCACCTATTTGCATAATTAATAAAAGTGATGCATTGTAGTCTTTTTGATGATTTGTAAAAAGAAAATCTTCGGCAGTTTGATATTCCTTTGAATACAATAGAATTTTCTCAATCGCTTCTAAAATCCTTAAAAGATATAGCAAATCCTTATTAGTAGTTTGCATATTTTAAATCATGTTTTGCCCTATATAATATAATGGGCTCAGCATATTTGCTTAAAACAATATCAACCGGAATATCAATATCATTTTTTAATATATTTTGGAAAGAAATAAGCGAATCTAAACTTACATTATCTTCTATCAGTAAATCAATGTCTCTAAACTTTTCATTTCTTGCGAATGAACCAAACACACCAATTCTGCTAACTCCAAGTAAGGCAAAAAGATTTGCGTTACGAAAATAATTTTCTAATTCATGTAAATTTTGAATCACCATTTTATAAAGTTAATATTTCTTACGTACCATAGTTAGTATTGTTGCTACACCTACAATTGGTTCTTCGGTTTCATCTAAAATTTCAACATACCATTTTACAATTCCTTTTGGTATGTCACTTCCTTTTACAAAAGCCACATCGGGATTTCTTTCTTTTAATTCCTGCTCAGTTTTTTCTTTACAGGTAAAGCGAATATAAATTTCATGACCGGGATAGACAGGTTTGGTAAATCGTAATTCATCAATTCCATAATTTAACAACACAGGATTCTTTTCATAGCTGTCAACAAATAACCCTGCAGCAACGCTCATAATAAAATACCCATGTGCTACCTGTCGCTCAAACATTGTATCAACAAAGTCTGTAGTTTGTATATGAGCATAAAAGTGGTCTCCCGTCAGTTGGGCAAAGTGGTCTATATCCTCACTTGTAATTTTTCTTTTTTCAGTGATTAACTGATCACCAATTTTTAATTCTTCAAAATATTTTTTAAAGGGATGACCATCAGAAATATTTCCCTTTGCATTTGCGTGATACACATTTGTAATGGCAGTAAGCATTGTTGGCGAACCCTGCACAGCTACTCTTTGCATATAATGTTTTACACCTCTTAATCCTCCCATTTCTTCTCCGCCTCCTGCTCGTCCCGGACCGCCATGCACCAGCAAAGGCAATGGTGACCCATGCCCTGTGCTTTCTTTAGCGCACTCATTATTTAATACCAATATTCTTCCATGATGAGTTCCTGCGCCAATCACGTAATCTTTTGCAGTTTTTGTATCAGCAGTAACTATCGAACTGCACAAAGAACCTTTTCCTTTTTTTGAAAGCGCTATTGCTTCATCCATATTTTTATAAGGCATAATGGTGCTAACTGGTCCAAAGGCTTCAACGTTGTGAGCTCCCTCTCCTATAAATGGCTTTTCATTTAAAAGTAACAGCGGGCTAATAAAAGCCCCTTTTTTTGCATCAGCATCAATCACTTCAACACTATCAAGGCTGCCATAGATTATTTGTGAAGATGCCAGCAGCTTTTGCACCTGCGATTTCACTTCATCCCTTTGCCCTTGCCCTGCAAGGGAACCCATTCTTACTTTTTCGTTTTCAGGGTTACCAATTGTTGTTTGTGATAAAGATTTACTGATGGCTTTCCATACATCTTCCATTTTATTTTCAGGAACAAAAATTCTCCGGATGGCAGTGCATTTCTGCCCTGCTTTTGCCGTCATTTCTTTTCTAACTTCTTTTATAAAAATATCCCACTCGGGTTTTTCGGGAGTAACATCCTCACCAAGAACAATACAGTTTAAAGAATCAGCTTCTAAATTAAAAGGAACATTTTCATTTAAAACTCTGATATGTGCTTTTAATTTTAACCCCGTGGATGCAGAGCCGGTAAATGTTATTACATCCTGCGAGGTAACATGTTCCAACATATCTCCCACACCCCCGCAAAGCAATTGCAATGCTCCTTCAGGTAATATCTTTGAGTTAGCGATCTCTTTTACTACAGC
>JBPCQG010000133.1:0-2573 GCA_050998315.1 Chitinophagaceae bacterium
TTGATTGAATGGCGTACATAGGTTGATTGGTCAAGCACCACATTGAGGTTTACTGATTTTGGCAAACGTTCTTTCAGTTCTGTCAGTTTGCCTTTTATTCCTTCTACAGCCGCAATTGTATTAGCGCCTGTTCTTTTATAAATCGGAATATATACCTGCCGCTTACCATTAATGTGCACCATATTGGTTTGAATGGCGCTGGCATCCTTGGCATAACCAATATCTTTCAGAAAAATGGGAGATCCATCGTTACTCATTTTAATTACAATGTTGTTGAAGTCATCTACTTTAGGCAACATACCATTGGCGTTTACACTATAGTTAAGACTGCCAATGTTCACATCACCCGTAGGTATCATCACGTTATTCTTTTGCACAGCATCAATCACATCCGTTTGCGAAAGATTGTATGCCTGTAGTTTATCCGGATACACGTACATGTAAATCCTTCGGAGTTTACCACCATAAACAGCCGGTGCAATTACCCCCGGCACAGAGCCTAACAGGTTGCGCAACTGGAAGTAAGCCAAATCATATAACTCTTTTTCAGAAAGGCTATCGCTGCTAACTGCCAACAGGGATAATGGAATGGATGCAGAGGGGTCGAAAGGCATCACCATGGGCGGAATGGTACCAGGAGGCAGGTAATACAAATCCGACATCGCTAGAGAAGTTACCTGCGATAAGGCAGTGTTGGGATCTATATCTTCAGTAAAAAAATCTTTTACTATACTAACACCGATCATGCTCTTGCTTTCCTGACGGGCAATGCCGTTAGCCTGCCCTGTCCACCGTTCAATACGGCTGGTAATATCTTTTTCCATCACCTCGGCAGGCATGCCGGGATAGAGGGTTAACACCTGAACTGCAGAAGTTTTGTAGTTGGGTAAGATGTCAACCGGTAAACGCTGTATAGCAACGACGCTGATTACCGCTATGCGCAAAGCCAGAACAATAATCAGATACTTATTCTTAAATGCGAGTTCTAACATTTTCGCCTTTGGTCTAATTTTTTACAATGCAGATAGGTATAGCAGGATAAATACACCTCTGCAAATGGGAAGTGCGTTATAGAAGTTGTGCAAATGCATGAATGCACAAAATCCCCTACACAAGGGTTATGAGAAGCTTACCTGTTGAGCAGAGGAATTAAACCAAAGGTGGACCACGAAGAAATGAAGTAAGTATGGGCGGACCGCCACGACAGGAGAATAAGGGAATAGCCTGTCTCTTATGAATAAAAGTGATTAGTGGGAGTTCAGGAGCCTGAATAAGGGTAAAATACTGGTCATTGAAGTTTTTGAAAACCGAGTGCTGTTGCTGATATAGCTTGTCTGATTTAATATCAGTACAATTATACTTTGCTTGATGAAAGAAGGCTTGGAAGCCTCTGCCAGCCTCTTCTTTTTCCATGTGGGCTGTGCAGTCTCCATGAAAACGAGAGCCATCCATATTATAGCAGAAATGGGTCTTAAAGCAAAATGCTTGAACACAGAAAATGAAGAGAAATAATATGGCGCTTACTTTCTGCAAAGTCCGCAAATCTAAGAGTTTTTTTGAACTCAAAAGGTCGTATTCAGATTTTGTCAATAAATATTTTTGTTTTTGTCAGGTTCCATTGAATTGAGCGACTAACAATTTGTAATAAAATTTATAAACAATAAAAATCAAAAAATGATAAAACGTAATTTTAGCTATTGCCATCATTATTGGCATTTCAACCGCATCAAAAGCGCAAACATCTTCTAAAATGAAAATGAAAGATGGTGTGATGATGATGGACAATAAAACGATGTTGTGCAATCACAGTAAATGCACTCCACTTACTACAACTTACACCTGCAAAGATGGATGCAAAGTTTCCCCTGATGGTGTTACAAAGCCGGACGGCTCTACCATGAAACTGATGAACGGTTACGAGATTGACAAAAATGGCAAAGTAGCAATGATTCCTCATAAAGTAGCAATGATTCCTCATAATCAGAAAGGGCATGTTTGCGGTCCTGACTGTCCAATGTATAAGAAAATGTAAAGTGCTAAACCAGTTTATATCCCAATAGTATTTATAAAACATTTATTGCAGATTGTTATGTGGCATGGGAATTGGCTATCAACTATTAGTAATTCAAAGTATAAAAAATTAAAAAAATTAAAAATGAAACGTAAAAAAATGATGCTGTCTGTAGTAATAGCATTTACAGCGCTTTTATCCCAACAGGTTAATGCACAGGATACCACAATGCCTGCGGATAAAAATAAAATGTCAATGGACAAGATGCCAATGGAAAAAGATAAAATGCCGATGGATAAAATGATGATGCCAGATATAAAAAGCTGGCCCGAAGCATCACAAATGGCAGCGAAGGAGATGATGGACAAATATGGTAAGCCAAATGAAACTACACCTCATATGCTGGTTTGGTACAATAACGGCCCCTGGAAAAAAACCACTATATATGATGTGGAAAGCAAGCACATATTCCCTGTAGATCACACCGATGTAATGGAGCAGGTAATCGATTATAAGGTTCCTCCAAATAAATTCAGTGCTTTGGCAGAATATGATGGGAGTG
>JBPCQG010000135.1:0-11416 GCA_050998315.1 Chitinophagaceae bacterium
AATCAATGAACTCAATTACATCTGGTTTGGAAACGAGAGTAGCCATGTGTGTACCTCCGATTTTGTCAGGAGATATTACACTGTCAGCGCCTGCCTTTCTAAGTTTTGTTCCGGCGCCAGGGTTTGAAGAACGGCTTATTATCTGTATACTATTGCTTAGCGATCTTGCAGATAAAACAATATATACATTGTCTGCATCATCAGGTAATGCCGTGATTAATGCTCTGGCTCTTTCAATGCCCGCGCTCAATAAAACATCATCGTCTGTAGCATCTCCTTTTATGTAAACGATCCCTTCATTTTTAGAAAGATCCTGTTCAATTCGTTCATCATCATTTTCTATCACCACAAATTTTACTTTATGATGACCTAATATTTTTGCAGCCTGTTTGCCATTTCGGCCATATCCACAGATAATAACATGATCATTTAATTGTTTGATAGCAGACATAATTTTACGGGTTTTAAAAAATTTATTTATTTCTCCATCCACTACATATTGGGTAAGCTTTGCAAGTGCATAAGCAAACGTTGCAAAGCTTGAGATGATGAGCAGTATATTAAAGATCATCCCTGCTTTGCTTAATTCATGCACTTCCTCATAGCCAACAGTAGTAACGGTTATGATAGTCATATAAAGAGCATCAAGAAAACCATAACGCTCTATCAACATAAAGCCAATGACCCCGATAAAAATAATAGCCCCTATGATTATAAGGGGCAGAAATAATTTATACGATCTTATAGGTATTGGTTTTATCAACCTGTGTGTTGGCATTAGATCAAGATATGAAATTTTTTTTCATCCTGCCACTGTATCAATCCGTCAGATTTTAAAAAATCTAAAAGATTACAAGGTGCTCATCATTTCCGCATTCTCTTCCTGCACTTGTAAAGGTGTAGTGTTGTAGCGGATCATTTTTTTTCCTGCCATTAAAACAAATAAACTAACAAGTGCACACGAAGCCATAACCCCTGCCATAGGTAATGCTGTGCCGCTGGTTAAAACACTTACAATACCTGAGGTAAGGGCTCCAATGGCAAGTTGTATGGCGCCCATTAATGCGGATGCTGTTCCTGCATTTCTACCAAAGGGTGCCATGGTGAGTGCAGATGAATTAGGAAATACAAAACCCTGGCAACTTAAAAAGATAAGGATAAAAAATATGGTGGAAGTTAATCCCAATACCTGAAATGCTGTTCCTAAAACCAATACAATGCCTGCAATCGTTTGACAAAATAATGCAACTGGAATTATCTGCTCACTTTTAAATCTTCTTAATAAAAAGCTATTTAATTGGCTACAGGTTATAAGCCCAAGTGCGACGCCTGCGAATATCCAGCCGTATTGTTGTTCAGTTACTTTATACAGTTCCATAAATACATGGGGCGAACCCGAAATATATGCATACAAACCTGCTGCGGAAATAGCGCCGGTAAAAGCATAGGTATAAAATTGAGGTTCTTTAAAAACGGATAAAAAACTTTTGATGATAGGTGCAGGCAAGAGCGAAACAGTAAGGTCCGGCTTCCTGCTTTCAGGTAAAGCAAAATGAACAGCCACTAATATTAAGACAGACATAATAGTAAGTATTATGAAAATGTAATGCCAGCCAAATGCAGCTGTAACATATCCGCCTAAAGTAGGAGCAATTATAGGAGATACGCCAATTACCAGCATCAGCATAGAAAATATTTTTGCATTTTCTTCAACCGGGAAGATATCACGAACCATTGCTCTTGCCGCAACCATACCGGCGCAACCACCCAAGGCCTGTATAAAACGCAAGGCTATCAATGCATTTGCAGAGGTGGCTAATGCACAGCCAATGGAAGCCAATAAATAAACAGATAACCCAATATACAATGGTTTTTTACGTCCATACCTGTCAAGTAAAGGGCCATATAATAATTGTCCTACAGAGATGCCTATAAAAAAACTGGAAAGCGAAAGTGCAACGCGTGCTACTGTCGTGTGCAGGTCAGCTGCAATTGCAGGAAACCCCGGCAGATACATATCAATAGAAAAAGGGCCTATTGCTGAAAGCATGCCCAGGATGACGATCATAAAAAATTTCTTCCTTCCTTTCATGGCTTGTAGCGCCCGGTAAAACTATGCCAGCTTTATTTGATCGTGAAATATCTCACGTCTCACATTTCACTTTTTACGATTGCATCAGGATATCTCCAGATACCTAATGTTCCTCTTGCAGGAATAGGATTATCAAATTGTTTTTCATCTTCCAGTATCCATGCATACCTCCCTTCTGAATAATCACCGAAAGCCCTCTCCTCCATAGTTAACCTGTTAATGATCTCATCTGTCAATTCAAGGTTTTCAACTCTTACAACATCTGTAATAGAAGCTTGCCCTACTATGGCTCCAAACGGTAATTTTTTAAAATCAGGGATATATTTTTTAAAAGGAGACTCATATGCAAATATGCTTCCTGCTTTGCCCTGGCTTGCATGTATTAAAATAGCACCACGGTGTTGCGTAGCCCAGCTTCTTGTTTCAATTGTTTTTACACCCATAACAACCAAAGTTGCCCATGGCTGCAATAACGATATTGCTTTCATCCCGATAAATATCGGCATAAAATTTCTCAACAAACTTCAACTACAAATTGAATCCCGATAGCTATCGGACAAAAATTTGAGTTACTTTTGCCAATTGCCCTTTTTTTAATCACTCGCGATAGTTTCGTGAAAATTCTAAAGACCTAACTTGGCTTTACCGCACCTGATTAAATACGTTTATAATACGGGAACAGATGAAGTGATCCGTCGTGGAAAAAAAATTCATGCATTTGGTTATGTAGAATTAGTTGAGCATGATGATCTGATGAATTCTGTAACGTTCCGGGTAAGGGATGACAGTTATACTACATTTTATAAAGTACATATTCAAAAATATCAGGATCCTAAAACGCTGATGCTTCGTTGCAGCTGTCCTTATAATTTAGGTGATATCTGTCGTCATGAAACTGCTGCGCTTTTTCAATTGCAGGATCTTATTGATAAGAATTTATTAGGCAGCCATCAGGTAACTGCATATAACCAGAAGCACACTATTGCTAAAATGAAATTTATTGATCTGCGGATGATAAGAATGTTGGCAGGTCCCAAAAATTATGAAACAGCCGAAGATATTTTACGAGGTGCAAAAGCTAATGTATCACAGGCTGGCAATGAAAAGATTGAGGCAACGTTAGATTCCGGTTCTGAAAGGTATAAATTGGTAATTCAGAAAAATGAGGAGAAAACCTTTGATACTTCCTGTACTTGTAATGAAACTGAACACCTTTTGTGCTCCCATAAAACAACACTTTTTTTGCAGTTGCTTAACTCTTATGGGCCTCATTATTTTGACTCTATCCGTAATTGGGATAAAGAGAAAAATAAATTGCTGGAAGCTTATGGCTATAGTCTCAACGAAGAACTGAAAGATAAATTTGAGTTCGCTTATAAAGAGGGCAAGCCTTTTTTAAGAGTCCTCGATCCGTCAATAAAACGATTAGCTCCTGCCTCTAATTTAAGACCTGTTGTTGCAAGGATAAATGAACAGCCGGCAGAAGTCGAAACAATTTCTTCAAACAAAAAGATTGGAATTGTATTTAATGCAAACGAAAGATCGTTCCCCTTTTTTTCGGTAGATGTTATACAGGGAGATGCTGATGAGGATGCAAAAAAATTTATCAGTAATATAGAAAAGGCAGATCTTACCAAGTTTATAAATACAGAAATATTTTCTGAAGCGGATAAGCAACTTATACAACAGGTGCGTAAACTCCAGGCATCAGAAGTAAATAAATATCTTGATCGCAATTCTCCATTCAGTGGTTTCTGGGAAAATATAATTCATGATGAGAAAGATGAATTACCGGAAGAAACCAAAGCTTTAATGGTTGAATACCTGCTACCCAAACTTAAAAAAATATTTGAAGAGAATGCTTTGAATCCTTTTGTGTTTTATTTATCAAAAGGTAAAAATTTTAAGACCGGTAATCTCAAAGAAATATCATTGTCACAGAATGCCCTCTCTCCCGTTTTTAAAATTGTAGCTAAAAATGGACATTATGAGCTCTCCTGCTCAGTAAAAATTGAAGGGCAGATAACACACCTGGATAACAATGAATGGAGCAGTAGTTTATTATTTTTATACAACTATAAATTTTACCAGTGGCAAAAGCCGGAAGACGTATTGAATGCTGAAAAATATTTTAAAAAGCCGTTTATTTTATCAAAAAATAATTGGGCAGAGCAATACCAAAAAATTGTTTTACCCCTCACTAAAGAATACCAGGTTGAATTTGATAAATCACTGATAAAAGAAATTAAAGAGGGTGAGCCTGAAGTGAGATTGATGTTGATTGAAAAGGGTGACTATCTTATGTTTCAACCCCTTTTCAGTTATAAAGGCTTTGAAACAAAAGCCAATGATAAAGATGTTATAATTATTCCCGAAGGAGATAAAGTCTTACTTGTTCACCGTAATAAGGAAGCCGAAGGAAAATTTATTGCTAAGTTGGAAAGTCTTCATTCGATGTTCGTTCGTCCGCAGGATGGCAATAGCCTTGTGTTAAAAGGAGCGGACGTTTTAAAAAACAACTGGTTCTTTTTATTTGTGGATGCCATGAAGGAAATGAAAGTACCGGTTAATGGTTTTGAAGCTTTAAAAAATTTCCGTTTCAATACAGCCAAGCCATCTACACACATACATGTAAGCAGCGGGCTTGATTGGTTTGATGCTAAAGTGGAGCTTGCTTTCGGTGACCAGCGCATCGGAATTATTGATATTAAAAAAGCCTTGGGAAATAAACAGTCGTTTGTACAATTAAATGATGGCACATTGGGAATATTGCCTGACGAATGGATAAAAAAATATTCACTTCTGTTTAAGGTGGGTGAAGGAAAAAGTAACCAGCTGCGATTATCAAAATATCATTTAAGTGTAATAGATGACCTATACGAAAAGCGTGACGAAAAAGAACTTTCTTTTGAGCTGGATGCAAAATATGAACGCCTGAGAAATTTTAAAAGCATTCCTGAAATTAATGTTCCAGAAGGACTGGCAGATGTTCTGCGTCCTTACCAAACATCAGGTTATCACTGGCTAAATTATCTTAATGACGTAGGTTGGGGAGGCATACTGGCAGATGATATGGGGCTGGGTAAAACTGTTCAGGCGCTCACCATGCTCAGGCATTATAAAGAAGAAAATGCAGGGTTAATAGCAATGGTTATTTGTCCTACTACGCTCATATATAACTGGGAGAATGAAATAAAAAAGGTTACACCGGAGCTAACTTACCGTATTCATCATGGCAGTATCCGTACAAGAAATACTGAAGAATTAGTACAATCTAATATAATCATTACTACCTATGGCACACTGCGAAGCGATATAATGGTATTATCAAAAATAACTTTTGACTATGTAATATTGGATGAATCGCAGGCAATAAAAAACCCGGGATCAAAAGTAGCTAAAGCTGCCTGTTTACTTACTGCAAAAAATCGCTTATGCATGAGCGGAACACCATTACAGAATAATACATTTGATATTTTTGCACAAATGAATTTTCTGAATCCCGGCTTGCTGGGCTCAATGGAATTTTTTAGAAATGAATTTGCAACACCCATCGATAAGTTTGGAGAGCCTGAACAAAAGGATCATTTAAGAAAACTTTTGTATCCATTTATTTTAAGAAGAACCAAGGAACAGGTGGCAAAAGATCTTCCCGAAAAGATGGAAACAATTCTTTTTTGCGAAATGGAAGATGAACAAAGAAAAGTGTATGAAGCTTACCGCAATGCTTATAGAGATAAGATACTTGGAGTTATTGATGAACAGGGAATTGACAGATCTCAGCTTACCATATTGCAGGGTTTGATGAAGTTGCGGCAGATATGTGACAGCCCGGCGATATTAAATGAGGAAGAAAAATATGCGAATCATTCAATTAAGCTTGATGAACTTACCAGGGAAATAACAGAGAACATTGGCGAACATAAGGCATTGATATTTTCACAATTTTTGGGTATGCTGGCATTGATAAAAGAAAAGCTGAAGGAAAATAATGTGGTATTTGAATATTTTGATGGCAGCACTTCCCCTCCTGAAAGGCAGCGGGCAATTGAAAATTTCCAGGAAAATGATGAATGCCGTGTATTTCTTATTTCTTTAAAAGCAGGCGGTGTGGGATTAAATTTAACGGCAGCAGATTATGTATACATTGTTGATCCATGGTGGAACCCCGCAGTAGAACAACAGGCAATTGACCGTACACACCGTATAGGGCAAACCAAAAATATTTTTGCTTACAGAATGATTTGTAAGGACACGATTGAAGATAAGATACTACAACTTCAGGAGCGCAAAAGAATACTTGCCAAAGAACTAATTGCAGATGATACTTCTTTTGTGAAGAGCCTGAGCAAAGAAGATGTCGAATACCTTTTCAGTTAATCAACCGGTAATAAAATCTTTAAGTCTTCTGAATTCTAATTCAGAATCAGATACAAAATACGGCATCAGCATCTTCGAAATAAATTTAAAAAAGCTAAGCATTTGTTTTGGGTTTAAAAGGTTTAAAAGATACTTTTTCTCAAAATGCCATCTAAAATAATAAAATATTTTATACGGGCAATTTTTTTAGGTTGAGATTCAGTAAGCTTTATAAGTCATCTTTTATATACCAGGTTTACCATCCCATATCTTTATGCCTGTTGTTTCTGTGCATTTTTTTGCTGTGCCTTGTATTATAAAACTCCGGATGCTGTGAAAGTTTAGTAAAGAAGTTTTGGATAATTCTTACGATCAGGTTACGGCTCGGGGTATTTATATTCATATAAATGGATATTATAATTGTACAACGATGCCAAATAAAAATTATTGTAAAGAGATATTAAAAAGCTAAGAACCTTACCCATTATGAGATTTTTGCGTGGTAGTTCTACTTAATTCTAGCATTAATATTCCATAGTCCCGAAATTTCGGGATTTCGCAATCACTTTATCGGCATACCCTTGAGCATCAAAAAGAATTTAAAAAATTTTAGCCTAACAAAGTATCCCTTTAGGGAGATTTAGAGGGTTACATATTCAACCCACCACAAACACTAATCGTTTGCCCGGTAACATAGTTGCTCATATCACTTGCTAAAAATAAAGCAACATTCGCAATATCTTCAGCGGTTCCAAATCTTCCTAAAGGAATATTGGCTTTATATTTATCCGCACCTTCGCCTTCCTTTAGATAGCTTGTCATATCAGTTTCTACAAAGCCTGGGGCAATTGCATTGCATCTTACATTCCGGCTTCCCAGTTCGGCAGCAATTGATTTTGTAAAACCAATGATGCCTGCTTTACTTGCTGCATAGCTGCTCTGTCCTGCGTTTCCCTTCATACCCACAATTGAGCTCATATTTATTATACTTCCCTTTCTTGCTTTCATCATGGGACGGATAACCTGCTTGGTCATGTTGAATACACTTTTTAAGTTGGTTGTTATCACCTCATCCCATTGTTCGGGTGTCATCCGCAACAATAAATTATCCTTTGAAATTCCTGCATTATTCACGCAAATATCTACACCGCCAAATTCTTTTATAACATCATTTACTGTTGATTCAGCATAATCATAAATAGCAGCATTGCTTTTGTAGGCTTTTGCTTTTATGCCAAGCGATTGTAATCTTTCTTCAAGGGCTTTTGCTTTATCATCGCTGCTTAAATAAGTGAAAGCAATATGTGCACCATGCTCTGCAAGTTTTAATGCAATGCCTTCACCAATACCACGACTGGCACCAGTTACTATCGCTACTTTATTTTCAAGAAGTTTCATATACCTGTTTCAGTTTGTATTTTTTGCAAAGTGTATTTCATTTCCGATAAAAATTCAGGCAATTTTTGATACAATGAATTTGCTAATTCTTCACTATAGGTATGCGTAGATAAATTCCGCTTTATTAAAATATCCAGCCAGATGTTTTCATCTCTGATTAATGATAGCTTGAAGGCATTTTTAAAAATATCACGGGGGGAATTTCCTGCATCTGATCCTTTAAATAATAATGTTTGCTTCATTGCCTTCCAAGCTATTTCATAACATATTTCAAAGCGTTGTATTGCGCTGTCTCTTATAATTTCGTCAAAATCCATTTTCAATACTTCTTCAAGATTAGTAATAGCCTTTTTATACTGGACAATTTTTTGTTCTAAATACATTTATAAATTTTCAATTTTGTTTAATGCAACTTTTCTAAATTCAGGATCAACCTTGGCAAAATCCACCAAATCAAATTTATAAAGTGTTGGAAGCTCTTCTAAACCGTTCCATATAAGGCTTTCTTCACGCAGTGTAAGTGGTCTTCCTGCATCAATACCAACATCTATATCAGCCCTTTGTAAATCTTGTAATCCAGCTTGTGAACCAAATAAAAAAACATTGTAATTACCCGTAAGATGGGCTGATACTGCATTTTTTATCATTGATTTTATTTCCTCTTTCCTTGTCATATTAAGGCAAAAGTATTTTTTTTATTTCCTCCAGCAATGTTCTTTCATTACTTAGCCTTGGTACTTTATGCTGACCGCCAAGTTTTCCTTTACTCCGTAGCCATTCATTAAAAGTGCCTTTTTTTACTGCAATAACTATGGGCATACGAAGTGCAATATTTTTATGTCGCTTTGCTTCGTAATCGCTATTGATAGATTTTAATGCATTGTCCAATTCAAAAGTAAAATTATTAAGATCATCAGGAGCTTTATCAAATTCAATAAGCCATTCATGGGCGCCATTGCTGTCATCACTAAAATACACGGGGGCTGCTGTGTAATCAGTAACTATTGTTGCGGTTTTCTCTGAAGCAATTGCAATAGCATTATCAGAATTATCAACTATCAATTCTTCGCCGAATGCATTTATATAATGCTTAAGCCTGCCGGTAACTTTTATTTTGTAAGGCAATAGCGATGTAAATTGAATTGTGTCTCCTATTAAATATCTCCACAAACCTCCGTTGGTACTTATCACCAACGCATAACTTTTGTTTAATACAACATCTTCTAAACCGATCGTTCGGGGATCGTCTTTTCCGTATTCTTCAACGGTCATAAACTCATAAAAAATTCCATGAGCGGTGAATAAAAGCAAACCATCTTCATTAAGTTTATCCTGACCTGCAATAAAACCTTCGCTGGCATTATATATTTCAAGATAGTTTATGGGCTTACCAATTAATCTATCCATTTGTTCCCGGTAAGGCACAAACGAAACACCTCCATGAATATATAATTCAAGGTTAGGCCACACTTCTTTTAAATATTGTTTTCCCGATAGTTCTAAAATTCTTTTTATTAAAACTATAGTCCAGGTGGGCACCCCCGCGAGAGAAGTAACATTTTCATTTAGTGTGATCTGCGCAAGCTTTTCGATTTTATTTTCCCATTCATCCAGCAATGCAATACTTAATTCAGGAGTGCGGATCCAATGTCCCCAAAAGGGAGTGTTCTGCATGAGTACGGCACTTAGATCACCATAATGAATATCTTCATTTACCTGGTGAACCTGGTGGCTACCACCTACTACTAAACTTTTTCCGGTAAGCAAATCGCTTTCAGGAAAATTATTATAATAATTTGTCAGCACATCTTTGGATGCCTTAAAGTGGTTATCCGTGAGGCTTTCATCACCTATGGGTATAAATTTACTTTTATCTGAAGTTGTGCCACTGCTTTTTGCAAACCAGTTTACAGGAGTGTTCCACAAAATATTTTCTTCTCCATTCATCATGCGAAGGATGTAAGGTTTAATATTATCGTACTCATGAATGGGAACATTTTTTTTGTATTCTTTTATAGAGAATAATTTTTCAAAATCGTACTTACGTCCGAATTCTGTGTATTGTGCTGATGTAATTAAGTGCTGTAAAACTTCACGCTGAGCTGAGATGGGATTGCCTACCCAATTATCAATACGCCATAATCTTAAACGTGCTAAACGTGATATGGCGGGGCTAAGCAGCTTCATGTATAGGCAAAATAGATAATGATTGGGATATATGAAGAATATTTTTGATTAGTAACCGTTTGAATTTAGTCATTAAGTTAATGGCCAGTACGTCATTTGTAAGATCTTAAACCCATTGACTTAATGGCTTGAGTAACTTCTATGCCTGTAAAAAATCCTTGCGCTTTAGTTCAAAATTTCTTCCGAGGTATAATCTTCTTACATGTTCATCATCTGCAAGCTCTTCTGCCGTACCGTGTTTAAAAATTTTTCCTTCTATTAAAAGATATGCCCGGTCACAGATAGATAAGGTTTCATTTACATTGTGATCAGTGATAAGAATTCCGATGTTCTTAAATTTTAATTTATTTACTATAGATTGAATATCCTCAACAGCAATTGGATCAATACCTGCAAACGGCTCATCAAGTAAAATAAATTTAGGATCAACAGCCAGCGCTCTTGCTATCTCTGTTCTTCTCCTTTCACCACCGCTTAGTACATCACCATTACTTTTGCGAACATGGCTTAATCTTAATTCATTTATTAGTAATTCTAACTTTTCCCTTTGCTGTCTTTTAGTATACTTACTCATTTCCAAAACAGCTGCAATATTATCTTCAACGCTAAGCTTTCGAAAAACACTTGCCTCCTGCGGTAAATAACCAATGCCCATTTTCGCTCTTTTATACATGGGTAGTTTAGTGATATTAAGATCATTTAAAAAAATATGCCCTTCATCAGGCCGAATTAAACCCACTACCTGGTAAAAGGATGTTGTTTTGCCTGCACCATTAGGGCCAAGCAAGCCTACAATTTCTCCCTGTTCAACATGAAATGATACATGATTTACAACAGCACGCTTTCCATAGTGCTTTACAATATCCTTTGCGTAAATGGTTTGATTCAAAAAACTGTATTTATCCAAAAATAATATAAGTGAGGCTCATAAAGTTTAGTTTAACAAGTTTGTGTTTAACCAGCACTTGAGTATGTTTGCACCTATTAAAAAATAATGAAAGTAACTGATCACATAAAAGAGGCAAAAGATACAGTAATATCTTTTGAGATATTGCCACCGCTAAAGGGTAAAACCATTAATTCTATATACGATCATCTTGACCCGCTAATGGAATTTAAACCGGCATTCATAAACGTAACATATCACCGCAGCGAACAGGTTTTTAAGAAAAAAGCTGATGGTACATTTGATAAAGTGGAGATAAGAAAGAGACCAGGCACCGTTGGTATTTGCGCAGCCATAATGAATCATTATAAAGTAGATGCGGTGCCGCACCTGATATGTGGAGGCTTTAGCAAGCAGGAAACAGAGAATGCATTGATCGATCTTGATTTTTTGGGAATTGATAATGTATTGATCATCCGGGGGGATGCTGCAAA